>CAZNTR010000001.1:0-51063 GCA_964575925.1 uncultured Chitinophagales bacterium
CCGCATCCAAAATTCCTACTAAACCTAATTCTGGAATATCGATTCCTTCTCGCAACAAGTTAATTCCAACCAAGACATCAAACTCGCCTTTTCTGTATCGATAAAGTACTTCAACCCGTTGAATAGCATCGAGTTCGCTGTGCATGTAAGCAGCTCGAATTCCCATTTTTCGTAAATATTCAGAGAGTTCTTCACTCATTCGTTTGGTTAAGGCTAAGACTAAAACGCGCTGAGTTTTAGCCACTGTTTTGCGTATTTCATCAATTAAATCATCAATTTGATTTTTTAGAGGACGAACTTCAATCGGAGGTTCCATCAATCCGGTTGGGCGAATAATTTGTTCTACAACTATGCCTTCGCATTTTTCCAATTCGTAATTTGATGGAGTTGCTGAAACAAAAATGCATTGTTTAATCATGGTTTCCCATTCATCAAACTTCAGTGGACGATTATCTAAAGCCGAAGGCAAACGGAATCCATGTTCAACTAAGGATTCCTTTCGTGAACGGTCACCACCATGCATGGCATTAATTTGAGGAACAGATTGATGACTTTCATCACAAACCAAGAGAAAATCGTCTGGAAAATAATCCATCAAACAAAAAGGGCGCTCACCGGGATTTCGGTCTGCCAAATAACGAGAATAATTTTCAATTCCAGAGCAGTATCCAATTTCCTGAATCATTTCAAGATCGAACATCGTCCGTTCTTCTAAGCGTTTTGCTTCCAGATATTTACCATCTTCTTCTAAAACTTTTATGCGCCAGTCAAGTTCTTCACGAATGCCACGAACGGCTTGTTCTAAACGAGATTTCGTTGTTACATAATGAGAAGCTGGGAAAATGGTGTAATCGGTAATCGAAACAAGTTCTTCATTTGTATCAGGATTAATAATTGTCATTTTTTCAAGTTCGTCACCCCAGAAAAATAAACGAATAGCGGTGTCTTCGTAAGCGGGATAAATATCGATAACATCACCACGAACCCGAAATGTTGCTCGTTTAAACTCAACATCATTACGATTATAATGCAAGTCAACTAGTTCGTAAAGGAGTTTATTTCGTGGGATTTCCATTCCGACCACCAAAGGAATAACCATTTGGCGATACTCAGATGGGGAACCAATACCATAAATACAGCTCACCGAAGCCACAATAATTACATCACGTTGACCCGATAACAAAGAACTCGTAGCCCGAAGACGCAACCTCTGAATTTCATCATTAATACTTAAATCTTTTTCGATGTATTTATCCTGAGAAACCAAATACGCTTCAGGTTGATAATAATCGTAGTAGGAAATAAAAAACTCGACTTTGTTTTCAGGGAAAAAGTCGGATAATTCTCTAAATAATTGAGCCGCAAGTGTTTTATTGTGCGACATCACCAAAGTTGGTTTCTGAACTTTTTCGATAACCGAAGCAATTGTTCGTGTTTTACCCGAACCCGTAATTCCCAATAAAGTTTGAAACTTATCTCCACGATCTAAGCCTTCCGTAAGTTCTTTAATAGCTGTTGGTTGATCACCTGCAGGTGGGAAATCGGAGTGAAGTTTAAATAATTTTGCTTCGTCTTTATCTAGTTTGTCCATAAAAAATCTTAATTCGAATGATGGTGAAGCATTTCGTTTAATGAAATATGACCTTCATAATAGGCTTTTCCAACTACAACTCCATGAGAATGTATCACTTGTAATTGTTCTAAATCTGTTACGTTTTTTAGGCCGCCAGAAGCAATAAATTTGAGTTGAGGAAATAATTTTTGCAATCGATCATATAGTTCCACATTGATTCCAGAAAGCATTCCGTCGCGAGAAATGTCGGTTGAAAGAACATATTCAATTCCGAGTGGAAGATATTTTTCGAGAAAAATCTCAACAGATTCTTTGCTAGTTTCTAGCCAACCGCCATAAGCTAATTTTCCGTCTTTGATATCTAGACCGAGAATGCAGGTTTTCCCGCCTAAAACGGACAACATTTTTTCCCAATCTGTCGGATTTTTCACCACAATTGAGGAGCAGATTAATTGTGAAAGACCAGAATCTAAAAGACGTTGAGCGTCATCAAACGTACGAATTCCGCCGCCTGTTTGAACCGTAACTCCCAATTTTTGAATGATATCTTCAATGACAGGAAGATTCACAAATTTACCTTCTTTGGCTCCATTTAAATCAACAATGTGCAAGTGTTTGAAACCTGCTTCGGCATAAACACGAGCTTGTTCAAGTGGAGAAAGAGCGTATTCAGTTTGAGCATTGTAGTCGCCTTTTTTTAATCGGACAACTTTTGAATCGTAAAGATCTATGGCTGGAATTACGTGCATTAGAACGGTTTTTTTTAAGAATGAGCCTCAAAAATACCGAAACTGCGTGTTAAACTTTGCCAAAGTTTTCAACTTTGGCAAAGTAACCTTTGACAGAGTTTCGAACTCTGTCAAAGGTGAGTATGGTTAACGTTTTCGAGTAAACCCAAAAAGAACAAAGCCCGAAAGAACGGTAATCAATCCTAAAGCAGAAAAGCCACGAATCACCCAATGATTAAAATTGTCACGAGTTTTATAATCCATAGTATGAGTCATCCAAAGAAAATCGAAAATTCGCCAACTCGAATGTCGAACTTTTTGAAAACTTCCGTCTTTAATAGAAACATAAGCACTTAGATTATCAAGCCCCTTAAAACGAATTTCCCAAGCAGGTAAAGGTTTTTCACGATATTCGTGATGTGCACCAACTTTTTCAAGTAATCTGACTTCCATTACTTCGAATTTGGGTTTTATCTGTTCTTTTGCAATGGCAATCGCTTCATCTTTAGATAATTCTGTTTTTATTTCACCTGTTAACGCATTTACCAATACAGAATCATTAATCCAGAAATACGATTGATTTAAAATAAATCGAAGTTCTAGAGAAGAAATGGCTCCAAGTGAATCTGGAAATTTTATCGAATCAGATTGAATTTGTTTATGATTTATGTGAGCTTGTTCATTCAAAAACTGATCACCATGGATTTCATCAATGCTCGTCCAAGTGAAATACAAGCCGCTAAGAGTCCAAAAAAGAATTTGAATTCCTATGCTCACGCCTAAAAATCGATGGATTTTTCGAAGATAAAAAGTTGAGCTTTTAGCCATTTGGGGATTTCACTTTTCTTCGTTTTTCAGCCTCGGAAAGAAGCATAGATTCATTTCTGGTTATTTTTTTAATCAAGTTTACTTTTCTGAAGCGTAAAGCGCTCCAATCTTCATCAATAGCGACCATTCTAACGGGTTCAAATTGATGTTCGCCTAAAGATTCCCAACCAGAATCGCGATTTATATCAGATGAATATTTTTTTGATGATTTCTTTGGATAGCAAAACCAAAGAACGGCATCGTCTATTAGTTTTGGAGCTACTGCGTTTAGCGTCTTCTCAATTTCAGCTTGTTGGGTTAAAAAAAGTAGAGCAAAAGAAACGGAATCAAGTGAATTTAAATTCGTTTGAATTGTTGTAAATGGTCTTATTTGCTCTAAATCAATATTAAAAGACTCTGGAGCGTTCAGAATAAAACATACTGTTTGGTCTTTAAAATTCAACTTTTTAAAAAGGGGCGTCATAAATTTATTTTTAATGAATTGGCTGAAAACTTTAAAATAAGATAGTTAATTGAATGAGAAATAGAAGAAAAGTGATGAAAAATGAAAACTTTATTTGAATATCATTAATTAATGTCAGGCTTTCACAAATACGTTAAACGTTGAGTTTACTCTGAAAAGTAATTTTCAGTAACATTTTTGGCAAATTAACAGGATTTGAAATGGTTCAAACCGAAAGATTCGACTTTCTGGAGTGAGCTCAACATATACATCCAAATAATGAGTTTCCTCAGCTATTACAATTAAAAGCACTTGGTCAAAAGAATTTTCAAACCTATTGCAATAAACTTAACAAGCGTTTAGAATTAAAATTATTTGATGTAAGTGGATTAATATTAAGTATTCCATTTGCTGATAGAAGAAATAGTTTTTACCACAATGTTTAATTTTCAATTAGTTGAAACCTAGATTTCATATTCATAATTTTATTGAAAATGAAGAAGAACCTTAGGATGATAGTGTGTTTTATCATCGTGGTCTATTATTATTCACCCTCAATCAAGTTAGAAATAAATTTACAAATCGATAAATTATACTAAATTACTAGATGATGCGTATGTAATCCCATTAAATTTTGAGAGCTTAGTAGAGAAACCCATTTACAATCACTAAATAAAAATTTATGAAATCTATATTCTTTTCCCTGATTATGCTGTTTAGTCTAATTCTAAACGCAACCGCACAAGATCGAATAATTGCCGCAACTTCAGCTGAAACGAAACCCTTATTAGTCGGACAAACTACTCCAAATGTAGATTTAGTCGATTTGGAAGGAAAATCTGTAAAAATGCTGTCTGTAATAAAAGAAAAACCAACGGTTCTTGTATTCTTTCGTGGTGGTTGGTGTCCCTACTGTAATGCACAATTAATCGATTTAAGAAAAGCACTGCCGATGATTGAAGAATTAGGATATCAATTAGTTGCTGTAAGTCCAGATACGTTTGAGAAATCAGGTGAAAACTTGAATAAAAACAATTTAAATTTTCGATTGTTAAGCGATCCAACTATGGATGCTATAACTTCATTTGGTTTAGCCTATCGTGCACCTGAAAAGTATAAAAATACGCTTAGAGAGTACTCAAATAATAAAAATGAAGATGTGATTCCAATCCCAACGGTTTATGTAGTTGATAAAAATGGCTTAATTCAGTTTCAATATGCAAATACCGATTTCACTAAACGCATATCCAGTAAAATGTTAATCAATGTGTTGAAATTACTTTAATAACACTAATCATGAAATCCTGACAGTATTGCTACTTTCAGGATATTTTTGAAAAAGGGTTAACAAACGAGTTTAGAGAATATTTTTTTGATACGTATTTTTCAAGTTTATTATCAGATTCGCCAAGATTTTTGTCGCCTACTGTAATATTAAAAACTTCGCAGTGGTTATTTTAAAAAATTAGGTATCAATAATAAAATCAGTTAAAAGTCATAATTTTTGTACCTTTGCACCGAATAGCTTCTCACTTTTTATGATTTCAGCTTTAAAGAAAATTATTCGTGAACCTGTTAATAGTTTAACACATGCAATTGGGGCAGTTGCATCCGTTGTCGCTTTAGGGTTTATGCTTTATTACTCTATTAAAATTCAATCGGTATCAGCAATTTGGGCTTCATCTGTTTTTGGGTTTGGGATGACTTTATTATATCTAGCAAGTTCGATATACCATTGGTCATTAGGGCCAGAATCAAGAATATTAAAACTGAAAAAATTTGATCACATTTCTATTTTCATTTTAATTGCAGGTACTTATACTCCATATTGTTTATTAGCCTTAACAGATCCTTTACGTTGGATTATGTTTGGCATTGTCTGGACAATTGCATTTGCTGGTTTATTTATTAAATTATTTTGGATTACAGCGCCACGTTTTTTGTCAACAGCTATATACTTAGCAATGGGATGGATGGCCGTAACTATTTTTCCATTCATGAAAGATGAGTTTGGGATGGAAGGATTTTTCTGGCTGGCAATGGGTGGACTATCTTACACAATTGGTGCTATAATTTATGCGCTTAAAAAGCCAAATTTAATCCCTGATATATTAGGATTTCATGAAATTTGGCATGTATTTGTACTTGGAGGAACTTTTTGTCATTTTTGGTCCATATACAAATACGTTTTACCCCTAGCCTAACTGATTTATATGCGAACTTTCTTTTTTGTTTTAGTTCTTTTGTTTTGGAGCGGTTGCAGAAAAGAAATAGTACCAATAATTGGTAAAGAACCCTGTGCTTATTCAGTTGTTGAGTTTACAGGAAGATTAGATGCTCTAACTAAAGATGTTGCAGTATTTGAACGGGGAAAGTATTCCATTAAGTACAATGACATTCCTAAACAAGCAAGAGATACCCTAGAATTGACTGCTTTGTATCAGGTTTATTTAAAGCAAATTACCACTGGTGACTGTGAACCCTTCTTTGGTTCAATCAGGAAAATTGGTTCCGCATTGGAATAAAATGATTTAGTCGTCTAATAAAAAAGTGATTTAATCGGATAAAATGGTAAAAAGCGCTTTTCATGCTTAGAGAATTACAAAGCTTACCGTATTTTGCCCCTTACAATTTTACCTTCATTCAATATTTGGTATGTCATTAAAATATAGATGGCTTTCTGCGTTACTTGTAGTTCTTTCATGTTTCTTTTTCATAAATGGAACAATTGCGCAAGATAGTTTAGCTTCAGCACCTTCGGCACTTGAAAAATTAGTCTCACAATCTGCAGGCGCTCAGTGGACAAGTATTCTTCCACCCGTTTTAGCTATTGTTTTAGCTTTAATTACTAGACAAGTGTTATTCTCATTGTTTATCGCAATTTGGCTTGGGGCTTGGTTAGTTTCAGATTCAGGATTAGCTGGTATTGGAACTGGTTTTTTTGCAACCGTTACCGATTACATTGTTCCAGGCATAGCAACACCCGATCATGTTAGTATCATGCTCTTTTCTTTATTAATTGGTGGAATGATTGGAATTATTTCAGATAATGGAGGTACAGGTGGCGTTATTGATGTTGTCTCAAAGTTTGTAAAAACTCAACGTCAAGGAATGGTAATGACTTCGATTGTTGGTCTGTTCATTTTTTTCGATGATTATGCGAATACGATGATTGTTGGGAATACAATGCGTCCATTAACCGATAAATTAAAAATTACTCGTGCCAAGTTGGCTTATTTAGTCGATTCAACTTCTGCGCCAGTTGCAACTGTTGCTTTAGTAAGTACCTGGATTGGTGCCATGTTAGGATATATAACCGATGCCGCTGCAAAAATGCCAGATTATAACGAAGCGGCTTATTCGGTTTTTATGGGCTCATTAGAGTATAATTTTTATGCATTTCTAACCATTTTCTTTGTCTTTACCATTTCTGCTTCTGGAAAAGATTTTGGTCCGATGTTAACATCACGTATTCAGCTTTTAAAGGCTAAAAAGGATCCTTCTTTAGATAAGTATGGGGTTTATGAAGAAGAAAATGATTTTCTTAGAGATGATAAAGTGCATTCCCATTACTTAAATGCTCTTGTCCCGATTTTAGTTTTAGTTATTGGAACGTCTACAGGTTTGTATTTAACGGGATCTGGGGAAAATCTTCGCGATATTATTGCGTCTTCTAATTCCTATGCCTCACTTTTATGGGGAAGTTTATTGTCACTTACTTCTGCCATATTTTTAACAAGTGTTCAAAAAATTCTTACCATCGAGAAATTGATTAAATCTATGATGACTGGTATGCACACCATGTTTGATGGTTTAATTATACTTGTTATGGCTTGGGCTTTAAGTGAGTTAACCTCACAATTACACACAGCTGATTATTTAGTTTCTGTGTTTAGCGATTCTTTAAATCCATTCTGGTTGCCAGTTGTAATCTTTTTATTATCTGCCGTTACCAGTTTTTCTACAGGTTCTAGCTGGGGAACAATGGGCATTTTAATGCCATTGGTTGTTCCATTAACTTGGGCTCTCGGCAAATCAAATGGATTAGAGTTTGAAGTAACTCATGAATTGATTTATGCAGCAGTGGCTTCTGTTTTAGCTGGTTCAGTTTGGGGCGATCATTGTTCACCAATTTCTGATACAACAATTCTAAGTTCCATTTCAAGCAGTTGCGAACATATTGAACACGTTAGAACTCAGTTGCCCTATTCTATTTTAGTTGGTGTTGTTAGTGCCATTTCTCTAATTCTTGTATTTGTGCTGAATGTCCCTTTTTGGGTAATTTATCTTTCATTTATCCCAATATTGTATTTCAGTATTCAAAAATTTGGTGACCGTGCAAGTGAATTAAACTTAGACGATTTCGAAATTGAAGCAGCAGAAAAATTCGTAATGGAGAAACCTCAAACGTTGCACTAATGTTGTGAATTGTTCAAAGTTTGAAATCAATGAATGAGTCCACTCCAAAAAGTCGATACTTTCAATTTTCACCCTTCTAAATCCTACGAATTCGACGAGTAGTTTGCTAAAAACTACTTTTCGGAGTACACTCATCAATGTAAACTAAACTAAACTAAACTAAATGTTGGTAGAAATTCATGCTTTACAGTCTTAATAATAGAGTAAAACACTACTTATTTTGCAGATAACATGATTTTAAAGTAAACTCATACTCATTATCATAAAAAAATTCGTTTAACTAAGAATTAACAAAAATCACAAGCTTAATTCACTTGATCGCATTTTTTAATCTCATTTGATAATCTTCTGCATCAATTTCTATGCAACCAAATTGGGCAAGATGTGGAGTCCAGAATTGGGTATCCCACAATAGGTAGTTGTTTTCTCTAAGCCATTGATGCGCAAAATACAGAGCGATTTTATCTGCATCTGCTTGGCGTTTAAACATCGATTCACCAAAGAAAGCTTTACCCAAAGATGCACCGTAAAGTCCACCAATTAATTCAGAACCATCTTCTGACCAAATCTCGACACTATGTGCATAACCGAGTTTGAATAATTCGTAATAAGAGCGAATGATAATTCCAGAAATCCAGGTTGTTTCACGCTCAGCACAAGCTTTCATTACTTTTTTAAAAGCTTTGTCAATCGTAACTTTGAATTTACCTTGTTTTATGCGCTGTTTCACATTTTTGGAGACCTTAAAACCATCCATAGGAATAATTCCACGCTTTATAGCCGTGTACCAAATAACATCTTCTGAATCGGACTCATCACTCATTGGGAAAATACCTTGAGAGTAGGCCCAAATAAGTTCTTCTGCTAGTATTATTGGTTTAGATTTTTTCAATCTCATTTATTTAATGGCTCTTAATCGATCATTAATCTGCTCTACATGGCGAGAAGTATGATGCAGAATTACATAAAGCCAATCTGTAACGGTTAGCTCACCTAAAAATGGATGTGGAAAAATGGCCGTGAAATCAGAAATACTACCATTTTCTAGTTTTTCAATTAAAGACGTTCTTTGTTGAAGAAATACATTTTCAAAATCTTGAATAGATGAAAATTTACCTTTGGGTTCTAAAAAATCAGGTGCTTTTACTTTTCGAGCTCTGCTATCAACCAATAAATATTTAATTTTTGTGCTTCCTCTGATTTCTTCCGATTCGTGATATTTTACTGAATCTTGAGTAATAACGTGAATAAAAGTCCTATCGGCTCTATAAATATGTTCTGCAATTTCAAGAATACTCCATTCGTTATTTGGCTTTTCGGAAAGCTTATTTTCTTCAAGAGTGTGTAAAAGTTTTAATAATGTATCTGAATTAGCTTGTAATTCGTTGCTATAAGCACTTAAATCCATGTTAAATAATCAATGTGAAATCTTTTAGTAAAAATGGAAAGTACGTATAAATACAATTGATATGAATTCCGCAAAGTTGAATTTAAATTATGAAACTTTTCTTTTTTGACAGTTATTATCATTTGTGCAATTTACTTCTTCCTAAAAAATTGATAAGGATTTGTATTCTATGTATTCAAAAGAGACTCAGATTCGTGTAATCTCAAAGCGGTTATTTGTGGGTAAAAGCGTAAACATGAGTTTATTGAATAATAAAACAGGAGTTCTTTGGTCTTTATTTGGACCTTTGATTTATTCTATTCCCAACCGAATAGGCAGTGACAGGTTTTCTTTACAAGTATATGATACAACTTATTTTGAACGATTTGATCCTGAAAAAGAGTTTAAAAAATGGGCATTGGTAGAAGTGAGTTCTTTAGAAGTGATTCCTAATCAGTTAGAGTCGTTTGTGTTACCTGAAGGCAAATATGCGGTTTTTACTTATAGAGGATTATCTTCAGATACAAGTGTTTATCAGTACATTTTTTCAAAATGGTTGATGAACTCGGATTGGATTTTAGATGATAGACCACATTTTGAAGTTTTAGGCTCAAAATACAAGAATGATTCTGTTGATTCAGAAGAGGATATCTGGATTCCAATTAAGAAGAAATAATTTTTTTTTAGGAGTTTTTTTAACACTGATTGAAGAAGAACTTTAATCGAGTCTTATTTAAATTATTAAAAAACAATACTCTAATTTTATCTCAAGAATTTGTCGATCAAGCATTTCAATTAAATCTAGCGATTACATCTACAATTTTCTGTAAGTGAGAAATCAGATTAAAATTGGTCGATAAGTCCGTCAAAAAAATTACGGTTCCTAAATTGGTAAACAGAATCTAATTCTGTACTTTCAGCCTATTAAGAAAAGGATTAATGTATTATATCGGTTGCACAAATTGCTGTTTTAGTAACACTTATAATGTATACTTTTGGCTATATCGTGTCTTTGTATGCGGCTAGTTATTGGTTCTCTTCGGGTTTGATGCCCGAAAAATTACGGCAATTTAGCAGTACATCGATTGTCTTTCAAGCCGTTATTTATGCAACTGTTTTTATTCCATTAGTAACTTGGTTTTCGTTTTTTTTGGCAGTTGGTGCAGATATAAAGCAAACAGTAGTTTGGCAGGATTATTTAGGACATGTTTCTTTAGGAGTTCATTTAATTTGGTTTTTATTGTTGAAACCGATGGTAGTTGGTTTAATTGTCGGCATGATTTCGCCCGAGACCATGGGTTTTTCTGGAAGAAATAGAGCAGTGTTGGCATTTGTGATGCACAATTTGGGTTCTTATGCTATGATTCAGATTGTGAAATTGGTAATTTCGTTTACAATTATTTGAACTAGAATTATAATATGAATACAGAAATTAGTGAAGTAGAAGAGTACATTTTATCTTTCCCAAAAGAAGTTACAGAGAAACTTGAATCGTTAAGAACATTGATAAAAACAGTTGCTCTGGAAGCTGAAGAAGGATTTGCCTATAAAATGCCATCTTATAAAGTGAATGGAAAGCCCTTAGTTTATTTTGCCGCTTACAAAAAACACATCGGTTTTTATGCAACACCAAGTGGGCATGAAGCCTTTGAAAAAGAACTTGCCATTTATAAACAGGGGAAAGGTTCCGTTCAATTCCCAGTAGATAAACCCTTGCCAATGGATTTAATTCAGAGAATTATTGAGTTTCGTGTCGAGTTATGTTTGTCTGCTAAAAAGAAATGAGAAAATATAATCTACTTCATTTTTATAAATGTCAAGCTTTTATATAATATATGTTTCAAGTTTCAATGTATTTAGGGAATATTTTAATTTCAATCTTAGATAGCTTATAATGAATTAATATAGTTCAAGTAATTATTTTTCGTAATATTTAATACTTTTAATCCATTATGATTAATTAGAACTAGGTCATCTGATTCATTTGCAAAATCCGTTAGCTTAGAAAACCAAATTCGATAATCACCTCGGCCATTTGATCTATATAGAGACACTTCTGTTTGAACTTCTAATTTTTCATCATAAATAAAACTTGCAGGTAGCTTTTTTTTAAATTCAGGTCCAAATTGTTGTTCCTCATAATTGTGAATATCCTCAGTTTTGAGGAATTTTCTAACCCTTTGTGTGGCATCCATAATATTTTTAGATAAACCAGTTGATGTTGGAATAATGATTGAATAAGATGAAACTTTTCTTTCTAACTCAGAAATGATGGAATTTATATTTTCATTATTTTGAAATATTGATTTATTCAACAATTCATTCAACACTTTCCCTCTATGTATTCTAGCATTTAATTCATGACTTCCTTGCCTAGCAACTTCAAAATATTTCATTTCGTCAGGCGTTATTAATGCAAGATTATCTTCTTCACCCACAAAATAAAAGTCTACTTTATTCTCTAATTCATTTAAATGAAATTCTAGTGAATTTAAGTCTATTTTATCGATACTAAATTTAACTATTTCAATTATAAGAGAAAATAAATTTGCTTTATTAAACCAATAGCTTTTTTCTGAAAGTCCTAGTTTGTGAATTAAATTTAAAGCATCATATATTTTAGAAACAATATTATCATAGATAAGAAATTCGTCATTATATCGTCGTAAATATTCATTTATCTTTATACTTCTACTGAAGTATTGACCCTCTAAAATTGTTGAACAAATCAACATGATATATTGAGAATCAAACATTCTTTTAATATCATTGTCAGAGAATACTTTATATTTCTCAAAGAAATTAGTTATAAACTGTCTTTTATCCTTATCTATAGATATAGAGGTTTCTTGTATAGATGGAGAGTAGCTTTTATCTGCAAGTATTTTACAAAAAATAGCAAACTCACCTCCTCCATATTCAGCATTTAACACTTCATTTGAATTTAGTGAATAATTGGTACTATTTATTCGTTTAAAAACCTCAATAATGTTTTCTTTTCCAAGGTCTTTTAAATCTTTTACTGTTATAGAATAGTTTAAAAATCTTTTTTTTCAATGTCTTCTAACTCGTCAAACGACTTAATTTGTTTTTGGTTTTTAAAATCATTTTTTTCTTGGATATAATCTACTATTGTAGTCAATCGTTGTTGTCCGTCTACAACAATTTCTTTTGTCTTTAGTTCATTTAAATCCAAATCATCGCTAGCAATGTAAACTTCAGGAAAGGGGAAGTTTAATAATATGGTTTCAATGAAAGAAAATTTATGCTGCTTTTTCCAGACTAATTTTTTTCTTTGAAAATCTGGGCCTGTAATTAAATTTCCAGAAACGATTTTGTTATATAAGTCAATGAGTTTTACACTGTTAGACGGTATTGAGCTTTTTAATTTCATGATAATTATAATATAAGATTAACTTGAATATTTTTAATATTTTCTCTTTGATATGTTTCGAAATAATGCCATGATTTATATATTTCTATACTGATATCTCTGCCATAAAGCATTTTATACTTTTCTACTACTTTTCTAATTTCGTCAGTAAGTTTAAAATTGTCTGGTAAAAATCTAATAGCGATTCGTCCTTTTAAAGTATATTTAGCAAAGGAACTTCTTGAGTCCCAAATGCTTTTATGATACCCCATGAAATCATAAAGATTTTTCATTTCTTTATCAAACAAATCTGATGAAATAATTCCAATGTCTAAGTCAGACTTTTTTGATGAATTGTTATCAAAATCTTTGAATAGATATAATCCAGAGTTAGAGTTGTCCGGCTTTAGGCTAAATCCTAATTTCCCAGACCCAACAATAACGATGTCTCTAATATGAACATTTAGTATGTTTGCAATATCTTTCTTAAAATCAAATTCTTGACCAATTTTTATTTTAGAAAAAAAGTAAGTTTCATTTTCAATTATATACTTTTGAACTATTATATCAGCTTTTGCCTCTTTACAAATTTTAATAAATTCAGTTTTATTCATCATTGTATATTTTTCAGAATTTCCAAACCAATTGCTTTAGCCATTAATGGTGGTACTGCATTACCAACTAATGTATATTGAGGAACTGTATTTTTTCGTTCGCGTCCACCTGTAGTTCGTTTTCCTTGAAAAACAAATGAATCGTCAAAGGATTGCAATCTTGCCATTTCTCGCACAGTTAAAGCCCTTGGTGAGTTATAATGTACATAATCGTCAGGAATAGTCATGATCGTCGAGCTTTGTTCTTCTGGTTTTAGCACATTATAGTTTCTTTTATTAGAACTTAAACCACACTCTTCCAATTCACATTGTGCTTTTTTATAATCACCATTTTCTAAAATTATTTTTAACCTAGAAACAACATCCTCATTTTGGTTACTTGTTTTATGATTGTTTAGCAAATCAAAATATTTTTCGCCATTATTAAGTGCTTCAAAACTTTTAACATAAATAGGCTTTGTTTGAGGTTTATAGCGTTCAATTAGTCGTCCTTCTTTAGACCATTCTGCATACGATTTTCCCGATATAGCATTTTCTTTTCCATCAATTGATCTTTTTTTCAGAAGATTGATCATTTTATTAGCTGACCCATTGAATTGCTTAGAAATATTAACTGATTCATAATGATGAGCTTCTTGATTATTCCCTATAAAATCTAAATCATGTAAAGCTTCAAATACAGTTACTTTTTCTGCGTCTGTAACAGTTGGTAGGATTTCAGAAATAAATTTTTGGTCTTTTCTACAGCCGATAAAAAGAACTCGCTCACGATTTTGAGGAACCCCGTAATTTGAAGCGTTGGCAATAAAGGGTTTTTCTATTTTGTATAGCCTGATACTATTTAAAATCTTCACTAGTTCAGTTTTTTCATTTTCAGATGAGATGTCTAAAAGAGTTACTACTGTTTCGTCAAACGAAGCTGTATATATTTTTAGAGCAGTAATTATATCATTACAATCCTTTTTATGAATTGATGGTACTTTCAATTCATTGAAGGCATTTTCTATATGATAAATAGTACTTTCAGAACTTATCTGTGTTAAAAAGGTAGTGAAATGGTCAGTAAAGGCATCCCCATCAATATTACAATGGTCTTTTTCTTTTATTATATCTCGTTTAAGTTTTTCCCACTCCTTTGTTCGAGCAAGAATATTAAAACCATGTCTTATTGTATTAATTCTAGAGTCTGTTTTACTTGTTTTATAATCGGCTATTTTGGGTGTAATTTGTTTAAATCGAGAATCAACAAAACGAATGAATTCTTCTCGCCCCATTTCAATTTCTGCATTTCTTAACTTTTCAATTTCAACTCGTTTTACAATACATTCAAGAAGAAAACTATTTTTGTCAGATTTCATTTTTCGAATAAATGAAACCAAAACAGGAATTTCTTCAGTGTCTACTATCGAATTTATTTCTTGAATAATTAAGTCTTTTATTTTACCATTTTCCTTAGTTAAAATGCCTTTAACGTTTTCCATTACAAAGTATTTAGGTTTTAAAACCTTTATAACTTCAAGATAATGAGAGAATAAATCATCTTTTTTGTCGAATTTTTTTCGTTTACCAGCAAGGCTGAAACTTTGACAAGGAGGCCCGCCGCATACAACATCAATTTTTTTATCTCCAATTTTCTGAAGGAAGTTTTCCATGAAATCCGGTTCTGTAATGTCTTGTCTTAAAAATTCAGCATTTAAACCGAGTTGATGATTATATCTGACAATATGAGTCAATTCACAGTTTTCATTGATATCACTTGCTGCGATAAAGTTGAAAAACTTATTATTTACTTCAGCTTGTAAAAAACCCTCACTGAACCCGCCTGCACCGGCAAATAAATCAACGA
Organism: uncultured Chitinophagales bacterium; assembly: GCA_964575925.1. Taxonomy (GTDB): domain Bacteria; phylum Bacteroidota; class Rhodothermia; order Balneolales; family M1805; genus M1805. The sequence continues at coordinate 15,211 of CAZNTR010000001.1, forward strand.
AAGTGAAAGGTTTGCCATAAAGGCTTAATTGCTCTTTAACGATATTGATAGAATTACTCTCTTTATACCCTTCAATATGCTGGTTTAGTATTTCTTTTATTTCTTCCTGCGAAAACGTTTTTTTGTTAGAATTATGTAAGAGCTCGTTTGCTCGTGCCATTAAAAAGTCTAGATAATGATTAATTTCAGTTGATTCTAACGCATAATTTGAAACTCGTTGCTTTTTTTTATCGAATTGTTCTGGTGCAATTTTTTGACCAGTAGCCAATTTTATTTGAGTTCCGCTACAATTAATCCTGAGATGAATAGGTGCGAGGCCTTTTTTGTCTGGTTTGTCGAGGTAAAAGTTAATTGTTGCCATAAATACGATCAGTTTTTTGTTTACGGACAAATTTACGGACAATATTATAATACACAATTATTTTCTTATGTTTTGCTCAAGCATTAGTTTCGGTGAAACTTTCAAATGATACTAATTACACAAGAGTTAATAATTATCAAAAGCTATCAAAATCTCTTTTCCATTGAATCTTAACAGCAGAAATTTTTTCTAATTCAATTCGTTGCCCATCAATTATGCTAAACCCAGATTTTTCATAGAATGCTAACGGTGATAGATAAATTTCTCCATTAACTTTTAAAGTAGCATTGTGATCAACAACCCAACCATTCAGATCTTCGTTTTCAGATTTTAGGGTATCTAAAAGTTGTTTTCCAAACCCTTGTTTTTGAATTTCATGAGCTAAAATTATTGCAAACCATATGGCTCCTTCTCTCAAAAAAGAAAAAGCCCAAGCTTTAATCTGATTCTGTTCATCATGTAGTAAAAAGTGTTTTGGATTTATTAAATGATTCAAATACTGTTCAAATTCAGCTAATTCAGCATACGCTAAGCTTGCGGGATATTCTGCATTCCACAAATTCATCAAAGCCATTTTTTGTGACTCTTCAAAAGATAATGTTTCAACTAAAGTTAAATCAGGTTTCAAAAAGAATAGTATTTATAAATATTGAAGACTCAACTATCTTGACTATTAAAGATGATAGTAAAAAAACAAATTTATAGTTTTGTTAAGAATAAATATATCACCTAAAAATTTACTTAGAATTTTAAAAAGAGTTCAGAATAAATCTATAAATCTCAAAAAACTTTAAGAAAATGTTATCTAATTATTCTTTAAATAATGAAATAGTGTAATCCAATAATTCTTGTCCACCTACAGTTCCATGTCCTGGGACTATAATTTTCGCTTTGTTAAATTTCGCTTTTACTTTAGAAACTGTTTTCGACCATTCACCGACATTGGCGTCACCTAAAAAGCCTTTGCTAGCTCCGACTGATTTTATCATACATCCTCCAAATAAAATCTGATCTTTTTGGAAATAGCCAACAATATTATCCATAGCATGCGCTTCACCCAAAAAGGAAACAAGAAGTTTAGTTTGGCCAAGCTCAAACTCTTTTGAATCGTCAAAACTGTGTTTTGGAATGGGCAAGTGTTCCAATTTTGCCTTTTCGATGGTTTTAAAAAAAGCAAAAGAAGGTATTTTTACTTGGTGAAATGATTCTAATCCACCTAGGCAATCATCATGAAAATGAGTTGGAATTACACCTTTGATTTCACAGTTCAATGAGTTTTGCATCCAATTTATTAATTCAGCTGAGACAGAATCTGTTGTTGGAGTATCAAAAATAAATGCTTCGTTTGCATCTATTACAATAAGCCCATTGCATTCAACTTTACCAAAACTTTCGGTCTCCAAAAAGGAAATATGTTGAAAAGAATGCGCGCTTAACTGATTAATAATCAGAGTTTTAGTTGAATAAATGGTTTTGGTCTTTATGCTATCGGAAGAGGATAATCCAAAATTTATTAGAAGTAAAAAAAGAAGGTTCAAAATCATAATTTAACAATAGTGTCTATGAAATAATTTTAGCGGATAGTTGAATTTTATTGAGATTGATGTAAAACTGATTCAATGTAACAAGTTTATCAAAAAAGAAGCCAATGCAAATAACGACCTGGTGCAAGGGTAAAACTACCTGCAATAATAATGGCAAAAACATATAACAAAATCATTTTTCGCTGATGTTTTTTCACATCATTTTGTTTAATGGCTATATAAGCTGTAGGAACGGAGTAAAGGGTTAGGAAACTAAATGTATGAAACAAACCAAAATGATTGAAAAGTGTTGGTCCAAAATGAGCAGGCATAAAAAGAGTAACACTTGCTGTGAAAAGCATTAAAATCATGTAAATACGCCCCAATGCTTTATGTAGTGGCGTTCCTTTTTCTAAGATCCTCATTATTCCACCAATAATGAAACAAGGAATCACGGTATATAAATGAATATACATGAGTTGATAATAGTTGAACATGGTAGGAAATTTGGGTATCGCAAAGTTTTAATGAGTTGAGAAATAGGAGAGTATGAAGTTAAAACTTTTGAGTTTGTTATAAATTAAGGGTTTTAATTTTCGTGAAGGTGTTCGATAGAAAAGGTTTAATTTGATTGGTTTAATATACTCAAATTCAAGTTTTTAGCTTTGAGTTGATATAAACTCATCATGAAATCCCTCCGACTCCCTTTGAATTTCTTGCATCTTTTTTAGCATTTCAATGTTGGGCAAAAGGGAGAGTTTAGTTTCTAGTTTTGGATTCATTTGCTTGTAAGATTAAAATGTATACTCCTAAAGAGGAAAAAAAACGGTTTGCTCTGAAATTTAGCAAAAAAGTGATTTGGAATTTTATGACGCTTTAAAATCAAGGATATGTTAATTCATAACAGTAGCCTTTGGGTAAAATCAATCAGCATTTCTTAAGGCTTCACAAAATTAAAGCCTGCGTTTTTAACATCATCAACATGGAACATTGGACCAAATCCTCCAAAATCAAAGAAAACAGAATCGCCAGTTTTGTGTTTTTTAAAAACTCCTTCTAATGAACCATCTCGAATCTCATTCATTTTTTGATGGATTTCTTGAAGAAAAGAATGGGGCAAATTTTTTTTTCCGTGAGCAGGAAAAACTCCTTTTATTTTTTTTGAAATCGAATTTAGTCGTTCATACGTTTTGAATAGTTCTTCTAAACTTGCTCTGCATTTTAAGTTCAAAAGCCACAATCCTGATCTTGCAAAAGCATCACCGCCAAATAAAAAAACAGACTCAGAATCAAGAAAACTAATACTTCCCGTTGTGTGTGCTGGGGTCGCTATAATTTCTAATTGGCGATCCCCTAAATCGATAAAATCCCCATTTTTTACGAATCGAGTTGGGATAGGAAGTCCTTTTGCAATAAATGCGTTATACGTTGCAGCATTAAAATCGGCGGGTAAATGATCTTCCATTTCTGAATAAGAAAACATGGAGCTGGGATTCCATTTCCCATTTTTGATATTTTCAGTGGCTTTATTCCATTTTAACCCATGGTTTTCCCATTCGGTTTCACTCATTAGGGTTTGTGTGAAATAGCCGTTTCCATTCGAATGATCAGGATGGATGTGTGTATTTGCGACTTCTATTTCGTGGGTAGCAATATCTTTCAAGACTTCGGAATAATTTAAAATGCCAAAGCCGGAATCAATAAGAATCGATTTTTTTGACCCGTTTATTAAAAAGGAAGAAACAAAACCCATTTCTTCAATTTCAAAAATACTTGGGCTGAGTGGAGAAATAAGAATTTTTGGTTTCACGGAATGAATAGTCTATTAAATGTTGTTAATAAAAACGGAATTAAAGGGTAAATTCTCGCCAGAAGGTACTAGAAATTAATGTGAAAAAAACAGAATGAAAAGGGTTAAACCATCTGCAAGACTACTTCAAGAGTTTAATATTGTAATTCGTAATGATGTAGTACAGGGTTTGAAAAAGTTGAATACTAAAAAAAAATAACAGTGAGATTCATGATCGTAGCCAATTATTGTTCAGAAAATCTCTACTTGTTCTCTGGAAGTAACCATTTAGGCTGTAATTTCAAAATCTTATGGTGAATTTCACACGTCTCGATATGGCAACCTTTTAAATAGCCGGTGCTCATTAAAAACTCATTTACAATTTCACCACCAGTAAACTTAAATGTCTTTTTGAAGAGTTTTACCCATTCTTCTTTTGTTTTAGGATGATTAAAGTCTAACCAGTTTTTAAATGATCCAAATTCGGATTGCAAGTCTAAAATTACGCCAGCATTATGAATCGCAGCGTTCACTTTTAATTTATTTCGAATAATTCCTGCATCAGAAAGAAGCCGAATTTTATCACTTTCGTCGTAAGCAGCAACTTTGGCAATATCGAAATTATCATACGCTTTTTTGAAGTTCTCTTGTTTATTCAGAATGGTCGTCCAACTTAATCCTGCCTGATTAATTTCTAGAACTAAGCGCTCGAAAAGTTCATTATCCTGCTCAATTGGAAAGCCGTAAGCTGTATCGTGATAGATTTTATGTAGGTTTGTAGGTTCTAAATGAGCTACAGCTTCACAGTAAGATTTAGGTTTTTCCATTTTTGAATTAAGTGAGTTATTAATTGGTAAACTGAGTTCGGGTTAAGGATTAATAGAATAATTTTAATCAAAACCCAGAATAAACAATAGGAACGTCAATTGGCTTAAGAAGCACGAGCGGACGCAACGGCACAAGCGGACGCTTGCGCTAGAAATGTAAACTCAAATTAGTCAGCGATTCCAAACGAACGGATTTTGTACGGAATGATGAAATTTAATTTTAATCAATTTAACTTATTATTTCTTATTCTGTACTCAAGTTAATAGGTAGAGATGCTTTTCAAATACTCCAAAACTCGTTCCCAATCAGGAAATCTTGAAGAACCGAAATGAATAAATTCGCCTTTAAATGCAGCAGAGCCGTTTTTATATCGGTCGTCTACCAAAAAATCGCCCATTACAAAATCTTTTCGATGAGCGAGAATTAGTTTTTTCTTTGCCAAGTCCCCAAAGTGTTTTTCAAGCCAAATACGTTTTCCGGTATAAGAATCCGGCACATTCCACATTGGTGTGGAGAGAAAATAAACATCAAAAAGAGGAAATAACTGATTTACTGATTCTATGGCATCTGTAATGGTAGGCAAATCGTGGAAAATGAGAGGATTTGCTTCACAAATCTCATCAACAAGACGAGAACGTTCTTCGTAATCTCTTAAATGTTCTGCTTTAGTATCTAACCCGGGATTAAGTAACTTCACACCTAGGTCAAAATCTGCAATTACGCCATCCATATCTAAAAATAAAATTTTTTTCATTTCGTTCGACCTACGGTTAATTGATGATAAACCGAATCATTAGGTTCCCATAATTCAATTTTTCTATTTTCGTTATCCAAAATGTGAACAAATTTCCCATATTCAAAAGTCTCAATTTCATCACATAGTACCACGCCTTCTTTTTTGAGTTCTACAACCAATTTTTCCAAATTCTGAACTCTGTAATTGACCATAAACTCTTGTTTGCTCGGCTCAAAATAGGCTGTGTTTTTTTCCATTGGACTCCATTGAGTAAATCCCTTTTCCTCCGAATCGGCTTGTTTCCATTCGAAAGCTGTTCCGTAACGGTCTGTTTGTAAGCCAAGATGTGTTTTGTACCAATTTTTTGTATCGTCAGGATTTTCTGTTTTAAAGAAAATGCCTCCAATTCCAAGTACTCGTTTCATTTCTATTTCCTTTTAGTGATTTTGTAGTATAAATGAATATTATAGATAATAAAAAGGTTAATTGGATTGATAATTGCTAATTACTCGAGCTACACGATTCGTTAGATTATTAGATCTAGTTTTTTTGAGTTGTTGAAAGCGGAAGCTTTTATTTTTTATTGCACTAGCGGACGCTAGCGCTAGAAGTGGAATCTTCCCAATTTTTAAAAGGCTTCTTTTAATTGGGAATTGTTATTTAAAAAACTCCCTATCTTTTTGGTATGAATACAATCGAAAAAATTCTAGAAAAATTCTTAGTTGATACAGGTATCAATCTCGCTATTATTCCTTATATCCGACTTATAAGCATCCTTATCCTTTTTTCATTAGCGGCAATGTTATTCTTTTGGTTAACAAGGCGTTATTTCATTAGTGTAGTTTACAAGCTATTCAAAAAAACAAGTTTTAAATGGGATGATTCTCTTGCAGATCATAACGTATTTCATAATGTAGCTCATATTGTACCCGCAGTCTTATTTCGTGTATTTGCTGGAATAATTTTTCACGATTTTGAATATTTATTGCCCATGGCGCTCAAATTAACCGACATTTATCTTGTTGTTACAGGCACCATAATCGTTTTATCTTTTCTAAAAGCTACTGAATATTTGTTAGCGGATTCAAAAATATTCGAAGACAAACCCATACAAAGTTATTTTCAGTTATTCCGTATTGTGTTTTACATTGCTGCGGGAATTTTGATTTTATCTATTCTCATGGATAAGTCACCTATCTATCTTTTAAGTGCTTTTGGTGCCCTTTCTGCCATTGTTTTATTGATTTTCAAAGATACTATTTTGGGCTTAGTTGCAAGTGTTCAAATTGCTTCTAACGATATGGTTCGTGTGGGCGATTGGGTAGAAATGCCCAAATTTAATGCTGATGGTGACGTAATTGCCATTAATTTAAACACCGTTAAAATTCGGAATTGGGATAAAACCGTTACCACTGTTCCTACCTATTTTTTTATTACAGACAGTTTTAAAAACTGGCGCGGAATGCAAGAAAGTGGCGGACGTAGAATTAAAAGAGCACTTCATATCAATACTAGAACCATAAAATTTGTTGATCCAGACTTTCGTGTACGCCTAAAAAAATATCAACTAATTAGTTCGTTTATGAGCTCAAAGCAAGAAGAAATTGAAACGCATAATAAAAAAAACAACATTGATACGTCTGTGTTAATAAATGGTAGAAGAATGACAAATATTGGCGTTTTCCGCCGCTACATTGAGTTTTATCTGATTAATAATAAAAAAATTAACAAAGGAATGACACTTTTAGTTCGTCAACTACCCATTGAAGACAGAGGAATTCCAATTGAAGTCTATTGTTTTACAACAACAACTGTTTGGGCAGAGTACGAAGAAATTCAATCAGATTTATTCGATCATTTATTAGCAGCAGCAACATTCTTTGAGTTAGAAATATATCAGCAACCAAGTGGAAGTGATATTGAATTAGCGGTTTCCAAATTGAAATAAGCGTGTTAAGTCAGTTTAATTCGTAGAAAGAACAAAAATCCAATCAAAAATTATTCGGAAAATACGCTATTAAAGAAACATTGCGGATTAACTAAGGTTTGAAACACATTAACCAACTCTTTTCAACATTAAACCGTCCATCTTGTTTGGAACAGATTCTCTTTATTTGTGTTGTGTTATGTCCTTTTCAAAAACCCTTTTTTTATGCTTAAGTGTCTTTCAAATTATTTCCTGCACAGGTCGTTTTGGAAGTTCCGATGTCACATCAGAGGAAGAGCAAAGAACGTTTTATCAACGTGAAATTCAGCCCATTTTTAATGCTTCTTGTGCCGGAAGTGGTTGTCATGTTGGGGGAAATGCAGGAAATGTTCGTCTTGATTGGTATTCGAGAACCTTGGAAAGTGTTGGTACAAAATTGGGAAGAACCATTATTCCAAGAAATTCTGATGAAAGTCCATTAATACACGTTTTAAGTGGCTCAATTAATGGCGTTTCTCAAATGCCAATAGGTTTTCCTAGACTAAGTGATGTGCAAATCCAATTACTGAAAGACTGGATTGATAATGATGCTTTAGAAGATTGACATAAAAAAAGCCTTACCAAAATAAATAAGGTAAGGCTTGTATGAAACTAGAAAGTTCTTTTCTTATCTAGGATTAGCTTTTGTTTTATTGATAAACTCTTGATTATCCACGATTGGTCTTCCGTTCATATTGGCTAATTCGATAGTATAAGCGTAAACTAACTGAGTACGACGTGCATATTCATCAAAAACAATTTTTGAAATTTCATCTCCTGGGCGGTGATATTCAGGATGTGTTCCATTAAAGAAAAATGAAAATGGAATACCAAGACGACCGAAATTCCAATGATCAGAACGGCGATAAAACTGGTTTCTATCATTCAAGTCATTGTATTTCATATCTAAATTTAGTTTTGTTGATTTAGCATTGGCACTAGTTAAAAGACTATCCATTGCTGAAGAAATAATGCTTCCGCCAATAATGTAAATGTAGTTTTTTTCGCCTTTTTTTACATAATCATCATCAATACGGCCAATCATATCCACATTGATATTTGCAATAATGTTTTCAACAGGAACGGTTGGGTGGTCAGAGTAGAAACGGGAACCTAAAAGACCTTTTTCTTCACCCGTTACATGTAAAATAATGACACCTCGTTTTGGACCAAATCCGGCATTTTTAGCATTAGTCAAGGTTTCAGCAACAGAAAGGATTCCCACTGAGCCAGAACCATCGTCATCAGCACCATTGTAAATTTTGTCTCCGTTTTTATCAGCAGTTCCAACGCCAATGTGATCGTAGTGTGCACTTACAACGACATATTCGTTTTTCAAAACAGGATCGGAGCCCTCAATTACAGCAACAATATTATTTGAAACAACCACTTCTGGTTTAGAATCGTTTTTAATTTCAATGGTTGCAGAAAGTGGAGTCGCTTTAAATTCATTAAGATTTTTTGATATTTCAGTGAATTTCTCTTTTAATGCTGTTGTATCAGCCAAGCTCAACAATTTAGTTGCTGTATTTGGATTGATTAAACAATAAGAGAAACTTAAACCTTCTTTTCCATCATCCAAATAAGCTAGGCGTAGTCCACTTGTTTTACCGATAGAAGCTTTTGCATTATCTACATTTTTCATAAAACGAGTTTCAGTTTCAGGAATCATGAGTAATCCTTTAGCGCCTAAGCCTAAAATGATTTCACGATAACGAGAACTGTTATTCAAACCTGGGCTAAGTACTGTATCGCCGTCAACTACTGAAGGAATTTCCATAAATACTAAAACCCATTTGTCTTTAACGTCAACACCTTCGAAAGGTATAACGCCACGAACTTCGTCTGTAACACCGATTCCGCCGAAAATAACATCAGCAGTAAAAGAATTTTCACCACCGTAGATTTGTAAAATATCTGGAGTTGAATCGGCAGTAAGCATAGATTCCATCACTTTAACTTCTTCGTTAATCATGATTTTACCTTTATCGCCTTTTTCTTCGGTTCGCTCAGTAATAGAAATCTTGAAAGAAACGGAGTTTAATTTGCTAGTGTTTAATTCAACAGGTTGAAGATAAGAGCCATCTCCCATTCCTCCTTTAACACCAAGGCGTTTGTATTGATCAATAATATAGGTCGCAGCTTTTTCTTGTCCTTTTGAGCCTGTGTCTCTACCTTCAAGTGAATCGTGAGCAATTACAGAAAGATGTTTGTACAAATAAGTGGAATCGATACCTGAAATGTAATCTAGGGCATTTGTAGGTTTAGTTTCCATGGGTTGCGTTTGTGAACAGCCGATAAAAGCGATCACAGCAGAAAGTAATAGAAGTTTTTTCATGCTTTATATTTGGATTGTTTATTGATAAGAATCGATTTCAAAATCTAATTTAATGTCTTCGGCGCTGAGTTCTAGGTAGAAATCTATGGGAGTATCGCCAATAAATAAAACTAATTTTTGTTCTTTTATCAGTTCTAGAACAGCTAAAAAAGTGACAACAATAGTAAGTCTAGATTCAACATGTTTACAAATTTCGACAAAGGATAGTCGTTTTGAAGCTCTTAATTTTTCGGCAATAAAGAGCATTTGTTTTTCAATATTGGTTTCAAACTGTTCAATTTTGTGTGTAATTGGTTTTTTTGCTTTCTGAAGTAGAAGATGTTTAAATGCGGTCATTAAATCAACGAGGGTAATTGGTCGCAAAAGTTCTCCGCTGTCTGCTTCTGCTTCTAATAAATCAGGTTCGAAGTTACCTCTTCGGTATTTTTTTTGAGCTTTATTGTCAAGAATCTGTAATTCAGTTCCCACTTCTTTGTAGCGTTTAAATTCTAACAAAGCTTGCATAAGTTCATAACGAGGATCTTCTTCCGGTTCAAACTCATCTTCTGTTTTTTCGGTCGGAATCATCATTTTGGCTTTAATTGACATTAATAGCGAAGCCATATAAATGAATTCAGAAGCAACTTGAAGATCTAATTCGTCTAAAAAGTGAATATATTCTAAAAATTGAGCTGTAATGTAATTTATCGGGATATTATAGATATCCAATTCATCTCGTTTAATAAAAAACAGTAATAAATCGAGTGGTCCTTCAAAATTTTGGATCTGAACGCGGTACATTTGTGGAAACTATGGCAAAGTTTTAAACTTTACCATAGTTTGACATGTTAAAAAGCGTATTCAAATGAAAAAACAATATGTTATGATAAAGAAATTGATTCAACTCATAGATTTAAAACCACATCCTGAAGGTGGTTGGTACCGCGAAACCTGGCGCTCTGAAGAAACTTTCACAAGAATAAATGGAAGCGAACGCGTAATTGGGACAGCCATCTATTTCATGATTCATCAGTGAGTTAAAACGCATTGGCACAAAGTAAATTCTGCTGAAATCTGGCATTTTTATTCATGTGCGCCATTGGTAAATGAATTAAAAAACGAAGAAACGGAAGAACTCGAAGAAATTTTGATGAGAACGAATTTGGAAGGCGGATTTTTACCCCAAGCTTTGGTAAAATCGAATCAGTGGCAACGTGCTTATTCTACTGGGGAATATATTTTAGTTTGGTGTGCGGTTTCGCCTGGGTTTGATTTTTTGGATTTTGAACTTATTGAAGGAGAAATGATAGCTTAGTGAAGTTGTGTTAGAAGCTATTTCATGTGTTGAAAATAGTTTTTTAAAACTTTAAGCAGAAGGATAATAACATGTTGCTCCAGCTTGTTTGGATATCTGTTGTGCTTAATCAAATAAATTAATTGCTTAATAATATTTGGTTCAATACTTCTTCTTTTCTCTCATCAGTTAAGCAACAATTTGCTAGTGTAATTGCAACATGCCACATCAAGACTGGCGGAACGGCGTTTCCAATGGCACGATATTGTCTATTTTCTGAAACCGTATCTAATTTGAAAGATTCAGGGAATGATTGAATGTTTGCTGCTTCTCTCGGTGTGAATCTTCTATATTTTCCTTCAAACATTAAAACTGGATCTGTTCCATTCAAACTTACTTTAGATAAATGAGAACTTATGGTGTTGCAAGGCTGATTGAGGTCTTGAACTCTTCCTTTATTCATTTTTTCACGAACACGAAGCATTCCGTCAACTGCTCGTTGACTGAAAAACCATTTTTCGTCTTGATTCGCTAATGGATCAATTACTTGCTTGAGTTTAACTTTTGCATCTTTTAGAGTAATTGGTTGAGGAAAGCGAAAATTGAAATAGTCTTCAAATTCTCGGAACCCAATTATAAAAACTCGTTCTCTTTTTTGAGGAACACCAAATTCAGATGCATTAAGCAATTTATACTGAATATAATAACCAGCATTTTTGAACTCATTTACAATCATTGGAAAAGCTTTTCCTTTGTTAGCAGACAAAAGCCCCTTGACATTTTCGCCTATGAAAAAACGAGGTTGTTTTTCCTTCAAAACATTAACCATTTCAAAAAAAAGTTTGCCTCTTTCGTCTTTATAGCCAAGGCGTGGGGGGTTTTGCGCACTTATTGAAAATGATTGACAAGGAAACCCCCCAAGTAAAATATCATGGTCAGGAATTTCACTCGGCACAATATCTCGAACATCCATTATTTCACATTTATGTTCAAAATTACTGTTATAGATTGCTGTTGCATAGCTGTCATTGTCGGCTGCATATACAACTTGAAAAGGCAATTCAGCAAAGTGTTTTCCAAGGAAATTAAAGTCTCCTTGAATTCCTAAATCCATTCCTCCGCAACCGCAGAATAATGAAGTTACTTTCAGTTTCTTATTTCTAATAGATCTTCCCATTGTCCCGATGTATTAGAAAATTCAACAACTAAATTTTTATCTACTTTCAAATTTCCTTGTTCAAATTGTTTAACAGGGTTTTGAATCATAAATACATTTTTGGTTTTGTCATTTACTACCAAGTAATAAATGAAATAATTATCACCCAATGTTTCGGCTGTGTCCCATTCGTTTGGTGTAAGTTTAAAGCGATTGTTGTTAATGGCTTTTCGTGATTTTGTTGTTTTTACTTCGATATAGCGTTTCTTTTTTTCTAATTCAACGCTTTGAATATCGTAGCCAACCCCTAGCGGAGTAGGGATTTTATTTATCAAGTGTTGCCTGTTTGATTTGTCTTTAGTTCTTATATATTCGTGAGCCAAAATCAAACTCTCTCCATAATCTCCAATGATTTTAGTAGGCACTTTTCTATCGCCAGTCATTCGAGAACAATATTCTTGAATTAAAGTTGAAATATTTTCTTGTACTGCTTGGTCAAGTTGTGGGGCGAAGGCTTCAATACCATCAAACTGATTGACAAAAGAAAACCAAGCTTCTTCCACTGCTGAAATTTCAGGATTTGTAATTTCTTGTTGAGCATAAAATCTGTCATATTGATTAAACCAAACGGCTTTCTTTAAATGATAATCAATAGCTTCTTTGTTTTCAGTATTTAAATAATAGTAATAACCAGTTCCTTTGTGTTGCAAAAGGTTTGCTAAAACCATATAATCCAAAATGTCACCTGCATATCTGCAAACATCACCATTTGAGGGGTATGCTCCCGTTTTTTCGTTTCTTAATTGGTCATAAAGGTGGTCATATTCAATTTTATCGGCTCTGTGTTTGAGAATCATTTTAGCAACATCTTTTGGATGTTTACCGTCTCGTGTAACTCTTAAATCAAAGTATGCACATTGAGTTAATTCTTCTGCCGTAACGCTATATGATTTACCAGTGAGTTTCTCGCCTTCAATTAATAACTGCAAAATGAAATTACAAGGTTTAAATTTTACACCTACTTCAATTTGCTTGATAATATTGTGAGATTTAATATGTCCGCCCGGATATTGGAAAGAGTATAGGAAATAGTTAAAAAACTCGTCTAAATATTGATTGTTGGCAAGTCTGATAGCCATTTTACTTGGTTGAAGATGTTTATCTTCTTCTTGAATAAAAGCAAAAAGGGCTGATATTTCAGTTCTCCAATTGTCAATCGTTTTTTGTGTCGAAGAAGCATTTTTCTTAAAGTCAAAAAGCACATTGTTTAAAACGGCTTTAAACTCTTTTTCGGGCAATACTTCCATTTCTGAAATTGAAGTTGCCACATAAAGTAAAACTTCTTCCACATCATTTTTAAAACGTGGTCTTAAGTGATGCAAACGAAAAAAGTATTCTTCAGAAATTTTATATTTCTGTTGTTTACTCATAAATATTTTTTCAATGAATTGGCCAATACCTCTGCCAATAGGGGAGGAACAGCGTTACCAACTTGTTTATATTGACTTGTTTTGCTTCCTAAAAAAATAAAAGTGTCAGGAAATGATTGAATTCTTGCACTTTCCCTCACTGTTGGCACACGGTTAAATTTGTAATGAAAATGATGTCTGTGCCCTGTGTCTATTGTGAAACTTGGCTTTTTGCTGTTTAGCCTAGTCCAAGCAATATTTACATTTCTTGTTTTGTGAAGATATTCGGGTAAGTTTTTGTAATTACCGCCATCAGGAACCATTGAAATGATTTCAATCGTCTGGTCGTTATGATTTGTGATTTCGTGATTGAACAAACCTATTGAGCCTTCTCGAATTTTTTCTTGATATTCGGATTTTATTTTTAAAGGATATTTTGCACCGTCTGCAATTGATTTTTCAGGTAAATCTGAAATGGCTTCACTTGATGAAACAAATTCAGGGTTTTTATTTTCAGGAAATTTGAAATTTTCTTTTCCTTTTGTTCCTATAAAAAAGGCTCTTCTTCTGTTTTGGGGAACGCCAAATTCAGAAGCTAAAAGCACTTTATAAACTATACTGTAACCCAATTTTTCAAAATCTTCAATGATGGTGTCTTTAACAACACCTTTGCCCATTGAAACAATGTTTGGTACGTTTTCCATTAGGAAAACTTGCGGTTTATAAAACTCCACAAAACTCACAAATGATTTATAGAGCTTGTTTCTTTCGTCAACTACAATTCTTTTTCCAGCAATAGAGAAACCTTGACAAGGTGGTCCGCCAATGATTATATCAGCTTTTGCAATTCCTGTCTTTTTACATATATCATTTGGTGTTTCATTAAACAAGTCAGCAACTAATCCTTTTGAACCTCTGTGATTGAATTCAAAGGTTTTTATCGCATCCTGCCAATGGTCAATTCCAAGTACAACATCATAACCAGCTTCGATAAAGCCAAACGAAAGTCCTCCACAGCCGCAAAACAAATCTATAACAATTGGATTTACATTACTCATTCGTATTAAACTTTATTTCTAATTGTTTTGCGTTCTTATTTTTTAAGTAGTTTACTTTTTCCTCGGCAACCATCAAAGTTTCAATTGAGCAATTATTTTCATAAATCTTTTTTGCAAATAAGTCACTAAAGAATTCAGTTTTTATGTCATCCTGTTTGAGATTAAAAATAATTGCAAGTTTGACAAGTCGTTTCTCGTCAAACTCCCTTTTACCAGTTTCGATTTTACTCAAATTCGCAGAATCTAATTCTAGTTTTGCAGCCAACTGTGTTAGAGTCATTCCGCTCTCTGTTCTTAGTTTTCTAATATATTCTCCAAAATTGGTCTTCATGCGACTTGCTTATTCTGACTTGTCAATAATTGACAAAATATAAACACTATTTATCAAAATAAATAAATAAAAAATTAATCTTAGTGATTAATATAAGCGTGGTTATTATAGTGAGCTTTGTTTAAGGTTTAATAGATAAAATAATACGGTGAAGTCAGAAAGTCGAAATTTTAGAATTAATAACACATATTAACCAGATTTGCTTTTAATTAAACTTAGCTTATTTATTTTTCTCTAAAAAATGTGTTTCATACTCTACTTTTCAGATTAAGGGGGAATGGCGTTCGATGCATTGAGATTTACCCATCAAAGAAAACCGCTTAATTCAACATTAAGCATTCAAAATTTAAAATTCGCCAAGTTTAAACGCTTTTCAAATACGCATCAAGCAAATCGAGAATTCCTAAAACGTCTTGTTTAAATACGCGTTCGCCAATTTGATGATAGGGATAGATGGCTGGCTCCAAAGCTATGGACGCTACTGGATTTAAGGAATTTCTATTCACAATGCGCCCGTATATCATGTAGTCGTTGGTATTGTTGGCGACTGTCATTTCAGGATTTATGTTGAGTAGTGCTTTCGAAACTTTTTCGGTTATTTGCACTTCTCCGTCTGTTGGCGTTTGCTTGTACATTTCCCACCAATTGCTGTACATCGCAATTCCAGATTTTCCTTTAAATAATGGCGTGGTATCAATCGTGATAATCGCTTCGGTTTCTATGCCTTCTTCAATAATATAGCGTGAAAGTTCATCGGCGCCTTGTCCGTGCGCTAAGCTTCTGCCTTTGTTTTTTAGGCGTTCGGGATGTTCTTTCATGCCTTTGCTTTCTTCCATTTCAGAAAAAAGAATCACCAAATTCGGATAATCAGACTGAGCAGCTAATTCCATTATCGCTAGACAAATTCCTAGTCCAACCGTGTCATCTAATTGACCTTCAATTTCTTCTTTGGTTTCGGAAAAAGGTAACGTTGCCGGTGCTTCAGATCCCCAATGATCAATTTTATCTAAATGCGCGGTCAACACAACTGTTTTGTCTGCCTTTTTTCCAGGAATATGAACAACTAGATTATTTACAGGAATTTTCTCCAAACGAGCATCAGGAATAAATTTTACAACCGATTCGATATACGGATGCAAGCGCTCTTCATAAGAAGAAAAGGAAGGGATTTCAGCGCAACGTTTAATGTGAGGAAAAACTTGGTGAGTAGACATGAGTGAAAAATTTTAAAACAGAATTAAGCGAATTAGACGCTTTGTTTGTGAGAAGCGACAATTTCGGAAATATCTACAGCGCGATAAATATGTGGAAAAACGCCATGATCGCTAGATTCTTCATCTTTTACGGAATTGCCTAAGGCATCACGATCTAATTCAAGAATCATGATTTCATCAACTTCACTAAAAAAACGCTCTATGGTATCAGGAACTTGTTCAGCGCGTGAACAATGAATAAAGCCTTCGGTAAATAAACTATCTGGAGCAATTTCACCGGTTAACTGATAAATTTCCCACTCCTGAACAGTGGTAATGTGATATATTGTATTTTTGCTTTTCATAACCAAAAGATACAAAAATGCAAATCAGTTATTGGGAATCCCGTTGGCAAAAAAATAATATTGGCTTCCATAATCCCGAAATAAATGCTTATTTATTGGAGTATGCGCCAATTGCTATTCCAGAAAACACAAAAAAAGTTTTAGTTCCTTTGTGTGGTAAAACAAAAGATTTAATTTGGTTGCGAAATCAGGGTTACGAAGTTGTTGGAGTTGAAGCTATCCCTTTAGCTTGTGAATCGTTTTTTCTGAAACAAGAAATTCCTTTTGAACTTAAAAAAAGTCATGGATTTACCATTTATTCGTCTGAAAATCTAGAATTATGGTGTGGCGATTTTTTCAAGTTTCCAGATAAAGTGATTTCCGAATGTCAGTTTGTTTATGATCGAGCTTGTATAGTTGCCTTGCCAACAGAACTCCGCCTGAAATACATAGCTAAAATAAATCAGGCTACTATTTCTGGAACAAATATGTTGATTCACACTTTTTTTTATGATCAAGAAAAAATGGCAGGACCGCCATTTTCGGTATCAAATGAAGAAATGGAATTGCGTTTTTCAGAAAAATGGAGTCTAAACACACTATTTGACAATAGTGTTTTGGCAAAATATGAACGATATTGAACAAAAGGTTTAGATCAGCTCAGTGAAAGTGTACTTCATTTAGTAAAAAAGTAGTCTAAGGCTGATTTTTTTACCATATTTGTGTATCATTTACACCGAATGTTTTATATTAACGTTCTGAACAAAACAGCTTATCAAGAAGCCCATAACATTAGGTATGATTTCGGTTTTGTTCAAAATTTTAAAAGAGATCAACAGTTTAACAATGTGGTTGAAAAATGGAAATTGAAAAAAAGAATAATATTATTAGTGTAGTTCTGTTCGTCGTTATCATTGCGCTAGCGTATATGCTTTATGATGCAATAACAACACCTTACAAGGCTGAAATGGCTCGTAAAGCTATGATTGAACGTGTTCGCTTGCGTATGACTCATGTTCGTGATGCTCTTATTTATTACAGAAATAAAAACGACAAATTCCCCAAAGAAATTGATTCACTTGTAGCTTTCTTGAAAAGAGATTCAGTGATTATGGCAAATGGTGACAGTCTTTATGGTTTAAGTTTTGTTAAAGAACCGTTTTCTTTTGATAAATTGGTAATGTCTCCAAAATCAAATCAAAAGTTTGAATACACCTTAAATGATACGATAAGACCAAATATTTATTTGTTAAGAGATGCTGATACGGATGATAAAATTGGTTCTTTAGAGAAAACAACCCTTCTTAACGCTCCAAGTTGGCAATAATACAAAGCAATATGCAAGAGTCATCCACTCTCGGTCTTTGTTTTTCGTCTAAGCAACTTTATTATTGTATAAAAAATAGTAAAACACCCAATCGTGTTGATCACATTGGGTGTTTTGATTTTAGTTTCAATATAGGGAAGAGTATTCGTACTCAAGACCCAGAAACATTTCCATCTGTTTATGGATTATTGGGTCGTTTAAAAAAAGAATACGGGGTTAAAAAAATTCGTGTGGCAACCGTTCCCGATCATGAATGTTGGACAAGTTTACCCAAATTAGTTTTTGACACTCCTGATGAACGCGAGGCGCATCTTTCTATTATAATGAAAGGTATTCCACGTTCCGAACAATCTATTAGTTGGATTGATTTGAGTAATCGGGAATACAAATTTGCCTGTATTCGAAAACGGGGCATCGTTAGGAGTTACGAACGATTATCAGAACATGTTCATGAAGCAGAATATATTAGTTCTTTTGAGCTTGGTGAATTATGGTTACATCATCATAATGATAAAGGTTCATTTATGATGATTCATTCTATTCCTGGTTTGATATCTATTTCAGCGTATTTATTAGGTAAATTAAGGGGTGCAACAAACATTGCTTATGATGATGCCGAAGACCTACCCTATTTATGGTTGTATTATGCTAACAATTTGAAATGGCTGAACGGCATGTATGAGAATGTGTATATGTTTGGTGCAAATGTTGAAAATCTTATTCAAATTATTCGTTCAAATTTAGATCAATCTGCTCATATACATCGTTTTGAAACACTTACCGATATTGGTGTTACTGCAGATGAACAAACGTATGGATTTAATTTAGAAGCGGCATTCCCAGCTATATTGCTTTCTTTACTTTAGTGTTTTGAAATAATCTTGATATTTGTTGCCTAAAGATTAATTTGAGTTGAATGAATCTTGAAATCTCTCTAGCGCTTAAAATTCATTCGTCTTCGTATTTGGGGTTCTTGGTAAAAGAGAGATTTTACGTTTTGTGTTTTAGCTGAAGGAATCTCTATTTAGTAATTTGTGTTTTGTTGATGTAAGCGGACGCTTATTCTATTTATTTCACCAGCGGACGCTGGCGCTAGAGATAAGACGCTGGCGCTGGAGATGTAAAAATCTGTAGTTTGTGAAAAATAATTGGGATTGTATGCCACTCAAAAAAAGCTAAAACAAACAGGTTTATCCTTCCTATATTTCTGTTTAACCTATTTCTGTAATATATGCGCATCATAACTGGAAAATTGAAAAGTAGAAAAATTGTTTTACCCAAAGGGGTCGAAACTCGGCCAACAACCGATAGAACAAAAGAAAGTGTGTTCAATATTCTTGAAGTTAGAAAAGGAATAGAAGATGCCGTAGTTCTTGATTTATTTTCTGGTTCTGGAAACTTAGCTTTTGAAGCCATCTCAAGAGGTGCTAAAAAAGCTTTATGTATCGAGAACAATAAAAAATGTGCGCTAGCAATTGAGTCTAACGCCAAGAATTTTGGAGTTCAAGAACTAATAAAAGTAATAACAGCTGATGTTTGGGGATTTGTCAACGGATTTGCGACATCTTATGATATTGTTTTTGCAGATCCGCCATACGATTATCCGTATATGGCAGAATTGGTTACTGCTGTTGTAAGCAATGGATGGTTAATTGAAGAAGGCTGGTTTATTTTAGAACACGATGCTAGGCACGATTTTTCTTCACATTCCCATTGTGTTTTTGCCAAACCTTATGGGAGAACTGTTGTAAGTATTTTTCTTGCACATGAAGTGAACACAGAAGAAGTAACAGAGGAGTAAAATATGCCAGCATCAGCCATTTATCCGGGTTCATTCGATCCAATTACGTATGGACACTTAGATATTTTACAAAGAGCTACCGAAATGTTCGACAAGGTTATTTTAACTGTTGCTATCAACACACAAAAGAAATATGTATTTGAAATTGAAGAGCGTCTGAAATTAATTAAGGAATGTATTGCAGATAAAGAGTGGGTGGGGAAAGTAGAAGTAGATCAGTTTACAGGTTTACTCGTAAATTATTGCGAGAAAAAACAAGTATTTACCTTGATTAGAGGCGTTCGGCAAATTTCAGATTTTGAATATGAATTTCGAATGGCTTTAATGAATAGAAGACTTAATAATAAAGTTGATACGGTTTTTTTAATGCCAAATGAAGAATTGACGTTTGTATCTGCAACTATGGTAAGAGAAGTTGCTTATTGGGGCGGGGAACTCAAACATTTTGTGCCGCAAAATGTGGCTGATGCTCTGCATGTGAAGTATAAAAAAGATAATTAGGTAAGTTAACAATGTCAGAGTTGGGAACTCTGACATTGTTAACTTTGCCAAAGTCTAGGACTTTGGCAAAGTTAAGCTAGAAAGTTGAGCAAGCAATTATGCTTCTGCTTTTAGTACATCAACAAAATCGAGACGTTCCCATGGGAATTCGTCGCGGCCAAAATGTCCATAAGCTGCCGAATTGCGATATATGGGGCGTTTTAAGTCAAATCGATCTACAATTGCTTTTGGGCGACAATCGAATAGTTTAGCAACGATTTCTGATAATTCGTTATCTGTTTTGCTTCCTGTTCCATAGCTATTCACATTAATTGAAACGGGTTGAGCAACACCAATTGCATACGCTAATTGAACTAAAGCCCGTTCAGCTAAACCAGCTGCAACTAAGTTTTTAGCAATATGACGAGCAGCATAAGCAGCACTTCTATCCACTTTTGATGGATCTTTGCCAGAGAAAGCTCCACCGCCGTGAGCGCCGTGTCCACCATAAGTATCAACAATAATTTTACGACCTGTTAAGCCGGTATCGCCATGAGGACCACCAATAACAAAATTTCCAGTTGGATTTACGTGAAGAATGGTATCATCATCCATCATTTCAGCAGGTAAAACGGTTGCTAAAACATGTTTTTTGATATCTGCTTTAATTTTTTCTTGAGAAACACCTGCATCATGCTGAGTAGAAATTACGATAGTATCGATACGAAATGGTGCTCCATTATCATCATACTCAATCGTAACCTGACTTTTTGCATCAGGGCCCAAATAAGGCATTAATTCAGTGTGTTTACGAATGCGTGCTAATTCGCGCAATAAATTATGTGAGAATTGAATAGACATTGGCATGTAATTTTCGGTCTCTTTACAAGCATAACCGAACATCATACCTTGGTCACCAGCACCTTGTTCTTTAGTGTCATCAGAATCAACACCTTGAGCTATATCAGCACTTTGTTGATGAATAGAAACCATAACTCCACAAGAATCAGCATCAAAACGGTAACTTGCCTTCGTATATCCAATTTCACGAATAACTTGACGAACGATTTCTTGAACGTCGACATAAGCATTTGTTGTAACTTCACCCGAAACAACAGCTAAACCTGTAGTTACAAGCGTTTCAACAGCTACACGTGAATGAGGATCTGAAGCCAACATGGCATCTAGAATGGCATCAGAAATCTGGTCGGCAACTTTGTCTGGGTGCCCTTCAGATACAGATTCAGAAGTAAAAAGGTTTTTCATTAGCAGAATTGTTAAAATCGATTTATCCGTTTATTTTAGGAACTCAAAAAATACTAAAAAACTTTAACTTTGGCTATCATTTCATTTAGCCTCATATCTTATGAAAGTATTGTTCAGAAAGTTTTATAAATCCTGGTACTTCGAGGGAACTCTTCTTGCCCTTATTTTAGTTGGGGTTATTTATGTAATGAATTTGAGAACCGCAAATGAGGGGTTTGCTCAAATTGTTAATCGAGTTTCTGAAACAATGAATCAGTTAACAAATTTTTTACATGAATTGATAACGAGTGATTCTGGAAAAAAACTTTTAGCTGCAATAATTGGTACAATTCTTTTTATTCTATTAATAGTATGGAGAATTGTCTATCGATTACGTTCTAGTAAAACACTAGCATCAACGTCTTGTCCAAATTGTGATTCACCTTTAGTGCGTGTGAAATCGCGTAATTGGCAAAAAACAGTACGCCCTATATTACCACTAAGACGCTTTTATTGTAGAAGCTGTGGTTGGAAAGGGTTTAGAATTAAATCTAAAGATTCGATTTTATTGAATTCTAGCACATCTAAAGGCACTCGAATTCATGTTGATAAAATCTCTTGAGACGTAGTTTTATAACTTGCTTTAACATTATGCTTTAAATCAATTGAGTCTGTTACGATTAGTCGATATTGTTATATTTTTCCTTTTCAAATAAAGTAAAATGCGTAAATAGTTTGCTTAAAACTACTTTTCGGAGTGGTCTCATCATCTTCGAAGTTAAAAAATGATTGGTTTTTTGACACGGATACTCACAATTCTTAGTCTAATTGACCTACAAGAAATAGTCTTTTGTGACTCTTCGATGTGTTTAAATCGAATTTGACTTATTGATACTATTTAAGTTCGTTTCTAATGTCTAAAATGAAACTAACTGGTAACTGATGAATGTTGCAAGCCAACAAAAATAATCCCTTATTTTTTTGCATGTTAGAGTAATTGTAGAGTGAGGCTTTGATGGTTTAAGTTGTACTTATTTATCAATTCAGTGTGTATAAATTTCAAATCCTTTCTTTAAAAAAACCTATTTTTGTACAAACTTAATTTCATCAAAAAAAGATTAATTAACATTGCTATGCAGGTACTAGGTATTGAATATACAGGAGATGAACTTAGAGCTGGAATAGTCGATACTGAGCGTGGGGAATTAATTAAGGCACATTTTATCTCTTTGCCCATTGCAGATCACTCACCAAGTAAACTTTTAAGTCGAATTCATGAACTGGTAAAATTATTCAAATGGAAAGGAAATCTGGCTTTTGGGTTTCCAGGACCTGTTGAGAATGGAATTATTTTACAGCCCCCTTTTTTGGATTCAATTTGGGAAAAAGCAGATTTACAACTTATGGTTAAGGAGTTAACAGATTTAGATACCTTTGTTTGTAATGGAAACGATGCGGCTGCTTATGCCGAAATGAAGCAGGGCGCAGGAGTTGATGCAAAAGGGAAAACGATAGTTTTGAGCGTTGGCTCAATCATTTCTTCGAGTATTTTTTATCAAAAAACCTTGTTTCCTAATAGTGAATTGGGTTTGATACAAATTCAAGGAATCAGAGCAAATGAAAGAGCTTCTAATAGAGTTCGAAAAAAAGAAGGGATTAAACGAAGAACCTGGGCAAAACGAATTCAGTTAGTTTTAAATCATTACGAAGAGTTATTTAATCCTGATTTATTTATTCTTTGTGGAGAGGTTTGCCATAAAGCCGATAAAGTAATTCCATTCATTGATATAAAGACAGAAGTAAAAGAAGCAGCATTGTTTAAATATGCAGGAGTAATTGGAGTGTCTTTGCAAATGATGGAAGCAAGAAAAAGCTAAATATATTTGATGGGTAACCTGAAATAAAACGATTTCATTCTTGATAAACGAATTAAGTAGTATATTTTCAATGAAATTTGAACAAAGTGATGTTGAACATGTCAAAAAAAAGCAAAATCGAAACCGTTTTTCCAAATCTTAGTTTATCTCTCACTCAGCTTTATTTGGTTACAACAATAACGGCCATTACGTATATCGTTTATTCATTTTTCTCTGATGGATTTTATCAACACGATGAAGCGGCACATTTTATTAATATGCGAACATTTTGGTTTAATCCTAATAGTATTTTAGGGAACTGGGCTAAACCGGGCTATAAACTCATTTATGTGATTCCTTCTTTTGCAGGACCGTTTGGTGTATTGAGTTTAAATGCTATTTTTTCCGCATTTACAGCATTTTTTACATACAAAATTGCAGAACAACTTTCTTTTAAAATGCCCTTAGTTGCTTTTGTTTTGATGGCAACACAGCCCTTATGGATTCAATTATCATTTAGAAACTACTCAGAAATTCCAACTGCTTTTTTATTAAGTGTCGCAGGTTGGTTTTATTATCGAATTGAGAAAAAAGATTGGTGGTTTGTTGGCTTAATCTTATCGTATCTGACCTTGTTAAGACAAGAATTCTATGTAATTGCGATTGTTTTTGCTTTGTATGCACTTATTCAAAAAAAGTGGAAATTCATTTTGGTATTACCGATTTTCCCAGTTTTAATACACATTTGGGGATGGCTTTCTACCAATGATCCGCTTTACTTAATTACATCAACGATGGGGACTGCGGGAACGTATAAAGATGCCTACCCACGTTTGGGATTTAATCATTATTTCAAAATGATGATTGTAATTACGGGTCCAATTGTTCTTTCTGGTTTTTTGTTATCCATTCCAAGTTTTATTAAAGAAAAACTCAAACATCCCTTATTGCCCATTTTAGTGGTAAGCCTGGTCTATTTTGGCTTACATGCTTTATTTAATTGGCAAGCAGTAAAAATTGGCGCTTCAACAGGTGGAAATTTGCGCTATATGTTAGTTATTAGTCCACTTTTTGCTTTAATGGCTACTTTTGGTTTTGAATCTATAAAAACGAGTACGAGAGATATTCAAGCCTTAGTTATTTCGATAGTATTTGCTTTTGTTACCTTCTTTTTCTTAAGCTATGCCGATAATAATATTGGTTTTACACAAGAAAGAAATTATACGGCTCTACTAACGTTAATTGGTTTTACCGTAACACTTTTATTTCTTAAACCATCCAAAATGCAATGGGGAATTCTATTGGGTATTCAATTTATTTATTTAATAGCTTCCGTTGAACCGTATAGAAAATCATCGCAAGATGCTATTATGGAACAAGTGGTGAATTGGGCTGAGGAGCAAGATTTGTTTAAAAAACCAACTATGACTCAACATACCTTGTTTTATTATTATCACGGAAAAGTTCAACAAGAATTTGAGGGGGGGAATCAAAATTTACTTACAGAGGAAACGATTAATGAAGCAAAATCGGGGACCATCATTTTTTGGGATTCCCATTATTCTTACAGACCAAAGTTACGTCCAACTAGTGTGAATTATACTTGGTTTACTGATCGACCCAATGAGTTTAAGCTCATTCGCCAGTTTATTGCAAGAGACAAAAGATTTGGTGTTTTTATTTTTGAAAAATTGTGAGTTTTGGATTCTTATAGATGAATATTATTCTGGAGTAAAACTTTAAAAATCCCCCTTGCCCCCTTTAAAATTCTATCGATTTTTTTTTGCATTGTATTTTTGGGTAAAAGGGGGAGTTTTTTGTTCTGAAAGATGAATTTCATTCTGTACTTAGGTTTGAAAATCCCTCTTTTGAGATAATTGTGGTGGTTTTGAACGGAATTTTAGCTAAAGGTGACTTGGGGCATTTCAAATCTTTTTAGTCGAAAACTCAATCAATACCAAATTTGATGGAGTGTCTTGCACGTACACCATCGTCATATTCATAAATAATCAAAAAGTCTATGGCTTCGAAAGGATTAAATTTTATCATACTAATTCCATCAATTTCTAAATCGGTTTTTTCTGAAATGGTCTGAAAAGGGATTTGCAAAATACGTTTTCCTAGTTGAGAACCAAGAATGGATTCAATTACAACAGGGGCTTTTGGAATAGTAAGACCAAAACTAAGTGTATTGTCGGCTTTTAATAGAAATGAGTGAGCTTTAAAAAGATATGCCGTTGTATCAAAATTAGTTGGTGTAAATTCCCAATCAATTTGCTCGGATTGAATGCTTAAATCTCTGTTGAAATCGGATAATGAACCACTAAATGGGCGTTCATTTGTGCTTAGTTTGTAAAAAACGCCTGCTACAATAGAGACAACAAGAATGGCTGTAAAAAGTATTTTTTGAAATTTAGTCATGTAGAAAAGTATATAAAGTGCTGTTGAGTTCAAATAGGAAATTTTTGGTTGAAACACTTTAAATTCAATGTTTTTGCTTTTGACTTTCAATGTTTAGCTAATATCTTCGGGTAATTAAATTTTGAATTTAGTAATAGAACCATGTCCATTTTACACTCCGTATTTTTTTATTTCAAAGCTGAGACAGAAGAATCTGTAATAGAAGCTCAAAGAGAGGCGATTCTTAGCCAATTATCAACGATTAAATCGGTAAAATGGGTAAAAGCGGGTGCGCCATTTGGTATAGAACGCAATGTAGTTGATAATGAATATGGAATGAGTTTGCATTTGGAAGTGGACTCAAAAGCTGATTTAGATGCTTACCAAACTGATCCTATTCATTTAGCTTTTGTTAGTAAGTTTAAGGCGAATTGGGAGAGAATTCGTGTTTTTGATACCTTGGTTTGATTGAGTTTTCGTTTTAAATTCTAAGGTTTCTCCATTGAGATTAGATAGTAATTAAAAAGAATTAAATGTCATCTCGAGCGTGTCGAGAAATCTTCAGTTTTATGATTTATTGTGTGAATATCAATGCTATTTACTCATTTTTTATCTTGTTGCGAAGGTTTCTCCACTCGATTCGTTTGAATATTTGGATTTTGAATTGAATGGTTGGCTCATCTCCGGTCGATACCGAAGGCACCGCGGAGCGAAATGGCATTGTTTTTTTTCAAAAAAACGCCCCCACTTCGAGGGCATTTGAAGTGAAGGCATTTGCTTGTTGAGGAATAGAATTTGTTTAATTCTTTTTTTTTAAGGGTTGGGTTTTAAATGGAAGATATCCCCACTCGATTCGTTTGAGTTTTTGGTTTATAAATTGAATGGTTGGCTCATCTCCGGTCGATATGACCATTATTTCATAAGCGTAACTGGGTGTACAAATTGTCTTCCATCTGTTCTTAAGACGAAGAAATACATTCCACTTGATAATTGTTGAGCAGTAAATGGAACTTGATAATTTCCTGCTTGCATTTCTTGATTCAGCACTTTGCTAACTAATCTGCCTAAAACATCATACAATTCAATAGTTACTTTGGCGGCTTTAGAAATTTGGAAATTAAGCACAGTTGATGGATTAAACGGATTTGGATTGGCGCCAGCAAATCCCGTTACTTCAGGGTTTTCTGAAATGAATTCGATTGGTCCGTAGATGGTTTGCATTCCATCAAAGTCTGTTTGTGTTAAACGGTACAGATATTTTCCAGCTTCGTGTATTGATTTATCAATAAATGAATAGGATTTTGATTCGTAAGCATTACCTGCACCACGAACGAATTCTATTTCATTCCAAACCGTATCAAGCTGAGTAGAAGTAATAAAGCTTTTTTGGATATAGAAGCCATAATTGTTCTTTTCTGTTGCTGTACTCCATTTTAATTCAGGATTAATATCGTTTTTATCTACTACGAATGATGTTAACTCTATTGGTAATGGATTCTCTTCGCCACCAGAGATAATAAAATCTGAGAAACCAGATAATAGTCTTCTTCTTGAAACGATTTCGCCATCAACACTGATTTCGCCGTCTTCGTGAACACCTAGTAATTCCCACGGATTATTGGAATCTGGGCGTTTTAGAATGCGAAGATTATTAGGTTCGGTAACTCCGAGATAGTCAGAAGAATACAAATCTATGGAATAGACTCCGCCAGAAATTCCAGCACCTGCTTTTACAGTCCAATATCCGATTGGATCTAAGTTTTTAATAACTTTACCATCTTCGTCGGTCACAGGTAGTCCAATTTGTTCAGGTTTTTTAGCATTAAACAAAACGGTTAGATTACCGCCAGAAGAGGCTTCCGTGTAAGAAATAACAACATCTCTGCGTTCGCCATTGTACATTATTGGGAAAACAATGTCTGAAATGGTATCAGCTGGAATCCAAATTTTAACTTTACCGTTAACGCCACCTTTATTGACATTTTTTGCACTATAATTTGGAGTCACTTTGCCTAAAACTTTTGGTTTAATTTTAATTTTTCCTGGGTTTTCAACACTTGTTCCAATTGTTATCGTTAGCGTATCGGTTTCAATAATTCCATCTTCAATTTCTAGTTCGTTCGTAATGGTTAAATCACAATTAATTTTTTTTGAACCAGAACCAGAAAGTCCAAGATTTGCCATAATGGATGTATTAGCACATAATTCTTGTGCAGATTCACTTTCTAGTCGTAACATAGTTCCATTATGTTGAACAATTGTAGCGGATGGTTCTCGGTTAAAATTTCCACGAACGACTAATTCGTTATCAAAAGAATCATCTTGTCCCATAATTAAGGTTGCACCGTTTTTAACGCAAAAATTATTTCCGACTAGAATTCTTTTACCGTTTATTGCGCCATTTGCGAGGGCAACAAATCCTCCAGTTACAAATAAATCGTCTTTAGTTTCGAGATTATCGTTTAGTATTAGTAAAGTGCTGGGGTTAAGATTTAAAAAACCGTAGGATTGAATCTGAAAATAAGCCGCTGCAATATTGTAGTTTAGTATGCTACCCGTTTCCCAAATTTGTCTGTTAGTTGATAGTGATAATCCACCTGAACCACTACCAAAACCTTGTCCAGAATTCATATTCACTTTACCACGAATGCACATTTTTTCATTACCAGATGCAAGTGCAACAGATTTTATTTGTCCACCATCTATTGTGAATTCTGCGGTTGGATTAACGGTTAGAACGGTATCTTCGCCAATTCCATCACCTATAATTAATGCTGTTGATGCGGTATTTGAGGCTTCAATAATTAATTCGGCACCATCTTCTAAAACTAGTGAAGCTACATTTTGAATGGGAGTTTCTGTTTCAGCATTTCCGTCATTATCACCTAAGAAAATGACAGTTCCATTTTGAACAGCTATTTGATCAACTGAAGTTGGTAGGGTTCCGCTACTCCAGTTTGCTGAATTAAACCAATCAAAATCTTGACTTGCAGTAAAAAATACCGTTGCATCACCTTTACCAAAAGCAAGTATTCCGTTGTAAAGAGGAAAAGAAGTACAATTAGAAATCGTAATGGAATTTGTTTCAGAATTAATATCATTATCAGAAGCGATTTGAGCTATACTCCAAGTTGGCGATTCTGATTGTTGTATTAATAGACGGTTCCTTTCTTCAGGAATAAAGTTTTGGTCTTCAAAAATTCCTGTAAATGTATAAGAAAGTGTATCTGGGCTTGTACCAAGTTCAGTTAGAATATAATGTTCGTTTTCACGAATTTCTGTAATTCCAGTTGGGGCAGAACCTGTGGTGAAAGAACTAGTAGAATATTCGATATCCACAATACTTGCCAAACTTTGCTCTTCCATAGAATAGCCAAAAGTAGCAGGACGATAGCGTGTAAATGTTCCAATTGGAAAGGAGAACGTGTCAGGGCTTGCGAATTCACGTTGTAAGCTTCCTACAACCCAACCGTTTGTTAAACTAGCATTAGTAATTACTGCATTTGGACCTAAGCGAACATCGCCGCCAAGATAAGGAACTAGGTTTCCACCTGCAAAATTAATAAAATCAGTAATATAGAGAACTCCTGATTCTGGTACGATACCTAAAGGGTTAGAGACAATCATTCCTTTAAGGGATAAGCCTGCAAGAATATGTTCGTCAACCAATAAACCGTCATAGTTTATTATTCCAGAGCTTACATCATAAGTAGTAAATTCTAATAAATTTGAACCACCAGTTTTGATTGTAGATTGAACAACAAGGGAGTTATTTCCTTGTTTGGTGATAGTAAATCCATTAAGATCTAAAAATCCGTTTTCGACTTGTAGTGTCGCGTTTGTTAACAAGGTAATGCCATTGGTTAAAATCACTGTATTATCTTCATCTGTTGCAGCGCCAAATTTGTCAATGTTTAAGTTTGAAAACTGTAGGTTTCCAGTTAGGGTTTGAATTTTTGAGCTTGCAGATGATGTTCCAATGGTTACATCTGTTCCAACAGGAAAAGACCCTGAACCAGAAATAGAACTTCCTGTAGCAGTTCCTCTAATTGTTAGACCATGGTTACTTAAGTTTAAAGAACCATTGATTAGAGAAAAGTTTTTAGAAACAGCTTTCGAGCTATAACCGATTAGTGAGTATCCAGGAAGGTTGATGCTAATACTTTCAGGCCCATATAAATCTGGCCATTCTGAATCAATAATTACATCGGCGGAAATAGTTGGAGAATATTCTAGGCAAGAATTTTTTGATGCATATTCCAAACTTCCAATAATTTTCCCATTTACTCGAACAAGTGTATCAACGGCTGTTTTGGTTTCGTTTAGAGTAACATTTCCTTGAATCAATTTTATTTTTGGAACGAGTCCGTTTGGCCATTCTTGCCCTGTAATTGGGATGCCAGAACTTCTTGAATAAGACAATGCGGAACCTGATTGATAACCCAAATTGACGCTGTTTAAGCTTAATGGAGCATATAAAGTTCCACGTTCACCCGTTGCTAGATAGTTGTAAAAATCGAGTGTTCCAAAAAGATTGGCAGAAATAGTTCCACTCAGACTATAAAAATTGAAGCCATCAGCTGATTTGTTGAACTGAACACTAGGAAGATTAAAATCGATTTGAGATTCTATTTCATGATTCACACTATTTCCATTAAATAACCAATTAGCATTACCAGGAATAATTGAACCGCCAATAATTCGCAAAGAGGATGTATTAAATTCTGTAATAGAGGTTTCCAAGCTCCATGTTGTTCCGTTTAGTATGGCATCAATAAAATTTAAATGAATATAAGCGGAGTTGTTGGTTAGTGTTCCACCATTGAGTTCAAACTGAACATAAAATTGGTAATTTCCTTCGCCTAAAGTTGTGGAACCTCCATTAATGATAAAATGATCGACATAAGCGGTAAATAATTGATTTATCTCACAATAACCGCTGTTAACTGTGAAGGATTGAGTATCAAAAGGATAAGTAAAAACGATCGTTCCAGATGGTTTATCAACAATAACTTCATTCCAGTAATATATGCTGTAATCTGCAGATGTGGTAACAGTTTGGCTGCCGACACCATTAAAGGTTATAATCGCGTTATCAGAATCAAAACCACCATTTGGAATACTCCAGTTACCTGCAAGGTAGATTTCGCCAAAACCGGAAATAGTTAAAGAGGAAATACTTAGATCGCCACCAATAGTAAATTTCGCTGCATTTCCAGTAATTGTGCCAGCTCCAGATACAGACCCACCAACATATATTACTTGGCTACCAAGATTTAAACTTCCTGAATACACAGAAACAGAGCCAAGAACGGTAAGAGAATCAGAAATAGTTACATTAGCATTGTCGGTAACAATTAAATTATTGATTAGATCATCAATAGATGAAACAGATACCGTAATTCCACTAAAAACAGCATTATCAAACATGCCAGGAACGCCATAATCCCAGTTGGCAGAATTATTCCAATCGGTGTTTACCGCCCCAGTCCAGTGGGTATCGATAGCTTTGCTTGCTAAGAATGGGATAAGACTTAGTAATAAAATTATCGAAAATCTTAAATTCGCTTTGAATTGTTTTTTTGTGTTACCGTACGTTTTCATGTTGCCCTCACAGTTTAATCTTTAGGTTTAAATTACTTGAGAAGGCAGGTGGATAAAATCAGTCTTAAGCGCTGAAAAAGCTAAGCATTTTGAGGTATAAAATGTAGGCGTTTGTCTTACAAAAGTGGTTGATTGTAAGGAATTGTAGTCTAGTTAAAAAGAATCTGACTGATAGTAAAGGTTTGGGGCTTGGCTTAAACTAAGCTTGAAACAAAAAAACAATGCATTGAGGTTCCAAAATGAAAACATACTGTTCTGATCTTTCCCCAATTGCCTCATTCGAACATTCCTTGCCCTCTGCAATGGAATCAAATCAATTAATTGCTAAATACATTCTTTCAAAAGATTTGATTTTCTGGTTAAAAAATATGATGGATGAGGATCAAAACGAAGAAATTCCATCAGTCTTTAAATTACAAGTCAAAAAGGTTTTTGAAGACCTTATAGAAACTAATACAGAACGGTTAAAAAGTTTATTCAATTATTATTTTGAACTAAACTCATTGAGTGAACTAAGTAAAGAGAACACCATTGGCAATAAAGAGCAATTTCTATACATAGAAGAAACAAGCCGTAATATTTTAAAAGCATACCAAAGAGAAGTCGATTTAGAATGTACTTTTTCAGCTTTAAGCCTTCCTGTTACTTATGAACATTTATTTGTGCTTCTGCAAGAATTGCTAGTAAACGCTGTAAAGTTTTCAGAAGCAGGGCAAAAAATTTTAGTGAAAACAGAGATTATAAACAATAAAATAGCATTAGAAGTTCGCGATTTCGGCATTGGGATGAGCGAGACGCTTACAGAGCAAATTCAGACGTTCGATTATCTGGGTAAAGCAGAGTTCGGCAATCGATTGGGGTTTTTAATGGTCAGTCAAATTGTGCAATTGTATGATGGAAAATTGGAGCTATTTAGTATTCCAATGCATGGCACAGTGGTAACATTGCGTTTTCCAATTAAGAATGATTAGAGTTCACAATCGGGATTGTAACGTTCATTAGACAGTACAAAAGTAAAACCCCTCAATACTATCAAAGCAATCATCAGTGAAAGGACGATTGCTTTTTTTATTGGGAGTTATTCTACTTGGTAGGATCTCAACTCTAGCGAAAACGTCCCTTGTGCTGCGTCCATCTTTGTCGAATATCTTTTTATGCAACAAGCACATTTTGAATAGTTTGGTTCTTAGGCAGAGATGCTGGGTCGAGGCCCAGCATGACCAAATAACTTATATGAACATCACTAGCGCAAGTGTTCACTTGTGCAACTTAATCCCATCACTAGCGCATGTGTCCACTTGTGCTTCTTAACCCCATCACTAGCGCAAGTGTTCACTTGTGCAACTTAATCCCATCACTAGAGCAAGTGTCCACTTGTGCTTCTTAACCCCATCACTAGCGCAAGTGTCCGCTTGTGCTTCTTAATCCAATTACCGTTCTCCATTGTTTATTCTGAGTTTTAATTAAAATTATTGAAATGATCCTTATCCAGAACTCGGGAGTTAAAAAAAAGAAACACAAAGTACACATTGTCTTTGTAGGCTTTGTAGTTCAAAACCAAACAAAAGAGAAATCAATTAAAACAAATTTTATGAATATTGTGTTTAAGATATTGTTTTTATTGTCTTAATTTTTTAAAAGCTGGGCTTTATAAACAAATTTGTAAGACAAATTCCTACAAAAAAGGGTTCCTGACTCGTAGGTATCCTTCCCAATTGGGCTGATATTTCCCTGCTTTCTGGTGTTTTACCTTTACATCAAAGCACTAAACTAACTAGGAGAAGCAAATGAAAACCTTAAACACAATATTCGCAGCAGTAGCAATCACAACTGCTTTAGGCTTTAGCCAAGTAACTGCACAAGACAATGAAACTCCTTTCTCTTTAATGGCACATGTTAATGGAGTTGGTCAAGATAAAATAAAAGATATGGCTGTCAGTTCAGATGGAAGCATTTATTTTATTATGGAATATGCAACCGATGTTACCATTTTCAATCATAGCTTTATAAATGGTGGTAAAATAGATGCAGCATTAGTAAAATTACATTCAGACGGAACTTTTGCTTGGGCACAAACAGTATCAAGTACAGGAAATGATTACGGGTACGCTGTTGCATTAAACAACGATCAAAATCTAGTAGCAACGGCATTTGCTTATTCTGACGGAGCAAACTTTGCTAGCCAAAACTTAAAATCTCAAGGCTATATTGATATTTTAACAGGCGTTTTTGATGTGAACGGATCTTTAGTATGGCAAAAAACAGCAGGAAGCACGAATTTTGACTTCCCTAGTGATGTAACTTTCGATTTAAAAGGAAATGTTATTGCAACAGGTTGGTTTAGTGCCATTGCAACGTTTACCGATGTTGCTGTTGCTACAAGACAACACAACGATGTTTATTTAGTAAAATACGATGTTGAAGGAAATACAACTTGGGTAAAAACATTAGGTGGCAATGGCTCAGATGTTGCCAATTCAATTGCTGTGAATGATCACAACGAATATGTTTTAGTTGGTCAATTTGAACAAAATATTACAGACGGAAATTTATCAGAAGTTTCTTATGGATCATTTGATTCCTATATAGCTGTTTACTCTGAAGATGGAAATTTAGATCATTTAAAATCATTTGGAAGCACAGCCGCTGATGTTGCTTATTCTGTAAAAGCTGACGAATTTGGGAACTATTATGTAGCTGGTTATTTTGCCGCAAATCTATCTTATGACTCCAATGTATTAAACAATAATGGGTACGATGATGGTTTTATCGCAAAAATAGATGAAAATCTAAATCTAACTTGGTTCCATACTGTTGGTGGTAATGCTTGGGATTATGTACGTGATGTAGTAGTTGCAAATGATCAATCTGAAGTGTATATAACTGGTTATTTCTCCGATATTATGATTTTAGGAAACAATACTTTAGCAGCTGCTGGTGGACAATATGATTATGACATGTTTGTTGCTCAAATTTCTGCCAATGGTGAAATCGGTTATGCCACATCAATGGGTGGCGTTAGCAGTGATTTTGCCTACAAATCAGCTATTTATCCTGATGGTCAAATTTTAATTGGTGGTGAATTTTATGCAAGTTTTGATAAACAAAACATCAATTTAAATGCAGCTGGTGGAGCAGATGGTATTTTAGTTCGTTTTGGTGTGAAAAAAGTAACCTTAATGCAAATTGAATCTTCTGTTCAATCAGGTTTAGATACTCTAACTGTATTTCTAACAGCAAATAATGCTAGTGATTTAGCTTACATGAGTTACGAGATGAATTACAATTCTGAAATGTTCACTTACATTGGAACTCACGTTGCTGATTCTAAAAAATCTGGAACTTTGGTTATTGAAGGTGAAATTATGCCAGGAACAATCGGATTTGCTTTAGGAAAAACCAATACCAATTTAGATTTAAGTGGTGATGTTGTAGCGATTAGTTTCACAAGAAATACCTACGCTGAAATTAATGAAGAAATCACGTTCACAAATGTACTCTTCCAAAATAGTAACATGGAAGACATGAATGCAGAATTCAATACAAGCGTACCTATTTTTATGCCTGCTGCACTTAATGTTTGGCCTGGTGATACAGATAACAGCGGTTCTGTTGATGAACAAGATGTCTTAGCATTAGCTTATTACTGGGGAGAAACTGGTAATGTTCGCAAAAATGCATCTTTAACATGGGCAGCTCAACAATTGTACGCTTGGGAAAATGAACAAGCAACCTATTCTGACACCGATGGACAAGGCTCGGTTAATCAAAACGATTTAAGAGCAATTATTGCTAATTACGGAAAAACAACTGAGTCCGAATTCATCCAAAAAGTTGTAAAAAATGCTGAAACTCAATCCGTAATTTCAATGACAATGCAAGCAGTGAATAAAGGTGATCACAGTTTTGTTGAATTATATGCAACCGAACGTATGGAAATTACAGGCTTAAGTTTTAAAGTAAATTCAAGCAGACCATTAAACGAATATTTCAAAGTAGTTGAAACAAACGCAGGAAATTGGGCAGCAAATTGGGAAAAAACGAATCAATTTATCAGTTTTACTCAACAAAATGTTCAAGAAATCGGTATTGCTTTTAGTGCATTAGGTTCTAAAGAAGCACAAATTCTTGAAGCCGGTGATTTACTTGTAAGCATTGAAGTTGAAGCATTAGCAGCAATTACAGACAACTTTGAGATTAATCTTTCAAACCCAAGTGTTAGAACTGCAAATGGCCAATTATCAAGTATTAGCGAATCAGCAAGTGTTTTGGTAAATAGTACCACAAGTACAGCTCTAAACGAAGATTTTGAAAACAAAGTAGAATCATTTGAATTAATGGGAAATTATCCTAATCCATTCAATCCTTCTACTTCAGTTCGTTTCCAATTGGCAGAACGTAGCGATGTATCTGTTAGAGTTTATGATATTCAAGGAAAAGAAGTTGCCGTATTAGCAGAAGGTTCTTTCGGTGCCGGCGTAAATGAAATTCCTTTCTTTGCAGCCAATCTTTCTAGTGGAACCTATTTATACGCAGTTCAAGCTGGAAATGATGTAAAAACAGCTAAAATGACTTTAGTAAAATAGAAGAGAAATGTAACAGGATAAAAGGTTCATCAAAATGGTTGCTTGCTTCTCATTAAAAATCCTAAATGTGCTTTCTCCTGTATGCCGGTGTTGATTTTTCAGCACCGGTTTTTTTATGGGTATGTTTTTTTACAAGCAGGAATAGGGTTTCGTCAAAATTGTATTGTCACGAACGGACGTTCGCGCTAGAGTAGTTGTCACGAACGGACGTTCGCGCTAGAGTAGTTGTCACGAACGGACGTTCGCGCT
>CAZNTR010000001.1:51163-74288 GCA_964575925.1 uncultured Chitinophagales bacterium
GACGTTCGCGCTAGAGTAGTTGTCACGAACGGACGTTCGCGCTAGAGTAGTTGTCTCACGAACGGACGTTTGCGCTAGAGTAGTTGTCTCACGAACGGACGTTTGCGCTAGAGTAGTTGTCTCACGAACGGACGTTCGCATCAGGATGTGATTTGGAAGAAAATGCTCCTTCTCTTTTCGTGTTATTTCGTAACCTTTTAACTATTTCGCACGAGTTTGAAAACTCGCACCAATTTAAAATCAGTAAAAAATCACATCTCCACTAAATTATGTTGATGTGCATAATGCATTAATTCAGCGTTATTTTTTAATTGCATTTTTTCTAGAATTCGTGCTCTATTTGTACTAATTGTTTTAACGCTTAAATGAAGTTCTTCGCCAACTATGGAAACACTTTTTCCTTCTGCAATCATAATGAATACTTGGTATTCTCGGTCGCTTAGACGTTCGTGTGGTTTTTTCTCATAATCGTGCTGAACCTCGAAAACCAATCGTTCTGCAATTTCAGCACTAATGTATTTCCCACCCGAAGCAATGCGTTTTATGGCAGTAATAAGCAATTCTGGTGCACTTTCTTTTGATAAATACCCACTTGCGCCACTCATAATGGCACGATAACCATACTGATCTTCGGGGTGCATGCTCAAAATTAAAATGGGAAGTTTGGGAAGACTTGTTTTTAGTTGTTTTAATAAGTCAATTCCATTTATTCCGGGCATATTGATATCTAAAACGGCCACATCTGGTTCCATTTTTAAGGCTAAACTATAGGCTTCATGCCCATCTTTTGCCTCGGCAATTACTTGCATTCCAGCTTGAGCATTTAACATGTGTTTAATTCCTTCTCGAACAAGAGAATGATCGTCTGCAATTAATATTTTAATCATAACCCTAGTTGATTAGAAGTTGCAATGGGTAAAAGGAGGGTAACACAAGTTCCTTTTTGTGGTTCAGACTCTATTTTTAAACTGCCTGTCCAGCGTGAGGCACGTTCTTTCATCCCAATAATTCCCCATCTATTAGTAGAAATTTGAGTAGTAAAAGAACCATTGCCGTTGTCTTCAACTTTTAATTCAAAGTGTTTATTCTCTTTAAATGCGCAGGATACCGTTATCAATTCTGCTTCGGCATGTTTTATTGCATTATTTACCGCTTCTTGCATAACACGATAAACATCAATAGACCAAGAATCCTCAAAATGGATTTCTTTGTACTCAAAGTCAAACATTATGGTCGGTACTGACTTTTCGTTAAGTGTGTTCAAATACGATTCCATTGCAGTAAGTAAGCCAAATTCGTCAAGCAAGGGTGGTCTTAAATCACTAACAATTCGTTTAACTATATAAACAAGGTCGTTCACCATTTCAATAGACGATTCAATAGATGTCGATATTTCAGGGTCAATGGATGTAAATCTATGTTTTATAGCAAATAAATCCATTTTGAGACGAACCAAATGTTGTCCTAATTCATCGTGAATCTCTCTACCAATTCGTTTTCGTTCTTCCTCAAGTCGTTGATTCGACTGATTATGCATTTCCTTAATTGTTTCAAGCGTTTTTTTTCGTTCTCTACTGTAAAGAATGCTTTTCTTTAACATTGCAGGAGATAATTCATCTTTAATTAAATAATCACTAGCACCTAAACTAAATGATTTAACACTTTTATTGAAGTCACTTAATCCAGTAAGAATTATAATGGGGATGGTATCACCACTTAAAACTACTAAAGCAGTTAATAAATCATCAGAACTTTTATCCGGTAAAATTAAATCGAGAAGAATAGCATCTATGTGTTTGGCTTCTTCTGTTAAAAAATAAGTGGCTGTTTCGGCATAGGTGCTACACCATCGCACCTGGGTTGTAGGGAGTATTTCAGATAAATATTCCGAAATTAGAATATAATCGCCCTCATTATCTTCAATAACAAGCAATAGATTCGGGTTTGCTTTTTCTAAATGAGTATCAGTTTCCATGGTAATTCAATTGAGAATGAACTTGCGTGAAAAAATAAGCAGCATCATGTACAAATTTCATAAACTCATCGAGAATAATGGGTTTCGTAATAAATGCATTAGCATGAAGCTTCATGGCGCTTATTATGTCATTATTATTAGATGAACTAGTTAAGAAGACAACTGGGATACTAGCTAATCTAGGGTGCGATTTTACATACCTTAGTATTTCAAATCCTGAACAACGTGGTAAATTTATATCGAGAATAATTAAATGAATCGGCTTATCAACAATTTTTTCTTCTATTGAAATCAAATAATCTATTGCTTTGCGACCATCATTTATAACCATGACAGATAATTTTTCTATCAAATTCGCAAATGCTTCTTGAATAAGAAATACATCGCCTTCATTATCTTCAATTATTAGAATATTCTTTTTTTTCATTTTTTTAAAACAGTTGAATACTTTGTATAAATAAACCTTTTCTGAAACGTGTGATTTATCATAATAATCAATCAATTTGAGGGAAAAGGTGAAAAATCCAAAATTTTCAAAAGTTGCCATACCTTCATGCATAGAGTGAAAATCTATAGGTCTCAAGTTGTTTTTTTTAAAGTGAAATAAAAAGTAGAACCAATTTTAGGCTCTGATTCAACCCAGATTTTTCCACCAAATTGCTCTACAATTTTCTTGCAAATCGCTAATCCAACTCCTGTTCCTTCATATTTGTCTCGTGTGTGAAGTCGTTGGAATAAGATAAATATTTTATCGTAAAATTCTGGTTCTATTCCTATACCATTGTCTTGAACACTAAATTGCCATTCGGTTTCTAATTCAATCGAATTAATATAGATAATAGGTTTAGAATCATGTTTACGGTATTTCAGTGCATTTGAAAATAGATTTTGAAACAATTGTAACATAGGTGATTTTGGAATAAGAAGAGTTGGCAAGTTCCCAACATGAATTTCAGCATTCGAATCAAAGAATTGACTTTGGTTTAATTGATTAATCTCATCGATGAGTTCATTAAAATTTAACTCAATTGTTTCTGACTGAGTTCTCCCAACTCGAGAATAGCTTAACAAGTCGAGAATAATTTGGCGCATTCGTTTTGCTCCATCTGTTGCAAAGTGAATATACTTTTTCCCTTGTTCATCTATTTGGGAGTTATATTTTTTTTCTAATAGACTCAAAAAGCTACTGACCATTCTCAGCGGTTCTTGTAAGTCATGCGAGGCTATGTACGCAAATTGTTCCAGTTCTTTATTTGAAAGGCTAAGCTCTCTAGTTTGTTCTTTAAGTTTTGTATTGCTTACATTAAGCTCTAATTCAGCTTTTTTTAATTCAGATATATCTCGAATTGCTCCAATCATCCGAACGGCTTTCCCTCGTGAATTCCGAACTATGTAGCCTGTTTCAATTACATTTGCAAACGTTGAATCTGCACTGAGTAAACGATATTCTTTAATCCAAATCGATTGTTTCTTATCATTTAAAACCTCATTTAATGTGTTTTTTACAATTGTAGAATCATCAGGATGAATGTTTTCGAGCCAATCTTCTAGTTTATTTTTTGTTTGGTCAAATCCAAATATTCGGGTATATCCTTCACCTCTGTAAATGTACCCTTTTTCAATATCCCAATCAAAAATAGCATCGTTTGTTGCTTTGTTAATGTAACTGAAGCGTTCATTACTTTTTTTTACGGCTTCGTAAGCAGTATTCGTTTCTGTTATATCTGTAATGGCAGTTATAATTAAATCTTGATTAAATAAAGGGATGCTTTTAACATCAATTGTGCGTTTACTTCCATTCTGAGTTTGAATTTCTATATCATTCCATTGCATATTTTCCAATTTCCTCGATCTAACATCGCGGAGTAATTGGCTTTTAAGTTCGTTTTTAACTGTTCGATCTGGAAACGCTAATTCAAAAATAGCATCGAAATATTTTATGGTCTCTTTTGGCCAACCAAAAATAGCATTAAAAGTTGGGTTGGTTAAGGTCACAAGACCTGTG
Organism: uncultured Chitinophagales bacterium; assembly: GCA_964575925.1. GTDB lineage: Bacteria > Bacteroidota > Rhodothermia > Balneolales > M1805 > M1805. The sequence goes on from CAZNTR010000001.1 coordinate 55,144, forward strand.
CTTAATTGAATAGCACAAATGCCAATAGGTAAATAATTTATCGTTGTTTCGATAAATTGATTTCGTTCCTCAAGTACTATTTCATTTTCTTTTTGCTTAGTTATATCGAAACGGATGGCAATTATTTGGTAAAGCTGACCTGAATCATTCATAAATGGGACTATAGTAGTATCTGCCCACCAAAACTTTTTGTATCTAGTTTTATTTTTAACATGGCCTCTCCAAACTTTTCCACTAAGAACAGTATCCCACAGTTCTTTATAAAATTGAGCTGTATGAAATTCCGATTGGATAATTCTATGATTCTGTCCTAAAAGTTCTTGTTGTGAATAACCCACTTTTTCACAAAGACGATCATTTGCAAAAGTGATTATTCCTTCCATATCTGTCATGCTAACCAATGCAGCTTGGTCCAGAGCAAATTTGTACGAAGATATTTCTTCTAAACTTGTAATTAAGGTCTCTTGATCTCTTTTCCTATCTGTAACATCAAATATAATGGAATGTAAGTAAGGCAAGTTTTTGGTGAAAATTACACTTGAGAAAACTTCAACATCTCGAATTTCACCATTGGACAATCGATGTTGAAAAACAAACTTTCGCTTACCATCATGAATAAGTTTTTTTATTTCATTGCCAATATCTTGTGCCGATAAAGTGTTTAGATTCGTAACATTCAATGCAAGAAACTCTTCACGCGTATAGCCATAAAACTCTAATGCGGAATTGTTAACATCTTCAAACTGTTGCGTTCTAGGGTCAATAATAAACATGGATGCTAAGGAGTTATGAAAAGCAAACCGAAATCGTTCCTCAGATTGGACTAATTTATATTTCGATTCTTCTCTAGCCGTAACCTTAAGATGAATTCCTGACATCGCTTTTGGATTTCCGAATTTATCACGACTTTGTATTTGGCCAATGTCCTTAATCCAAACCCATGTCCCGTCTTTATGTTTAAGACGATAAATGGTATTATAAGTTTTACTTATGCCAGAGAGGTAATTATCTAAGGTTAATTTAACTGATGGATAATCGTCTGGATGAACAAGCTCTTTCCATGTTTTAAACGAATAATTTCCGAGCTCAGTCAGCGAATAACCTAATTGAGTTGCCCATTGTTCATTAAAAATAGTTTTGCCTGTTTGAATTTCCCATTCCCAAGTTGCGGCTCCATTAGCGTTGATTATCTTTTCTAATTTTTGATTTACAGAGAAATCCCCACGATTTCTATAAGAAAAAGCATTAAAATTGCTCTCATTTATATGTTTAATTCCAAAAATGTTGCTAAATCCATTCATAAAACCTAATCAACCTCACTTATGCTTGGTAATTTAGAAGTGCTTGCCTAATAATTAAGAATCTATGTAAGTAACAAAAAAAAACGCTAAATTAAAAGATAAAAATGACCTAATAAACTAAGGAGTTTGTTCTACAAACTAGGACAGAATAATCGATAAATAAATCGAAAAACTTGACGAATGATTTTACTTAATGAGTGAATTTAAATAATTTATTTGCTAGATTCAAAACGGTTAATCTAACATGATTTAAAAGTATTAAAATAGGTCGATACCTAAATCGTCGTATCTTAATTTGCTTTATTAAAAAAATTTAAAATAAACAGAAATAGTGCTTTAACACGTAAAGTTCTAGTTTATTTCTCATAAATTTTAAGTCCAAATTCTATTGGCAAAATCATTTTCATAGTGTTCATCGAGTCTTAAAATGCTTAAATATTTCAGTTTTGTATTAATTTTTTTTTCCACTATAACTACCTATGCACAAACAGGTTACTATAGAAGTGTAGTTGCTGGTTCTGGAGTTTGGTCCGATCTTGCCTCATGGGAATACTCCGTTGATAATATTGCACCTTATGGAGCTATTGGTGCTGAAGGCTATCCTGGTGAATTAGGAATTCCCACATCTGTATTGGTAAGAGATGGAGATGCTATTACCCTTGATGTCACACCTGCTAACTCAATTGGCGCACTGAGTATTGGTGAAGGTGGCTCTGGGAGTTTAGTTTTTGGGAATGATTTAACGATTCGTTCATTAACTGTTTCAAACACTGTAGTAATAGCAGTTGGTGGAAACTTAGTTGCAAATACTAATTCTCTTCACACTCTTTCGATTGGCGATGACTTAACGGTAAATGGAACATTTGATGGGCAAACGATTGGCACACAAGCAGTAAACACCACATTTACTGGAAATACATCCGTTATTTCTGGTTCTGGCTCAATTGAATTTAATACAGTTACATTTAATCATACTGGTACAACTACTGTTAGTGCCGATTTCACAATTCAAAATAGTTTTGAAGTAAGTAATACGAGTACCGTTAATCTTGGAACGCAAGTGATTTCTGGAGCTGGAGCCTCAGATACGTTTACCATGACATCAGGAACGATTCAAATTGATGGCACAAATACATTTCCATCAGGTTTTGAAACGATTACATTAAGTGGCGGAACGGTTGAATACATTGGTACGAATCAAACAGTAGCTCATCAAGAATCTGATGGTGGCGCATTAATCTATAATAATATTGTTTTTATCGAAAACCCTTCAGGAGCTTATACAAAAACATTTGGTGGAAATACTGATATAAACGGAACAGTTACAATAGAAGCAAATAATCAAATTGATTTAGGTGCTTTTTCACATACACTTGGTGGAAGTTGGGTTCAAAATGGAAGTATAGCTTATGTTGCAGGAAACTCAACAGTTACTTTCGATGGAAATGGGTTTCAACAAATAAACAATCCAATTAATACGGATCCTATTGAGTTTAATAATCTTATGTTCAATGGAGGCGGTGTTGTTAGTTTTAATACGAACAACAATTTATATGTTTATGGAAATTTTGAAGTTGATAATAATACCACCTTATCTACAGCTGCTAATGTGTATATCGATGGAGATTATTTGGTTAATGCTGGAAGTATTTATAATCAAACCGCAGGAATACTTGAATTTAACGGAGTTGGAGCTCAAGCAATTAATCTATCGAATACAAGTTTAATTTATGTGTATTTCGATAATGGTACTCCTGCTTTAAAAACCATTTCTGGAGATGCAAACGTATCAAACTTGTTTTATGTTTATACTGATGCTGCAGTAACTGATGCTGCACCTGGTCAAAACCATACCTTTGCAAGTTTACGAGTAGATGGTTCAGTTAATTTTCAGGGATCAGTAACAACCACAGGATATCTATCTGATAATGATAATCAGGCATTTGATTTAGGTTCTGCAGATTTAACAGTGAATGGTGGCTACATAAACACGAATGTCGCCATGACAATGAGTGGTAATTTTACTGTTAATTCTGGTACGTTTAGTATTAATAGTGGAGCATCAATCACTGGTGCAGGAAATGCATTAACTGTTCTGAATGCCGCAACCTTGAATATAGCTGCAGCAGATGGATTTCCAACTGGATTTGCGTCAAACACCTTAGGTACAACCTCAAGAGTTCGCTATTATTTAAATGGTGCTCAAGTTGTTAGAGGTAATTTAGATTACGGTGAACTTGAATTAGCAGGTGGCGGTGTTAAAACATTTGATGGGGATATAACAGTAGCCCTGTATTTTGACTTAAATAATGGAGTTATTGTAAATGCCGGAACATTTAATCATGTTTTTAGAGATCGAATTTATAACAATACAGGATCATCTTTTTCAAGTACAGGAACTGGATCTGTAACTATTTATGCTTCTGACGGTGCAAATTATTCGATTATTGAAGCTGGAACCTACACCTTTAACAATCTAACGATTGACACTGATACTCAAACAGGAAATTATATTTATGATATAAATTCCAATTTGACGGTAAATGGCAATTTTACCTTGTTAAACAATGGTGGAGATGCAACAAACCAAGCTCGATTTGATTTGAATACCTTTACGGTTCAAAATGATTTTGGAGATGTTTTCTCAGTTGGCCCAAACATTATTTTAGGTAACTCTGGTACCACTAATTTGCAGACATCCTTAAATACATTTGCTTCAAATTCGTTTGATTTAGCAAGTACGGTATATTACAATGGAACAGGTGTAAATCAAACAATAACCAATTTAATTAATCCGTATGGAAATATTTCATTTTGGGGAAATGCAAGTACAAAAACACCCTCTGCTGCGTTAAATGTTGATGGTGATTGGACTGATGCTGGTGGTAATTATTTTGTCAATTATTCTACATTCACACATACAGTTGCCGGAGATTTTGTTTTTGATAATGCGAATACAACAATTGGAACATCTACAATTATTTTTGATGGCGGAGACCAAACTATTCGTGAAATTGGTGGAGCTGGAACCTTATTATTTAACAATGTAACGTTTTCAGGAACGGGTACTAAAACCTTAGACGATAATTTTGATATAAATGGAAATGTTGTAATAGATGTAGATGTAGTTGTTGACGCATCATCAAATGATGTTGACTTTTATGTAGCTCGAAATTGGACTAACAATGGAACGTTTAATCAAACATCTGGGGAGTTCTATTTTGATGGAACATCAGGGAATCAAAACATTTTTATGGCCAATGGTTATTTTGGAGCCGTAGATGTTAATAAAGCTGCTGGAACGCGAAGAGTTACCATGACTTCAGAAATTACAATTTCTAGATCATTAACAGTTAGAGTGCTAAATGAATTTAGAACGGGTAATTTTGATATTTATATTGGAGATGATTTCTTAGTTGAAGCTACGTCTATTTGGACTCAAAATGCCGCAGCTACAGTTTATTTTAATGGTACAGATTTACAACAAATTCGACTACTTGAGCCTATTTCATTTAGAAATATAGTATTCCAAAACAGTGGAACAAAACGAAATGAAAACAACCCAATGGATGTAAATGGTAATATCACCATAGAACTTGGAAGTACATTTAATTCACAAGGTTATACGATAACTGTGTCTGGCGACTGGACAAATAATGGTTCTTTTTTACAAACAGGTGCAGTAAATTTTGATGGAACGAATCAAACTATAAATGCATCATCATTTAATCGAATTCTTGCTACAAATGCAGGTACAAAGACCTTAGGTGGTGGTGTTACTATTACAGATGATTTAATCATTGACCCGGGTGTTACATTCGACGTTTCTCCTTCTAATTACCCACTAACAATTGGAGATGATTTTACAGTTAATGGAACATTTACGGCAAGAAATGGGACTATTACGTTTAATGGGAATAGTGGTGTATTCACAACAGGAGGCACGACATTTTATACTTTAAATGTAAATAAAAATGCTGGTCAACGCTTAGATTTAGTTGGCGATTTAACCCTAAGTTCAGATTTGACCATTACTACAGGTGAGCTAAGAACCGCAACCTACGATTTAAATTTAAGTGGATCACTTTCAGTAGTATCAGGAGCATTATTGAATGTGAATAATGCCTTGGCTGATATCAACTTTTTAGCTACGAGTGGAACACATCAAATCGAAACAAATGGTTCAATTCTAAGAAATGTGGTTGTAAATGCTCCTGGTGCAACGTATGAGCTAACAGATAATCTTGCATTAAATACGAATCACAGTTTTACATTAACTACAGGAACATTCGATTTTAACCAACAAACCATGTCTCTTTTGGGAACAGGTGTTGTAACTGTAAATGGTGGTACCTTCGATATAGATGAAAATGCTATTCTGAAACTTCCAAATAACTCATCGTTAACCAATAATGGTGGTGTTATTCGAGTTGTTGGTCTTGCAGGAAATCCAGCAAGAATTGAACGAAATGGAGGAGTTGGGGGGTATACAATTACTCAAAACTCTGGAACTTTTCATGCGTTGTATTATGAGTTTTTTAACACAATTACAAACGGGATTACACTTTCTGGCGGTAGCATCGATGCAACCAATAATTTCAGTAGTGGGTCATTTAACTCTGGAACTGGCAACCAGTACTTAAACTTAACTGGTTTAACAATTGTTGGAATAACAGCTGATAATGTTACTTTTGGCGTTGGCCCTACATACAATGTCACTAGAACAGCAGGTTCAGGAACCATAACATTTGAAGATGCTTCTGGAAACTTAGCTGGTGCTGCTTATGAAAATGATGGCGGAGTATTAATTGACTGGACATTTCCTGGTGGTGTTTATTGGGATGCAGGAGCGGGCTCATCATTATGGAGTGATGATTTAAACTGGAGTGGAAATACAAAACCTGACAACTCTAATAATGTAATTCTGAATCATGATTTTATAATTGGTGCATATACAGTAGAAATTAGTGCAGAAGATGCCAATGCGAACCGTGTAACTTTAGATGCCCAAGGTGGCGCTGCAATTGGTTTAACAATAACAGCTGGTTTTGATTTAACAGTTGTAACCAATGTTCAAATAGGCACAACCACCACAGTAACCATAGATGATGGAGGATCAGTGTTAACTTTAGCTGAAAATTTAGATAATTCAGGTACCATTTCTCATACAGCTGGTTTAGTGCGATTTAATGCGTCAACGGGTAGCCATTCTATTAGAACTGGTGCAAGTTCACTTTATAATCTAGAAATTGATGCAAATGGAGCAACATACACATTAGTATCTGCTTTAGATGTTGATAATGATATTACCTTATTAGATGGAACACTCGATATTTCCTCCAATAACTATGCCATTACAGTTGGGGGCAATTGGTCAAATATCGGATTAACTACATTTAATGCAAGAAGTGGTAATGTAAGTTTTGATTTGGGTGGAAATTCAGCTCAAACGATTTCTGGAGGTCCATTTTATGATTTAACTACAGTAAATGGAACAGGAATCGGAACAGCAACAAAACAATTATCGGGAAATGTTGATGTTAATCGAGATGTAATTATATCTGCAAATACAATTCTTGATGCCCAAACAAATAATCTATATGTAGGGCGAAATTGGACTAATAATGCTTCAACAGGTGGATTTACGCAATCTGGAACAGGTGTTGTAACATTTGATGGTACAGGTAATCAAACAATAGACAATGGTGCATTTGCAACAACTTTTAATGATATTTCATTTTCAAGTGGTGGTACAATTACTCTTGCCAATAATTCGAATGTGAACGGTGATGTTTCGGTAGCATTTACAGCAGGAACGTTCAATTTATCAACATTTACGTTAACAGGTGTCGGTGGTGCAAATGACTTTACTGTGGCTGGTGGTTCTACTCTTCAACTTTTTGCAAATAATTTCCCTACTACTTTTGAGACCCTAAGTTTAGCCTCGAATTCAACCGTTCAATATCGCTCAAATTCAAATCAAGATATTTATAACACTACCTATGGAAATCTAACTTTATTAAGAAATAATCCTGGCAACCTACAAACAAAAACAGCCCTTGGTGATTTAACTGTACTAGGGAATTTAACCGTAAATGATGTTGATACAGAATTTGATTTAGCAGGATTTAAATTAACTCTTACTGGAGGTTTAGCATTCCCGGTTGGTGGGCGAAATATTGTTTGGGGTGGTGGGATTGTAGAACAAAATCACCCTACAGATTTTAATTTTGATCCAGATATTACAGAATGGCCAACATTGATATTAAGTGGTTCAGGTACGAAAGATTTAGGATCAAACATTTCTATAACAGGAGATTTAACAGTTCAAAATAGTGTAAACCTAAGAATGTTTGCCAATACAATAACTGCAAATGGTGGTGTACAAACCTTTTCTGTTGATAATGGAGGTTCGTTAACCTGTTCAATAGATGATATAACGGGAGTAGCCTATCCAACCAACTTCGATAATTATACAATGGGTTCGACTTCAAATACATTTTTGAATTCAGCATCTGATCAAACTGTATTTTCTGGAGTATCTTATGGGAATTTAACTATTTCGGGTGGTGGAACAGCTACCATAGATGGAGATTTGTATGTTGCAGGAAACTATACAAATGGTGGAGATACTTTTGCAGACGGTGGTTTCGATTTGTATTTATCTGGCGCTGATAATCAATTAAACAATTACATTGCTAGCGTTGGTACAACAGTAACACTTGATGGAACAGCACAAACATTAAGAGAAACATCATCAAATCTATTTACTCTAAGAAATATCGTATTTGCAGGTTCAGGTGCTAAAACATTAACAGACGGAAATGATGTTGTTAATATTCTAGGGAATTTTACGATAAATCCTGGTGTAGAAGTTGATATAAATAGGAATATTTCAATTGCTGGAAATTTTACAAATAATGGAACTTTCAATCAAACAGCCAATACCTTAACATTTAATGGAGTCGGTGCGCAATCTATTATAACTAACTTAACTACAACGTTCTTTAGTTTAAACTTCACAACAGGTGGTGCCAAAACCTTTACCACAGAAGGTGCTGTAATTAATGGAACTATTAACATTGCAGGTGGCAATACCGTTAATTTGGGCGCTTTTGATTATACTTTAGGTTATAATGGTGCAAACTTTATCATAGGTGGAACGCTAATCTCTAGTTCCGCAAATTTTACGTTAACAGCAAATAATCCTGATCTACCTGCAAATTTACAGGTCAATAATCTTACACTGAACTCTGCCGGTGATGTTGATATGACAGGTAATTTGGTTGTACTTGGTAATTTAAATGTAAACTCACAATTGGATGTTAATAATGCAGCTTATTCTTTAAATGTAGGGGGCGACTTTATTGTTACTGGCACATTTAATGATTTTAACGGTTCGGTAACATTTGACGGGGCAGGTGGAGCTGTAACAGTAGAAACTAATGGAGGTTCATTTTATGATCTAAATGTAAATCCATCAGGAGTAACTGTTTATACCTTAACATCTCCTACAAATTTAATAGAAAGAGCATTTACTATAAACAATAATGCTACACTAGATTTAAATGGAAATCAATTAACAGTTGGGTCAAATATTGGTGCAGGTAAATCTGGTACAATTAATGGTACACTTGAGATAGATGATAATGCAGTATTTGTAGTTGATAACAACAATTCAGCTTATACGTTAACAGTGAATGGAACACTTCGAGTAGTTGGTTCCTCTGGTAATCCTGCAACAATTACTAGTATTTATTATAACAATACACGTAGAACAGCTCTAAACATAACGGCTAGTGGTACTATTCATGCTCGTTATTATTTAATTGAATATTTAGATAATAACGGTTTAGTGTTAACGAACGGCGCAACAGTTGACGGTACGAATAATTTCAGTGATGGTACCTTTTCGAATATTGTTACTGCTGCTGGAGGTCCATATTATTATTTAACAACAAACTCCGTTGCAATAGCTGGAACTATTAATAATGTAAACTTTGGATTCGTTGGCACTCCAACTGTTGGGGTTCATAATAATGTTTCGAGAACAGGTTCGGCTTCTGTAATAACATTTGGCGGTTCAATTTCTGGATCATTAGGTTCTGAAACATACGAAAGTGATCCTGGCAGTAAAATTGACTGGCCTGTTATTACTACTACAACATGGACTGGTAATTTCGATACCAATTGGCATGAACCTGCAAACTGGAGTTCGTTAACAATACCACTTATTACTACGGATGTTACTGTTCCTGCAAAACCCAATGCCCCAATAATTTCAACAGATGCCGCTGTTTGTAAAAATATTACCATTTCAGATGGCTCATTAACCTTACAAGCTGGTTTTGATTTAACGGTTGATGGGAATTTAATTTTAGGAACAGGTGCAAGTGCAGGAACTATTATAGTTTCCGATCCCACAAGTGAAATAAGTGTTGCTGGAAGTTGGACACGTGGAACAAATGGTATTTTTACGAATGGTGGATCAAGTGTAAACTTTACTGCTGCATCGGGGTCTGTGAGCATAACTCATTCTACAATTACGTATCCATTTAATAATGTTAATTTTACAGGAGCTGCCAATTTCCAAATAACTGGAGCGATTTTCGATATAAACGGTAATTTGACAATTAGTGCAGGTACATTTAATCCATCAACGAATAATTATACCATCTATTTGGCTGGAAACTTGGTAAACTCAGCAACTATGAATAACGCAACAAATGGGGTATTTCTATTAGATGGTGGAAATCAAGCAATAACAACAGCCAATTTTGATCAATTAACCGTTTCAGGAACCTTGGTTAAGACATTTAATGGTGCGAATCAAATAAATGATAAATTAATAATTAACTCAACACTTTCAGCTGCTTTAGGTTCGGTACTCGATATGAATGGAATCGTTACTATTGGTGCTTCTGGTACATTTAATAATGTCGGCGGTGGAACACATACGGTTGCAGGTGCAACATGGACAAATAGTGGAACCTATTCTGGAACCGGTACAATTAATTTTGATGGTGGAAATCAAACAATAAACACTTCTTCATTTGCAGCTCTTGAATTATCTGGAACAGGCGTTAAAACATTAGGTGGAAATCTGAGCTTAACAGGGAATTTATTGTTAAGAACTACATTTACTCGTTTAAACCTCGATATCTATCAAATTACACATACGGGCGCAGGTACAATGACTGTTGAAGGAAATCAGACAATTTATGTTCTTGGTGCTAATAATTTTCCAACAGGTTTTGCAACGTATGATCTGTCAGCTACAAGCAATGTCGAATACCGCAGAACTTCAGCTCAAACGATAAAAGGTGGTATTGCTTATGGTAATTTGATTTTACAAAATGCCAATACGAAAACATTAGGTGGAAATATTACTGTTTTAGCTGATCTCACATTTAATGCTTCTACATTAGATGTATCCCCAAATAATTACTCAATTACAATTGGTGACGATTGGAATAATATAAGTACAGGCTCCTTTATTGCTCGCCTTGGCGATGTAATATTTAACGGATCAGATGGAGTAGATGCTCAGACTATTCGTTCAGCCTTAACGGGAACTAAAACATTTTATAAACTTACCATAAATAAAGATGTTGGAAATGTATATGTTTATGATCAAAATATTTTAATCACAGATAATTTAACCATTGCCCAAGGTAATTTTAATGTAAATGGTCTAACTGCAACAATTGGTGGCTCATTTGACAATACGGGTGGTTCTTTTAACACATCAGGTACGTATATTTTTACTTCAACTTCAGGAGCTGAAATAATAAGATCTAACGGTTCTACATTTAATAGCGTTCAAATTAATGGAACAGGAACAACATTTACTTGTCAGGACGATTTTGCAACAAATGCTAATTTTCAATTACAAGCAGGTACCTTTAACGGAAATGGTAACACAGTTCGTCTTGGTAATAATGTTGCTGATATTATAACTATAGACGGTGCCTTCCAAGTAGGTGCAAACGGAACTCTAGCTTTAGGAAATGCTGTAAACTTCACCGTAAATGCATCAGGTTCTATGTATGTAGTTGGTGCGCCTGGGCAACCTGCAACAGTTACTAGAGCAACCACGGGTTCTTATGCGTTTCAAGTAAATGGAACCATTCATGCAAGATATCATTTATTTGAATACATGGATGCGAATGGAATTGTAATAAACAGTTCTGCCACTATTCATGCAACGAATAACTTTAGTGATGGCACATTTACCAATGGAACAGCGAGTGGTACATTTTTACGCATTGAAAACACACAATCATTAACAATTGATAATGTTAATTTCCCAAATAATCCCGGTGGAACTCCTTCTAACATTACAAAAGTAGTTGCAGCATCTGGTATTCTTACGTTAACAAATGCATCAGGTGTTTTTGCAGGCGAAGTGTACGATGATGATCCAAATAATTTAATAAACTGGCCTACACCAATTGTATTAACATGGAATGGTGGAACTAGTTCAAATTGGTACACAGCAGCAAACTGGACAGCAAGTGCAGGACCAAGTATAGTGCCAACTGGTGCAGAAAATGTTGTTATTGCAACAGCTACAAATCAACCAATTATTTCTGTTGATGGTGCTCTTGCTTCAAACCTCACAATCAATAATGGTGCAACATTAACAATGGCAACCACGGTCGATTTAGTTGATGATTTAGTAATATCAGGAAATTTAACACTAAATGGAACACTTACAGCTTCATCTGCAAATGATAGTATAAAAGTAGCAGGAAGTTGGTTAAGAGGAACTTCAGGTTTATTTAATAATGGAGGTGGAACTGTAATTTTTAATGGTGTAGCTGGTTCTCATAATATCGATTCAGATGCTATTGCCTTTTATAATTTTACTATAAATTCTACCTCTATTTACAATCTATCTAGCAATCTTTTAGTAAATAATACCTTAGACATTACTAGTGGAACCTTAGATGTGTCTGCAACAAATTATGCAATATCTGTTGGTAATCAATGGCAAAATACAGGAACCTTTACCCCAAGAGTAGGAACAGTTACTTTTAGTCGATCTACTGCTGGCACAGCAAATATTAATAATAATGCTTCTAGTTTCCATAATTTGATAATTAATGGAGGTGCATCAACCACATTTTCTTTATTGACCAATTCAATGACAGTAAATGGTAACTTTACTCTTTCTAATTCAACGTTTAGCTTAAATGGGTTAAATTTAATTATGGGTGATGGAACAGGTTCAGATATTTTTAATATAAATGGTACAGTAAATGTAAGTGCCAATTCTCAAATTAGAATGGGAAATACAGCTACCATTCAGGTTCAAAGTGGTGGAAATATACTTGTTGTTGGTACTGATGCTTCCAATGTAGCTACCGTTACTCGTAATACAACAGGAACCTATTCGTTTTTAGTTTCTGGTGGTGCTACAATTCAAGCAAGATATTATTTGTTTGAGTACATGAATGCGAACGGAATTCAGATTCAAAGTGGTGCTACCATACACGCAACGAATAATTTTAGTGATGGAACTTTCTCTAATGGTACAGCTGGTGGGCGGTATCTCGAAATTTTAAGTATGACCACAAATCGCACCGTTTCTAATATAGTATTTAACTCAGGTCCAACAAATAACGTTAGAGGTACAAGTGGCACAGGAAATTTTATTACATTCCAAGATGCAAGTGGTTTATTAGCAGGACCAACTTATGAGGTTGATGATAATAATGCAGCAACCGGTGCTGTTCGTTGGACATCAACATCTACTCAATATACCTGGACAGGAGCTATAAGCACAAATTGGAATGTCTTAGGAAATTGGAATGATGGAATTGGAGTCCCTCTTGTTCTTCCTGATGCAACAATCGATGTAATTATTCCAAATGTTGCCAACGATCCAATTATTTCTGCAGGAAATGCAAATGCGAATAGTTTAACTATTCAAGTAGGTGGAATTTTAGTGATTAATACAAACAGAAGTTTAACACTGGCATCGAATTTCACAAACGGAGGGACTTTAACTATTCCAAATGGCTCTGCTTCAACTATTTCTGTTGGTAATAATTATTCGAACTCTGGAACAGTCAATTTAGGTAACTCTTCAACTGTTGAATTAACGGCAGCATCAGGTATAAAATCTCTTGCATTTGGGGGGTCATCATTGAATAACTTAACTCTAAATGGAGCAGCAACATTTAATTTAACTTCAAATTTAGATGTAAACGGTAGCTTAACAATTACCAATGGTACATTAGATGTTACGGCGAGTAATTTTACTATTACAGTTGCAAAAAACTGGACTAATAATGGATCATTTACAGCTCGTTCTGGTCGTGTAACTTTTGATGGGACTGTTGCACAAGCTATTAGTGCTGGTGGAAGTGGAGCCACAAAGCGTTTCTATAATTTTAGAATTTCAAAATCGAACACAGCAACACTTACTTCAGATATTTATGTAAGTAATAATGTGGAACTGGTTTCTGGAACATTAAATTTAGGTAGTATAACTTTAGAAACCCCTGGAACTTGGAATAATACAAACGTAACGGTAGTTCCTGCAACCTCGACAGTTATCTTTTCTGGTGCATCTTCTATGACACTAACCTCAAATTCTCAATCATTTAATCACTTAACCATCAATAAAACAGGTGGAAATCAAGTAAGTTTATCTTCTAATACTGGCGTAAATGGTACATTAACCATTACTGCTGGTACATTATTATTGAATGGAAGAAGATTAGACTATGGTGATGGCGTTGATAATACAAGTATTGATGGAACACTTTATGTTGATGCTGGATCAACTATTGGAATGCATCAAAATGCTAGCATAGTGGTTAATAATGGTGGTTTATTACGAGTTACTGGTACAAATGCAAGTAACGTTGCTACTATTACACGAAGAGCCTCTACAGCGGGATGGCAAATGACGATTAATGGAACATTAAAAGCTCAATATGCGGTATTTGAATATTCTGGCGGAAATGGAATTACTATTGGAGCATCAGGTGTTTTAGACGCAGTAGATAATCTTTCAAACAGTATTTTCAGAAATGGAACGGGAACTTCCTATATAACAAATAATGCTAATATCACTCATACTATTGATGGCACAACCTTTAATTCGGGAAGTCCTACTTATAATGTGTCCTCAACTAATGGTAGTTTTTATTTCACAAATTATTTAGGAAACTTTTCAGGTGCTCGATATGAGAATGATGCAGGACCAACTCACCCTGGTTTTGTTCGATGGAAATTTAACAGATCATTAGCTGTAACTGGTGTTGGAACCTATAACTTTAATGATGAAGTTGTTGTTCAAGTAACTGCAAATTCTGGATTGACTAATGTTGAAGTGGATTACCGTGATCAGCTTTATAATAACACTTACAATGCAGCGTATCGTTATTATCGATTAATTTATACGGGTGGAACAGCTACCGCAAATCTAACCTTTGCTTATTCGACGAATGAATTAAACACCATGACCGAAGGAAACCTGAAAATATGGGTTCATAATGGGGGTACAGTCTGGGAAAGACTTGCTACGTCTTCTGTTAATGTTGGGAATAAAACGGTTACAATTAATGGATATACAATTGGTTCCGGTACTGCTGAAAGTACTATTCCAAAAGGTGCACCAAAAAATGATGATGAACCAAACATTTTAGCAGGAAGCCAAGATTTCTTTATCTCAGATGCTGTTTTTGAAAGTGCGTTACCAGTAGAATTAACTCGGTTTGAAGCAAAAGAATCAATTTCTAAAACAGGTAATTTAGTTCTTGAATGGGAAACTGCAACTGAAACTGAAAATTATGGATTCATGGTAATGAAGTCATATTTAGGCTATGCAAGTGAACCTAATAAAACATCAGTTCCTACAGATACTGTTTGGACAGAAGTTCAATTCATAAAGGGTAAAGGCAATTCAGTTGAAAAAACAATCTACACTTTTGAAGACATAGATGTTCAAGCTGCTGGTAAATACGTCTATCGCCTAAAACAAATCGATTTCGATGGTGAAGAAGTTTATTATGATCCAATTGAAGTGCTTTTCGCAGGACCAGAAAAATTTGAATTAGGTCAAAATTACCCTAATCCGTTTAACCCACTCACGGTAATTCCTTACGATGTGGCAACTCGTACTCATATAAGGCTAGATTTATTTAATATTTTAGGTCAAAGAGTTCAAACACTGGTAAATGAAGTACGCAACCCTGGCTCATATAAACTGAATTTCAATGCAGCTAATTTAGGAAGTGGCATGTATCTGATAAGATATAGTGCAGAAGGAAGAATATTTATTAAAAAGATGTTACTCGTTAAATAAAATATATAAATCTGCATAGTTTTACTTAGAAAAGGCTGTCTCTGAATTGCTTTTCGAGAAGTGACTCAACTCCAAATCGTACTTAATCGCTAATTATTGTACTGAAAACTTCTTTTCAGAATAAACGCAAAGTTAAAAAGAAGTACTGTTTTCTTTTAATAATGCAGAGTTTAGAGCTTAATTAGAGCTTAAATAAAAGAATCAAGATGGAATCGTATTTAACCATCGAAACACAACTATTCCAGTTTGAGACTTAGACTTTTTTAAATATTCTGACAAACTAAGTTCAGAAATCTCCACTTTCCCATTAGACGATGAGGCATGAAGTAAATAAGAAACCCCATTCTTTTTGTAAATAAAACCAGTATGCGCAATATCAAGCCCTTTAATTCTCGTTACAATTCCTATCATATCACCATGATGTAAATCCTTTTCAGATAAACTTATTTTCTCTTTTGGTAAAAAAAACAATTTAGGAGATATGCGTTTTTCAATCTCAATTATTGATGCCAAATTATTTTTATCGTTTAGTAATGGGTATGCATCGGAGTGAGCACTCATGAAATTTAATTTGAATTCTTTTGGCTCAAAATTTTTACCATTTACTAAACTTCCCAATCCCTTTTGTACATTTTGTTCCATCCACTCAGAAGTGTAATGCAAACGAGATGCATAACCATGAGGTTTTCCAGCACGATATCGTATTTCTTCAAGGTTTTCAGCATAAGTTGTAAAGTCATTATTAGTAGAATTATGCAAAGTTCTAACGGAACTTATGGTTGATTCTATAAATGTTACACAGTCTAAACCTAGAAAATTTATAATCAAAGCTGTATCTTCTGCAATTTCTAGTGTATTAGCTACATAAGGAGTATTTAATAAGGAATGGGTTACTTTTTCCCAGGTTTTAAGAGGAGATTCCTGTTTTAATTCTCTTAAAACTTCCCATTTTGTAGAATCTTTGGCTGAACAAACAATTTGCGCATTCGCTTGCTGAACTATTAAAATACATCCGAATATAATGGACATTGCTGTTTTCATCAATGGAAAATAAGTTATTTTAAGCTATCTAAGCATATAAATTGTGAATTAGGTGAATAGAAATTAAAAATAAATGTTAGGAGATTTTTTTCATACTAATTACATGAGTTCGGGATGATAATTGTCGCAAAATTTTAACATCTGATAAGAAATAGAAAAGTCATTGTGATTACAGTGATACATAATGCATGGCAAAGCCAATTGACGATATATTATGTTAGTTTATGAGCCTATTCAAAAAAAACTTAGTCGAATTTCATCTTTTCAAATGTATCCAATCGTTGATAGAATCATCAAAAACTACAAATCAGAGTAAACTAGTTTTAAACTAAACTATTGCGAAGTAGGTTGTTTGAAACTGAAAATCAGTTATTCAAAAAATGAACGCACACCGAAAATTTGATTTCTTCGGTTTGATTCCTTTCCATTCCAGCGAAATGCCGAATAATTTGCCGAAAACTTCTTTCGGAGTTAACTCAAAAATTAATGTTTTAATAGTAGAGATAACGCAAGCAATAGTTTAAAACAAGCTCTCAAAAAAAATCATACAATATCAGAAAAAGAAAAAACGTTTTGCAAAAAACAAATCAATCACAAAAGGATAAAAACTATGTTTTCAAAAAAAACACCCTATTTTAGAATCGCAACCTTAGGGGCTGTATTATTACTTCTTTATTTTTCAGAGTTCTCTTTTTCCAATTTTACCAATGCAGATCAAACAAGTAGGGAGTTGCCGATTGAATTAAGGCAAGAAACTCAAAACACGAACAACGTTTATCAAACCGACCCGACTGAAACATTAAAAAACTTAAACAGTGCTCTTGCGAATATTGCAGAAAAAGCGAATCCAGCGGTTGTGACAATCAAATCAAAACAAACCGTTCAAGTTCGCGGAATTGACCCATTTGCACCATTGTTTGGAAGACCTGGCAGTTTTACTCAAGAGCAAGTTCGTGAAGGTTTAGGCTCCGGTGTTATCGTTTCCAAAGATGGCTACATTCTAACCAATAATCATGTTGTTGAAGGCGCAGACGAACTACTTATTAAAGTGATGGATGTGGAAACTGAAATGCTTGCTAAAGTAATCGGCACTGATCCTCAAACTGATATTGCTGTTTTAAAAATTGAGTCAGCTGATGATTTGCCGATTTTAGATTTAGGTGATTCAGATGAACTTAGAGTTGGCGAAATAGTAATTGCAGTTGGATCTCCACTCGACATTGGTTTAGCACACACCGTTACCATGGGAATTGTTTCTGCAAGAGGAAGGGCAAATTTAAGATTAGCTGAATATGAAGATTTTATTCAAACCGATGCTGCCATTAATCCTGGAAACTCAGGTGGAGCTCTAGTAAATCTTGAAGGGAAATTAATTGGAATTAATACAGCTATTGCTTCTCGTTCAGGCGGAAATCAAGGGATTGGTTTTAGTATTCCAATAAATATGGCTCGCAATGTTATGGAATCCCTAATTAAAGATGGAAAAGTAAGCCGTGGTTATATTGGTGTTTACATGCAAGATATTACGCCAAAATTTGCAAAAGCTTTAGATTTAAAATCATCAGACGGAGTCATTGTTAATCAAGTAGAGGCTAATTCTCCAGCTTCCCGTGCAGGTCTAAAAGAAGGTGATATTATTATTGAGTTTGATGAAAAAAAAACAAAAAACATGCACGTTTTGCGTACTCAAGTTGCTTCAACAAAACCAGGCTCCAAAGTAAAGGTTCTAATTTTACGTGATGGAGATGAGAAAAAAATAACAGTTGTTTTAGACGAAAGAGGTAGCTCAGCAATTGCTGCAACAACAGAAGAAGCATCAGAAAGTTTAAGTAAACAATTGAAGTTTGATTATCAAACACTAAGCTCTGAACTAAGTCGTAAATTTGAAATTAAAGACGATGTAAAAGGGGTAGTAATTACAGGAATTGATGCTCGTTCTATGTCATATCGGAGTGGATTGCGTGAAGGTGATGTGATTATTTCGGTAAAAAGAAATAAAATCGAAGATGTAAAAAGCTTCGAAAAAGAGATGAAACGCTACAAAAAAGGCGATGTAGTTATGCTTAGAATTTTAAGAAGTGATACCTATTTGTATTTAACTTTAGAAATGTAAAAGGCTAAAGATAAAAAAGGCGAAAACAGGATTCACAGTCCTTTAAGAACTGTGAGTCCTGTTTTCGTTTTAAATAATTCTAACTTTTTGAAGAAGGGACTTCACAGGAAGAAGTTCCGCAACTTCCGCAACAAGACCTACCAGAAATGCCATGAAAAAGAGTCAATGCTCCCAAAAAACCAATCAGGTTATCTTTTTCCTGAACAGCAATTATCAACAAAATAAGAAGAGATTCTAGGTTATATGAATGTATATAAGTCCCAAAATCAGCTTTTGTACTATGATAATTTTTTAAACATCACCAATTTTTTGAATACGCTGAATAATTATATCGGTAGCCTCTTTTTCAGAACCAAAAGGTAAAGAA
>CAZNTR010000002.1:0-72307 GCA_964575925.1 uncultured Chitinophagales bacterium
GGAATAAAATAACTGTGCTTAAATCTTGCCTAGTACTTGACTTTTAACATAGAAGGGGGATTTTTGGTTCTGTGCTTTGCGCTATTTAATCAAAGCACGAAACCAAAAATTCAAAATTTAGCATTAAAAATTCAAAAAATTTATTAATATCAGAACATTAGTTTACTTATGTTACAAGTAAATTATTTTACTATGATTTAGCGATATACCTCAAGGTTAATTTTTGAGTTGAATTCGTTATGCTGATTATATGGTTGTAAAAGAATGTGGCGAACGGAAGTCATATTCTTGGATTTAAAATGTAGTACTAAAGGTTAATACGAATCCTACTTATAGATTGAAAAGTAGCATAATACGTCTATTTACTTATCTGATTTGGTCCTTTCCAATAGCACAAACCGTTATTGGGCAAAATTATACGAGTCATATTTATGGCGTTGATAAAGGTTTGCCAACTTATTTTACGAAATCAATTTCTCAAACAAAGGATAGAGCGATATGGATTGCAACAGATGACGGTTTAGTTCGGTTTAATTCGAAATCAACATTTGTACAAAAGAAAGAATTGTATTCACGATATGTAAAGCAAACTATATGGATAGATACTGCACTATTTGTAGTCTCAGATGGTGGAATCCAATATGCAAATAATTCAGAAAAATCGACTTTAAGACCATTTATCAGAGCTGAAACACAACCGGTTGATAATGCTTTATTTTATCCAAAGTCTATTTGTAAAGCTCCTGATGGTAGCTACATAATAGTTGAACCCATTGCTATTGTTCAAATTAA
Source organism: uncultured Chitinophagales bacterium (assembly GCA_964575925.1). Lineage (GTDB taxonomy): Bacteria > Bacteroidota > Rhodothermia > Balneolales > M1805 > M1805. Next base: position 793 of record CAZNTR010000002.1, read on the forward strand.
AGGAAGTCGTTTAATTCGGTATTTGATAAATGAAAAATATCACGATAGAGAAACGTATGTTGGTACGTATCATCCTTTTTTTGATGAAAGTGGTTTGATTTATATTGCCGTTCAAAAAGGGTATATACTTCATTTAAATGCCAAAACTAAAGAATTCGAAGAAGTCAAACTTTTAGGTAAAAAGACCGATTTGGATATCAGATCCATTGTAAAAGAGGGGATTAATTCGTGGTTAATAGCAGGCAATCATGGAATAGCAAGAATTAAAAAAGAGAAAAATAATACATTTACATTTAGCTTTATTCATCGCAAACATGAGGTTACGGCATTGTTAATTAGTTCTGATAAAACATTGATTTATGCCACCCAAAACGAAGGGATATTTTCAACAAAGAAACAGAATAATGAGTATGTGAATCATACTAAGATATTTGCATCGCAGAGTATTGGTTTAAATAGTTTATTCGAAGATGCAGAAGCTAATATTTGGGCAAGTAGTGATCAAGGGGTAATTTTATTACAACCGTTTGTATTTGAAGCATTGTATTTCCCTCAATCACTTCAATACACTCAAGCGATGAGTGTATCTGCACATGATATAGTAGGTGTGGCTAGTGATAATACTGTTTATGGATTTAAAGAAAATGATTCAGGGCATATTGAAATTAACACCTTATTTAAAACGCCCAATTCACAAGTAAAAGGGCTTAGTTTTAACGAGGATACCCTTTTAATAGGGAACTCAAATGGAAAAATTCAATGGGTTTATGATAACGAAGTAATCCGATCTTCATTAATTAAAGAATCAGAGTTTGGGACAGCCACTCATCCCTATTTCTTAAAAAGTGGACCTGATGGAACTATTTGGTTTGTTGTATATAACATAGATGGATTGCTACAGTTAAAAAAGAATGGAATCATTAAACATTATGGGGCAGAATTAGGTCTAAATAGTATTGTTCAATCTTTTGGGTTTGATAATTATGGAACCTTGTATGCAACGGGAGAAGGTGACTCTACCTATTTATTTCGTTACAATAGGAATGCAGACCGATTTGAAAATTTAAGTAAGCCATTTATTGGAAGTTCTGAAACAAGTCTTCGAATTTCAGATATAGAATTTGACTCTCAAAATCAATTATGGATGATAGGAACTCAAGGTTTGGTCAAAGTCGAAGATAATCAGGTTAGCAGAATTGCAGGTCAAGATGAAATAAGATTTGAACTTTTCACTGCTTTAGAGATAGATAGCCATGATAATTTGTGGATTGGAGCTCAAGATGGTTTGTATGTTTACAAGGATGCTAAATTCACTAAATTTAATAAAACTGATGGCTTGCCTAGTCTAACAAGTACGTATAGAAGTCTTAGAATAGACTCGAAAGACCGGGTATGGATGGGCACTATTAATGGGATAGCTTATTTAAAGAAACCAATTTACTTAAGAAGCCAAACGCTTAAACCTCAAATTACATCTATTGTAATTGACGGTAAAAAAGAAAGTGAATATAGTTCGTCAATACAGGCCATTGAAAATTCGATCATTCAACTCTAATATTTAACAGTGTCGTATCCAGAAATAAAAGTTGATTATCAGATAAGAATTATTGGTTTTGATGAACAATGGAAAACAGTTGGTTCACAAATAACTTTAAGTGGAAGAGATATCCATTCTGGCAATTATATATTGCAAATACGTGCAGAACGAAGTGGTTTCCCTATATCAGAAAGTATAAGTATTCCACTTAGTATTAGAAAAGTATGGTATAAACGTCCTTTTGCCATATTTGTCTATATACTTGCCGGATTTATATTGGGTTTAGTCATAATTGAATATCGAAGGAAAATAGTACTTCAAAATAGAGCTGAGGATAAATTACGCCATACGGAACAACAGCTACATACCGTTTTCCAAACCTCACCTATGATATTAATAACTATTGATCAATTCGGACTTATTTATGAGGCAGATGGAAAAGGATTTACAGAAGCTGGGCTTAGACCAGGTGATGTTGTCGGTAGAATGGTTATACATATTTTCCCAGGTAAAGAAATTGAAGAAGCCGTACGAAGTGCTCATAATGGAGAATCGACACAAGTTGAGCTGAAAATAAATAAGAGATCGTATCAAACTCGATTTGTTCCAATCTATGATAAATCAGGTAATTTAGCAGGTGCAATGGCTGTGGGTGATGATCTTACGGAAAGAATTGCAATTGAAAATGAATTAGTTAGTGCAAGAGAAGAAGCAGAATTAGCCAAAAGTATTGCTGAAACGGCAAATAAAGCAAAGTCTTTATTCTTAGCAAGTATGAGTCATGAGTTACGCACTCCATTAAATGCCATTATAGGTTTTTCGGAATTAGTAGGTAAGGATTCAAGTTTAAGCGAAAAAAATCAAAATTTTGTAGAAATATTACATAATAGCGGAGAGCACCTATTAAGCATGATTAACGATGTGCTTGATTTATCAAAAATTGAAGCAGGGCGCCTAGAAGTAATTAATCAAGTATTTGATTTAACGGTCTTATTGAATGATTTAAAATCGATGTTTAAATTATTGGCGAATGAAAAAAATCTGGAATTTGAGGTCATCATTGACGAAAAAGTACCTCAATACATCATTTTGGATGAAAGTAAATTGCGACAAATCTTAATTAATTTGATTGGAAATGCGATTAAATACACCGAGAAAGGCCGTGTTGAAATTAATGTAAATGCAAAATTCCAAGAGGCACTTTCTATAAAAATAAAAGATACTGGTAGGGGAATTCCAAAAAATCAGCAAAAAGATATTTTTGAACCGTTCAAACAAGTAAAAGGATATTCAAATAAAGGAACTGGACTTGGCTTAGCCATAAGTCATCATTTATCACTTTTAATGAATGGGAAATTGAATGTTGTATCAAATGAAGGTTTAGGTTCTGAGTTTATGGTAGAATTTCCACTTGAAATACCTGTGGTAGATTTTGAATTAAATTCTACTAAAAGTAATGAGCAAAATGTTATTGGTATTCAAGAAAATAGAAGAATCGTAGCAGATGTAATTGATGATGTAATGGAGAATAGACTATTAATTATGGCTATTCTTGAGCCATTAGGAATTCAGTGTAGAGAAGGGGAGAATGGTTTAGATGCTATTGCATTGGTTAAAGAATCAATTCCTGATATTATTTTAATGGATATTGTTATGCCTAAAATGGATGGAATGGAAGCAAAAGATATCATTAGAAATAACCCTAGTTTAGCAAATGTACCTATTGTTGCTGTTACAGCTTCAGGTTTTGATGACGAAAGACAAGAGTTAATTAAAGGTGGTTTTTCAGACTATATTCGAAAACCATTTAGGGAACAAGAATTATTGGAAGTACTAGCCAAACAAATTGGAATAACTTTTATTTATGAACAAAACGAATCAGAAAAAAAGACACAAGAACGCACAATTGTGAGCGAAAAAATGCTATTAAATGTGTTAAAGAAATTGAAAAAAACAGAAAAACAACAATTTATTGATGCTCTTGATGTCTTAGATATGCAAGCAATAATTAGTGTTACAAAAAACGTACTTATAGACGAAGATTTAAAATTGGAGTTACAAACTCAGGCTGAAAATTCTAATTTTAGCTATTTCATTGGCTTGTCTGAAAAGTTAGATGAAGAGTAAAAGGAATTTTGGCTCTAAGCTTCGGTATACTAATGCGGAGCGCTGGTCGAAAAACTCCCCCTTTAGCCGAAGTCTTTGAATACGATGATACTAGATCATCAAAGGGGGCAGGGGATGTCAAGAGAAATGATGTAGTGATGGATGAGAAATGAGGAATTGACCTTTGCCATATTTTTGTTTTTGCTGAGCGTTTTTGTTTTCGAGTTTACATCCCCCTTTATCCCCCTTCAAGTTCGGCTTGTCTTTATGGCTTATTTGGTTGGCGTAAGGGGGAGTTTGGTGCAGATCGCTATGGTTGATTAGTGCAAGCGTTTTCAATTCAAAATTAAGCATTCAAAATTAAGCATTCAAAATTCAGAATTTTGAATGCTTGCTCCATGCTTTAAAACGGTAAATCATCATCTGCTGCATCAAAATCAGGCACAGATGTTCCTTTAATCTGAGCTGCTTTAGCATTCCACTCTTCATCAACTTTTGGAGTAAAACCACCACCTTGTTGCCCATCGGCAGGCTTAGCATCATAGGCTTTAGCATCGGTGTACCAACGACCATTATATTCTCTCGATTCAATATCAAGATTAAAGGTGTATTCGTTTCCTGTGCTTAACCCAAATTGGTCAATTTTGTCTCCCCAAATACTTAAACAAACTTTTTTAGGGTATTGAGATTTGGTTTCAACAATAACTTCTTGTTTACGCCAAGTTCCATTTCTGCCTTGACCGTTAATTTCTGGGTTAATTTGAACTACAGTTGCTTTAAATTCGAGTGCCATGTTAAACTTTAATTAAATGAATATTTGCTGAAAAATAGAAAATTTACCCGTGTTTAAAAGGTCTTTTTATTGGGAATTTGAAAGCAAGTTTAATTGGCACGAACTTTGTCAAAGTTTATCAGAATAGTCTAATTAAACGATAATTTTTATGATAGATCGCTTAAAATTTGCTTTGAGAGCTATGCAAATGGTTTCTCGCTCCCAAGAAGTTACTGCTAATAATTTGGCCAATATAAATACGCCAGGTTTTAAGCGCGATAAATTGTTCTTTGAAGCGTTTCAAGCGAAAATTCATGATCAAGCTGTTCAAGATCCTCAGGCCTATCAACGGATTAACTTGGAAGCAGGCAGTTTAGAACAAACAGGTAACGATTTTGATTTTGCCATTTCTGGAGAAGGTTTTTTTCAAGTGAATTACGAAGGTGAAAACATGTTAAGCCGTAACGGCAGGTTTCATTTAGACGGAGAAGGCTTTTTAAGAGATGAAAACGGTGGATTCGTTCAAGGTTCTGGAGGAGATATCTTTTTACCTCAATTATTAAATTCAAATGCACTACAATCAAACAATCTAAAATTTGAAGTGGGCCAAGACGGAACTATTCGAATCAATGAAGATATTGTTGACCAAATTCAACTCATGAAAGTTGAAGATGTTGAACAACTCGAGAGAAAAACAAATTCCTATTTAGGTGTCAAAGATGGATACATGGCTGATGTGGACACAACGAGTAAGATTAGTCATGGATATTATGAAGCAGGAAATGTTAACCCGCTTGAGGAAATGATTTCCATGACAACTAACATGCGTCTTTTCGAAGCTCAGCAAAGAAATATGCGAGCTATGGACGATAATTTAGGCCGCGTTACAAGCGGTTTAAGCCGATTTCAATAAATAAACAATAAGGAAAGCAATCTATGTTCAGAGCATTAAGAACCGCCGCATTAGGCATGAGCGCCCAACAACTTTCGGTAGATAACATTGCAAATAACCTTGCAAACGTAAATACACAAGGCTATAAGCGAACACAAATCGCATTTCAGGATTTATTCTATCAAACCTTGGCTGCATCAAGAATGGGTGCTTCTGCAAATAATGTGAGTAACGATTCTCCTGAATTGCAAGTTGGCCATGGTTCTAGACCTGTAGCTACCATTAGAAATTTTAGCCAAGGCACCATGGAAGAATCTGGAAATCCATTGGATTTAGCCATTAATGGGATTGGATTTTTTCAAATATCAAGACCTGATGGAACCGTTGCCTATTCAAGAGATGGGAGTTTCACGCTAAACTCACAAGGGATGTTAGTAAACTCCTCTGGTTTACCGTTAGCTGATCAAATTGAAATACCTCAAGATGCTGTTTCTATTAAGATTACTCAAGATGGGAATGTTGCCGCTATGGTTCAGGGTCAAAACAGTGCCGTAGATTTGGGCCAAATTGAATTGGCTAAATTTATTAATCCAGGTGGATTGCGCGCACTTGGTGATAATTTATTTGAAGCAACCGATTCTTCAGGCGATCCTTTTTTAGGGCTTCCTGGCGGAGAAGGATTTGGTGGAGTTATGCAAGGATTTACTGAAAACTCAAACGTTGATATTGTAAATGAAATGGTTCGTTTAATTGTAGCTCAAAGAGCGTATGAAACCAACTCAAAAATGGTTACAACTGCTGAAGAAATGATGGGAATAACAAACAGTATCAAACGTTAATAGTTTTCTTTTCAAACAATGAATACTCTGATTTTTCTTATTGGTTTATTTCTGCTACAAAGTCTGGATAATTTCCATAAAGGAAAGGATGTATCTATTGATGGTGATAAAAAATCACTAATTGTTGGAAAAGTAAAAGAAATGGTTTCTTCCGTTTACACTGATGATAGCTTTCGTTTTGACATCTCATTAAAACGACTTCCATCTTCATTGGACGGAAATAATATTGTGATTAAATCAGTTCGGCCCACAAATGATGGAATCCCAAGAGGTTATACTGTTTTTGATGTGAATTATGAACGGAACGGCAATGAGCGAGTGGCAAAAGTTCAATTTCTCATTCAAGTTTCACAATTGTTACCTGTTCCTTTAGCTCGTTTAGAAAGTGGAACACCTCTATCAGCTGATTTATTTGCTATGCAATGGATTGATATCACAAATTTGCGTGGAATTGTTGTAGAAAATGTAAATGATGTTGATGGAATGGTTACGGCAAGTTTGCTTAAAAGTGGTTATCCAATTCGTCCAACAGATTTAACAAATCCTCCCATTATTAAAGCTGGAGAATCTGTTACAATGACCTTTTCTCAAGAAGGAATTGCATTAAGTCTTCCCGTTACGTGTAGAGTTTCTGCCGCTAAAGGTGAGTTCATAAACGTTTGGTGCGATAAAACACGCAAAACATACAAAGTAAAAGTCATTTCTTCTCAAATTGTTGCCTGGGAACAAACATTATGAAACATTTTATTCTGCTCTTTTTGAGTGTATTTATTCTTCAGGTTCAAGTTGGATCGTCACAATTTTCTTTATATCAAGATTATAAAGCTCGGAAAATTGGGGATTTAGTAACAATCGTTTTACAAGAAAATATTACAGGTTCGTCATCTGCCGATAACTCAAATAAATCAGGAGTAAATGGTGGTGCAACAGGTTCAGTAACTGGAAATTTAGCTCCTTTCCTTCCTTTATTTGGAGCAAACGCAGCAGTTGATTATCAATCGAATGATCGAAATGCAGCCGCACAAAGTAATTTATTAAGGGGTACGGTTAGTGCACGAATTGAAGAGATTTTACCAAATGGTGATTTGTATTTAGTTGGAATGCGTAGTAATGAAGTAAATGGAGAGTTATACAAACTTGAAATTAAAGGCTACATCCGAACCAATGATATTGATTCCTATAATGTGGTGGCTTCATACAAAATCGCCAATGCAGAAATTGTTTATGTAAAAAAAGAGAGTTCTGAGAAATTAGCGGATAGAAGTCAGTTCTGGCAAAAGGTAATTTGGGTCACAATAGGCATTGGACTTGGCGTTGCCGCTTATGTTGGAGTTTTTTAAAAGAGAAATGAATATGAAAACAAAAATTTTGAGTACTTCTTTTTTACTTGGTTCACTGTTACTTTTGGTTTCAGTGAACTCCGCTTTTTGTCAGACCAAAATTAGAGATATTACAAAAGTATTAGGTGCTAACGAGCGAACTTTAATAGGATATGGACTTGTAACAGGATTAGACAGAACGGGTGATAGAACCATTCGAAGACAAGGTGCAGCATTTACGGTTCAATCGATAGCTAATATGCTTCAAAATTTCGGAATCAATGTTGATCCTGATATGATGAGGACTAGAAACGTGGCAGCAGTTATGGTTACGGCTAAGATTTCACCTTACAATGCCTATGGAAGTGCCGTTGATGTTACTGTTTCTTCTCTTGGAGATGCAACAAGTCTTGCAGGTGGAATTCTTTTACAAACACCATTAACTGATCCTGAAGACAAAGATTATTATGTAAAAGCTCAAGGTTCTATCATTGTTGGTGGAATAAGCGCAGAAACCGATGGTGCAAGAGTTTCACAAAATTTGACTTTAACTGGTACTGTTCCAAATGGCGGGCAAGTTATATCAAATTCATCTTTTCAGCTAAATAGAAGATCGCCATTAGGCCTTATTTTGGTAAATCCATCGTATGCAAACGCTGAGAAAATTGCCAATGCTGTAAATTTGTTTGCTGATGAACCAATTGCGAAAATTCATAATGCTGGTTTAATAAATGTAACTTGGCCTGCAACTTTAACGGATGTTTCAGATTTAAACCGATTTGTAAGTCAGATTTTTGAGCTTCGAATTGATATGGAAGTTCCTGCACGCGTTGTAATTAACGAAAGAACTGGAACAATTGTAGCTGGTGGAGATGTCAGAATTGGTGAAGTCTTAGTTAGCCATGGCAATATTCGCATTGCAACGCAGCAAACGCCGTTTGTTTCTCAGCCATCCCCCTTAAGTATTGGTGGAAATACGGTATCAGGATCTGTTGGTGGAGCACAAATAACAGAAGGCCCTAGTAACACGTTTGTTCTTGAACCCAATACAAATGTTACTTCGTTGGCAGCTGCTTTAAATGCAGTTGGTTTATCACCAAGAGATATTATCGCCATATTTCAGGCAATTCATCAAGCTGGCGCTTTAAAGGGCGAATTAGTGATTATGTAATCGATTTTTTCTCAATAAATGCGAAAGAAAGAGAGTAAGAAAAAGTATGGAAATTAAACCGTTAAGAGGAAACTTTAATCTCGCTGAGGCTAAACTAGATAAGCTTGAGAAAAAAAAGCAAGACACAGCTATGGAATTTGAACGTATGTTTGCACGACATTTGGTTGAGGAAATGACTAAAGGTAGCTTCAAAATGTCCGATAATGCGATAGGTGCAAGTTCATTCGCAATGTACCGTGAACATATCACTGAAACATTAGCAAATGAAATTGCAAGCCAAAAAACACTCGGAATGGCCGATTTGGTAATGAAACATTGGAAAATTAAAACGGAAGAAAGCTAAAAGGTCTTTAAATGGCAATTATTTATAATATGCCCGTAATCAAAGATTTATTAAAAAATCTTACGGATCATTTTGAAACAGCCTCAGAATTACTTTCTACACAAATTCAATGTGTTGTTAAACATCGCTTAGAAGAACTTCAAGAAGCAATTGAACAACAAAATGCGGTTAATTCGACTATAAACGCATTAGAAGATGAATTAAGACAAGCCTTAATTTTAAGTTTTAATTCTATTAAAGTTAAAACGAAGTCCTACACATTACCGAATTTGATGCCTTATTGTGATCCGTCAGATCATGAATTAACAGATTTGCGCGATGGTTTAAAAGCAGCGATTCAGAAAACTCAGACAAAACAAGTACATTTACTTCAATTGTTGCAGTTTGCTCAAGACCACGTAGCTGACACAATGAGAGCAATTTTTCAACTCTCTGATGGTCATTCAACTCACTATAAATCCACAGGAAAAAAAGCAACATCAAATGTAGCTTCAAAATTGATTAATCAAACCGTTTAACGAAAGAACAATCAGCAATGCGCGAATTACTCGAAATCGGAAAACGTGGCATGTTTGCCAATCAGAAATCACTTGAAGTGGTAGGGCAAAATGTTGCTAATGCAAATACTCCCGGTTACTCGCGTCAACGTGTTGAGCTAGAAGCAATTGAATTTAGAAAAGGTGGTCTCTCTGTTGGCTTGGGAGTAAACGTTGAAACAGTTAAGCAACTTCGTGATACTCTTGTAGAAACTCAGATACAATCAAAAGAAGGGGATTTGGGCGGATATAATGAACAAATTAAATTGTACGAACAACTAGAAGTTCTTTTTGCAACGGGTTCTGACAACGATTTAGATAAACTCATAACCAAATTCTTCAATTCCTTTTCAGAATTGTCGAATAATCCTGAGAGTTTGGCTTTAAGGGAAAGTGTAGTGTTTTCAGCACAAAACATGACTTCACGATTTAATGAAATTTCAGCCAATTTAGATGCAATAAAAGATTCCCTTTCAAAAGAATCTACTACATTAGTTGGTGAAGTGAATCGATTAACATCGGATATTGCAAAATTAAACGTTCAAATTGCAAATGTATCAGGAACAGGACAAGCAGATAATAAAGCGCTCGATTTACGAGCTATGCGTCTAAATGAGCTTTCTAAACTTGTAGCTATTAATACGATTTATAGTAATAATGGATCAGTAGAAGTTCGAATCGGTAATTTAGTGGTTGTTCAGCACGACAGAGTATTTAATGTTGAGCCTGAAATTGATAGCACAAATAACGCTCTTCGACTTCGTTTAAATAATGGTAGGACCCTAAAGAATGTTGGCGGTAAATTAGGTGCAATGATTGATTCTTATGAAACAACTTTACCGGGTTTCAAAACAAAAGTAGATACATTAGCGTCAAATTTAGTATCTAAAGTAAATCAGGTACATGTTAATGGGTTCAACTTAAATGATACCACAGGAATTGAGTTTTTTAATCCAAGTGGAACAACAGCTTCAACAATTGCTTTAAATTCACAAATCGTTGATAGTGTAAGTTTAATTGCTGCTTCTGATACTTCCGGTGCACTGGGTAACAATACCGCTGCAAGACAAATATTTACTTTGCTAGATAGTTCAAGTGCAGTTGGCGATAAGTCGTTTATAGAATATAGTCTAAGTATAGCTGCTGAAACAGGATTTACGATAAGCTCATTACGAACACAAGTAGAATCGGTTAGTTCATCCAAATTGATGCTAGAGAATCAAAAACTTGATGCCTCAGGCGTAAATATGGACGAAGAACTGGCAAATATGATTAAGTTTCAAAATGCTTATCAGGCTTCTGCTAGAGTAATTGCTTCAGTGCAAGTTATGTATGATACCGTTTTGAGCTTGGTTTGACAGAATGGAATTCAGAGGAAATAAGGTAAAAAAATGAGAATTACTACAAATGGAATGCTTGAATCTATGTTAACGGAGTTAAACCGTAACAGAAGCAAGTATGCTGAATTAACCACTCAAATTGCAACTGCCAAACGAGTTAACAAACCATCTGACGATGCAATCGCATTTTCAAATGGAGAAGAAAAAAAGACGGTAATTCAAAGAAATGAGCAATTTCAGTCCAATTTGGCTAGTGGAATAGAACAAGCACAAGTCGCCGATGAAACGATTGGCCGAATGTTAGATGAATTATATCAGCTAAAAACACTAGCAACAAAAGGAGCGAATGGCGCCGCTTTAACAGATGGCGACATGGAAATTCTAGGCGAAAACGTTGCTGCAATTAGAACGAAATTAACAGAATATGGCAATACTCAGTTAAATGGACGCTATATTTTTGGTGGAACACGCACACAAACTCCACCGTTCGAGGAGCAGGCTGGTTCTGTAGTGTATAATGGGAATTCACAAAATTTAGTAATTACTGCGAGTCAGAGTAATACCGTTAATGTGGGTGTTAATGGTGATGCTCTATTTAATTATAATGGGGAAAGTGTATTCGACATGGTAAATCGCATCGAAACCGCTCTTAATAATCATGATGCACAAGCAGTTAATGCTGAATTAGAAAATATCAATTTATCGGTTGAATATTTAGGTCGTATGGGTGGACGTATAGGAAACGCTATAAATCAAATGCAATTTGCATTTGAACAGTTTGAATCAGTAAATATTAATTTGAATTCACAAGTAAGCAGATTATTAGACACCGATTTTGCAGAAGCTGCGACTAAACTTCAAGCATTAGATACGGCTTATCAGGCCGCTTTAAGTCTAACTTCGCGAATGTCTCAATTATCATTGCTCAATTATATTTAACAGATTTCTAGTACATTGGGCTTATCAGAAGGAAATTAACTTAATAAACATGGCTTTAACACAAGAAATGCTATCTATTCAATCAAAATTATTTGGCTCATTTGATGTTGATGAACGAACAGTAATGAAATTTTCAGAGGGGATTCCTGGCTTAGAAACAATAAAGGATTATGCCATGGTTACTTTTGAGGAATACGCACCAATTGTATGGATGATTTCAACAGATGGGGTGTATCATTTTCCTTTAGTGTTGTATAAAACAATAGATTTTAATGATTTTGATAGAGAATCGCAGCAATTTTATAAAATTCAGTTAGATAAGTATTTAGCAAAAAATGAGAACAAGAATGCCTATATCATTCTCAAACTAGATAGTTCTGTTCAAACTGTAAGTTTACGATCTCCAATAGTTATAGACCCGGTAAAACAAACAGGAAAACAACTAATTTTGGAATCAATTTCTCAGGAAAGTGGAGATTTCTAAATGTTGGTCTTGTCACGTAAGGAGAATGAAAAAATCCGAATTGGGTCTGATATAACGATAACTATATATGAAGTTAAAGGTAATCAAGTAAAAATTGGAATTGATGCCCCTAAAGAAATTGGCATTTTGAGGGGTGAATTATATGAGCAAGTTAAACAATCGAATCAGAATAGTCTTCTATCTGAAAAGCCTGAACTTGGTCAGATTCCATTATTCATAAAAATGAAAAATAAAGTTGATAAAACAGATGGATGAAAAGCTACTCGAATCAGGATTAAAAGCGTTAGAGTCACATGATTATTCCAATGCACTTAATATAGCCATAGAAATTCAAACGAAATTCCCAAGTGAATCAGAAGGGTATCATCTAGAGGGATTAACTTATCAAAGTGAGCAAAAATGGATAGAGTCGGTTCACTCATTTTCAAAGGCATTAGGAGAGTCTCCGTACGATCCGAATTTATACAATTTTAGAGGATTTGCTTATCTGAATATGGGCGAAATGAGTATGGCGGAAAGAGATTTTAAAGAAGCCATTGAATTAGAAGATTTTGAGCCTGCACATAGAAATTATGTATTGTGGTTAATTGTAAACGACAGAATTGACGAAGGAATTGAATATCTAACGAATAGAATTCAAACCAAACAAGAAGATGCTGATAATTTCTTAATGATGGGAGATTTGCTATCTAGAGCAGGTTATACAGAAAATGCAGCAACCTATTATACTAAAGCGGAAGAAATAGCTAGCAAAAAAAATTAACAACACGTTCTGGTAAAAATCAAATTCATGCTTCAAAAATTACCTATTTCAGTTTGTTTAATCGTAAAAAATGAAGAAGCGTATCTTGATGCTTGTTTAAAATCAGTAAAAGATTGGGTAAATGAAATTATTGTTGTTGATACGGGTTCAACAGATAGCACAGTTGAAATTGCCAAAGAAAATGGAGCTAAAATAAGCTATTTTGAATGGATTGGAGATTTTGCAGCGGCAAGAAATGAGTCATTATCTTTAGCAACAAATCCATTTATTTTGCAACTAGATGCTGATGAAGAAATTATACCTAGTTCTATAGATTGGTTTAAAAGCGAATATCCGTATAAAGAATATGATGGATACTACTCTATATTACATAATCTCAGAGATGCCTCATCAGAGGAAATACTAGTTAGTCACAGATTGATACGATTTTTTAGAAATCATCCAGAAATTAGATTTAAGAATAAAATTCATGAAAATATTATGATCCAAAGCGGCAGAACGACTACAAGTAAAATCGAAATTCTGCATAAAGGATATGGCAAAGAAATAAACACATCTACAAAAACAAAAAGAAATATGGATTTACTCTTAGCCAATTTAAAAGAGAATCCTCACGACCCTTATACCCATTATTATTTATCTCAAAGTTATTCAGCATTAGGAAGAACAGCTGATGCCTATAAAGCCTGTGTTAAATCCTTAAAACTGGGAATCAGTTTTCCAGTAAGAAGTCATGTTTACCGTGTAATTTTTATGTACTTGGCAAATACTAAAAAAGTAGATGAATTCGAAAGGATGGAAAAAACACTAGTAAATCACAAATACTTCCCAGAAATAATCTTTTATAAAGCTCTTCTATTTTATAAATTAGGACACATAGAGCAAGCAAGCATAATTTTTCACGAGTTTATTGATATGGCTAATAAACCTGAAGAAAATAAAAAAATAGGAGATGAAAATTACATACTGCTTACCAATTACGTGATGGCTCTATCCAATTTAGCAATGATTGAGCATGCTAAAAATAATATTAATCTCTCCCTTGAGTATTTGTATAAGGCATTGAACTTAAGCCCAATGTCAACTTTTTTGTACAGCATGATAGCTAGAAGTGAAGTAATTAGAAATAATAAACAAAAAGCTATTGAAATTTTGGAAAACGCCATTACTATATTTGATAAACAATTAATGAACCTACAACAGAAAGACTTGATTAGTGAATATCAACGAATGATTAAAAAAATTCGAGAATCTTGATAATTATTTTTGAATTTATTGAACTATTTCCGTTATTTACTGTTCTAATTCCCTGCAGATAGCTAAATTACGTCGAATTTGTTTCGGCAGACTAACAAACATGGGCAAATTAAACTTATGAGTGATCTTTTTATATTAATAGTAGATGATTCTCCTACAATGAGAAGAATTATTAAAAACACCCTTGAACGACTCGGGCATCGAGAGTCTGTTGAAGCGAGCAACGGAAAAGAAGCTCTTCAGCAATTAGAAGAGCATCCAATAAATTTTATTATAACAGATTGGAATATGCCTGAAATGAATGGTCTTGAGTTTGTTACAGAACTGAGAACAACGCCAGAATATGCGAAAATACCAGTTCTTATGATTACAACTAGAGGAATGAAAGATGATGTATTACAAGCTGTTCAAGCAGGTGTAAACAACTACGTTGTTAAGCCATTTACACCAGAAACACTCGAACAAAAAATGAATAAACTTCTTGCTTAAGCTATTGCTATGTGAGTTATCAAATGGAATCAAGTATGATAAAAAATGACGATTACGGTGAAATTATAACCCGAATAAAGCAAATAAAAAGTCTTTTTGCTTTTGGTGAAGGAATTTTACCCTTTTTAGAAGAATTGTTTGTCTTTCTCCGTGAAGTTTCGCCACTTTTAAATGATGTTTCTGAATCAATTATGAATACAACTGGTTTAATGCCAGATGCTGCTAGTGAATTAGATACAGCCGTTGCAGAAACAACGGATGCAACCTATCAAATAATGAATCGAGTTGAGCAAATCATGTCTCATGTTGATACCTTAGAAATGGGTGCAAACCCAGAAGATATGGAAGCGGCTATGATGTTAGGCGAAATAAGAAATGATGCAATCGCAATTATGACTGCGTTGCAATTTCATGATATTGTTTCACAGAAACTGGTTCATGTAAGAAAAGTAATGGCAGAAATTCAGATTAAGATGCTTCAATTATTCACAAGAGTGTATGAATTACATATTGAAGACGAGATTAAAGAGAATATTCTATCAACATTTGGAGTTAATATTGAAAAATTCCACAATATGATGGAAAAGAAAATTAATGTTGATTCAAGAATGACAGCTGATTCTCCTGCACCTGAGTCACCTATAAAAGTTCAGGCACCACAAACATCAGCGTTTAATCAAAATGATATCGATGATTTGTTTGGGTAAAACGAACTAACATTGATTTAAAAATAAAAAGCCAGCAAATGTTGATCGTATTTGGTGGCTTTTTTTATAAGGATTATGAACGCTACGAATACCTCTCGTGTAATGCTCTTACGGCATCAATTATAGCAGAAGATATCTCATTAATATGTAAAATTTGATCAACAGCCCCTAATTTTATGGCCTCTTTAGGCATTCCATAAACAACACAACTATCTTCATTTTGTGCGATATTATGTGCTCCTTTGTCATGCATCTCTTTCATGCCAATTGAGCCATCTCCGCCCATACCCGTTAACATTACACCAATTGTATTATTGCCAGCAACCGAAGCAACAGAGTGAAATAATACATCAACAGAAGGTCTATGATGATGAACCATGGGACCTTCTTTAACCTGAACAAAATAGTCTGAACCACTTTTTTTCAAAAGCATGTGATAATTTCCAGGCGCAATTAAAACTCTTCCCATTAAAACACGATCACCGTCTTCCGCCTCTTTAACGTCTAAGGGTACTAGTGAATTTAAGCGTTCAGCAAATGCAGTTGTGAATTTAGGAGGCATGTGCTGTACTATAACAATTCCTGGGGAATCAGCAGGGAGACCCATTAAGACTTGTTTTAAAGCTTCAGTACCCCCTGTGGAAGCTCCCATTGCAATAATTTTATCTGTAGTATGCTTTAGGCCACCTAGATTTAAAGGAGTATTAATCTCAGGAGGTTTTTGAGGAATAACAGGTGGTTCAAAAAGATGTTTGTTTTTCATGTTGGCTTTTGCTGCAGCTCTAATAACTCGAGCTAATTGCAAGGTTAAATCACCAACTGAATAGGAACCACCAGGTTTACAAAGAACTTCTACCGCCCCAGATTCTAAGGCTACCATTGCAAGATCACTACCTTGTTTTGTAAGTGAGCTAATTATGATTACAGGTTTAGGGAAGAATCGCATTATCTTTTTTAAGAATGTAATTCCATCCATACGAGGCATTTCCACATCAAGCGTAATTACGTCGGGGTTCAGACGTACAATCTTGTCTCGGGCAACATAAGGGTCTATTGCGGAGCCTACAACCTGAATATCCGGGTACTTATTTAGATCTTCAGTTAATTTTTTTCTAACTATTGCGGAGTCGTCAACGACAAATACCCGGATCATAATTATTTTCGATTATATGGTGAAATAGTCATTAGTCGCCCTTCGGCAACAAAGTAGATAGTCCAATGTTCGTCTGTATTATCAGATTCAGTAATTGAATTTGGGTCTAGAATTTCAGGAATCGATAGGTTGCAAGTTGCATTTGGATCTACTCTAACCAGATAATTTCCACCAATTATGTTTGCCGTTTCACAAGCCATAGACTCAATATGTTCCTGCATTAACTCATCTTGAGTTATGCCCATAAAGTTCATGGCCATTTCGGATAATAATTGAGGATCTATAGTGAAGTGAAGGTAAAAATCGGTATTAAAGTGAATTCCAACGTGAATAGAATTACGTGAAATTTCACCGATTGAAACTTTTTTGCCATCATCATCTAAGTCTGGAAAAATGAAAAACATATCCGTCATTATCTCATCAATGACTGTAATAATAATTTCTTTGTTATTTAAATTAAGCATTTGAGTATCCTAAAATTTTTAAAACATCTGCGCCTATTTGTTCTGGGCGGAACGGTTTTGTTATATAATCGGCTGCACCGATATCAAGAGCTCTTTGAACTACATCATCTCTACCTTCGGTAGAAATTACGATTACTGGAATTGAACGTAAGACTTCGTCATCTTTGAGGTATTCAATAAATGTTAAGCCATCCATAATAGGCATATTTAAATCGGTAAGGATTAAATCAATCCAATGTGCGCGTGCCTCAATCAGTCCTTCTGCACCATTCCCTGCTTCAAATAATTCGCCAACATCAACACCAGACATTCGAATGGTCTTGATTATAACTTTTCGCATTACGGGGGAATCATCAACAATTAAAAAATTAAAAGCCATTTTTTTATCCGTTTATTTGATTGTACTGGTGTAGGTTATCATTTCTTCTTTGTTCACATCAAGAAGAATACTTCCTGTTGCTACATCTATTCTAACGGTTCTGTGTACTCTACCACCTACATGTTCATTTCGAATGAGAAGTCCTTCTTGCCAAAGTATTTTTCTGAGTGCTACATAATTTCTTTTACCGATATTAAAATAGTCTTCACGATCAAAAACCTGAGCTCCACCAAAAACACTAATGCTCATAGTCGCTTTTTTAGCACCCATAGCAAGACATTTTTTGATTAAAATTGGCACCCCTGTGTCCATGTATTTATATGGATTAAAAGAGATTGAATTTTTAGTCATTTTTTCAATATTCGAATCTGGAAGCATAACATGAATCATTCCAGATACTTGTACGGTTGGGTCATATACTAATACAGCAATACATGAGCCAAGTGAGTAGGTAATTAATGTATCTTTAACATTATTACTAACTGCTAAATCGGAGATGCCGATGGTAATTTTGGTGTTTTTTACAACACTTTCAAGCTTCATTCATCACCCGTTTAATCTTCGGTAAATTGTTGGTTTTATCATTGTTAGATTATGTTTTATAGCACTCAAACTTTCAGAATGCCCATTTATAAAATAACCGTTGTTCGATAATTTTGTACAAAGTAAACTTACAATTTTTTCTTTCGTCGGATTATCGAAATAAATCATCACATTTCGGCAAAAAATGATATCAAATGTTTCATTTTGTTGAAGTGATTCAAGCAAATTATGTTTTGCATACGTAATTTTTTCTCTTAAAGCAGGTTTTACCTTAACTAAATCTGCAAAGTCACTTTTCCCTCGTTGAAAATACTTGCGCTTTAGTGTATCTGGCATTCCATCGAGTTCTTCTAGAGGATAGATACCTTTTTTTGCTTTTTCTAATACAGTAACTGAAATATCACTTGCAAAAACAGAAAAAGTAACTCCTGGAAAAGAATGTAATGCTTCCATCATCGAAATACCAATAGAATAAGGCTCTTCTCCACTTGAACTTGCAGCGCTCCATATTTTGATGTGTTTTAAACCATGAGTTTTAACAAGAGTTGGTAAAATCGTTTCTGTTAAATAGTTGAAGTGAGCATCTTCGCGAAAAAAGAAAGTATGATTAGTAGATATTGAGTCTAAAACCAATTCTAATGTTTTACCATTTTTCTCACTCTGTAGTTTGTTGAATAAATCGTCATAGCCATTAATATGATTCTTTCTCATCAACTTGCCAATGCGAGTTTGAACCAGACAACGTTTAGCATCTGTGAGATTTATTCCTGCCTCTTTGTAAATTAACTCTTTAAGATAGCGGAACTCTTTATCTGCAATCACAAAGTGTTTAAATTCAAAAGGGTCAGTTTTGCTCATATAATTGGTTCTTAACTAATTTTGAATCATTACTAACTGTCGGCTTGTCAATATTTTATCAATATCGAGTAAAGTAATAACTTTTTGACTTAATTTTGCAATACCCAAGATAAAGTCTGTATCTAAATCAACTCCAAATGCAGGTGTGTCTTCAATCATACTATCATCAAGGTTAATTACTTCAGAAACAGAATCGACAACGATACCTAAAAATTGACTACCACCTTTATGGGAAATTTCAACAATAATGATTGGTGTTCTTGCGTCATCATCTCTTTGTTCTAACCCAAAACGTTTACGTAAATCAATTACAGGATGTACTTTACCTCTTAGATTAATCACACCACGTACAAATTCAGGAGTTCTTGGAACTCTTGTAATACTCATCATTCCAATAATTTCTTTAACGCTAAGAATGTATAAACCGTAATCTTCGCCAGCTAAGGTAAAGGTGATATACTTTCCGGCATGAGCTCTAGCTTGCTGAACATCAGCTACTTCAGTCCGCTTAATAGAATCGATGTGTTTGTCTTTCATTACTTCTGATTGAAGAATCAACGCTTCTTCTTCTGAGATTTTATTTGAACTGGATAAAGTTGGATCATTTTCAATTTCGGCAAGTAATGCCTTCATTTCATCCGTTAAATCATGTAGTTTGTTTGCCATAAGATAATTCCTGATTTACTATTAGTCTTTATACGATCTTCCTGATTTAGGTAACAAAGTTGGAACATCAATGATTAAGCCTACTGTTCCATCCGATAATATTGCACCTCCAGCTAAGCCTGCAAGATTACTTAAACTTTCACCAAGGGATTTAATAACAATTTCTTGTTTGTCTAACATTTTATCCACTAATAAAGCTGCTTCTTGTTTATCACTTTCAACAATGATAATGAGACCTTCCCATGGTTTTTCAACTGCAGTATTAATTCCAAAATATTTCCCAACACGAATAAGAGGCATAACTTTATTGCGAATAAATACGGTTTCGCCTTTTCCAGCAATTTTATTGAGTTGCTCTTTTTTAACAACAAGAGATTCTTTAATGCTAATTGTAGGTAAAATATATTTTTCAGAACCAATTTCGATGATAACTCCATCAATAATGGCTAGAGTTAGGGGTAAGCGCAGTGAAAACGTTGTGCCTTTACCTAGTTTCGTTTGAATGTCGATATTCCCACGAAGACTAGTAATCGCTCGTTTAACCACATCCATTCCTACACCACGGCCAGATACATCAGTGACAACTTCACTTGTCGAAAATCCTGAGGCAAAGATGAAGTTTAGAATTTCTTCTTCTGAATGCTTCACTCCTAATTGTGTAATACCTTTTGAAATGGCTTTAGATAGAATTTTTGATGAGTCTATGCCATTTCCATCATCAGTAACATCAATTACTACCATACCACCTTTGTAGAAGGCATTTAAGGTTATGGTACCTGTCTCATTTTTACCTCTTGATTTTCGAACTTGAGGGCTTTCAATTCCATGGTCACAATTGTTTCGAATCATGTGCACTAGTGGGTCATACAATTCGTCAACCATATTTCGGTCAATTTCAGTATCTTCACCGAATACTTCTAGTACAATTTTTTTCCCAGATTTTCGAGCTAAATCGCGAACAATCCGGTGCATTTTCTGGAAGGTATCTTTAATGGGCACCATGCGCAATGACATGGATAAATCTTGAAGATTGTTTGTAATACGTTTGAGTTGCCCAACATCTTGCTGTAATCGTTTATCAATACTTGCTTTTACAACATTATTCTGAACAACCATGTTTTGAGTTACAACAAGTTCGCCAACAAGATCAATAAGGGAATCCATTTTTAAGGTACTTACACGCAAAGTAGAGTCTTTAACTCCACCCATTGCTCTTGTACCTAATATTTTGTCTGAATCCTCTAATTTTGCAGTATTTTTTTTGAATGCAGATGTCTCGTTTTGATTAGACTTTGAAAAGGTGTGGTCTAGTTTTGGCTTAATAGGTTGTGAAAGTGAACCCTTATTTATATTTGGTGAAACGTTTTCACTATTATTCTTTTGAGATGGAGTCTTCTCGTGAGAATCAAGCGTGCCAGAACGTGCTCTTTCCACAAGTTCTGCAAAACTGTTTAAATCGACAGTGTGTCCTTTATAATTTCCGGTTTCAATTGCATCAAGCAAAGCAGAAATCATGCTTTTTAAGGCGTCAATCCCTTTAAAAATGGCATCAGCTAGCGATGCACTGTATGCTAATTTCCCTTTCCTAACCTCATCAAGTACATCCTCGTACATGTGTGAAAAATTATTGATGTCAGTTAGGTTTAAAAAGCCTGCTACGCCTTTAATAGTATGGAAGGGTCTGAATACGGAATCAATGATTGTTAAGTCAGTTGGAGAAGATTCCCAATCTATAAGACCATTTTCTATCATTTGAATATGTTCAGCTGTCTCATCAATAAAGCCTTGAAGCAATTCTTCGTCATCTTTTAAAGTTTGATTGATAAGTTTGAAATCATCAAAAGTTTTAAAATAATGATGACTAACAACTGCTTTAACTACTTCTTGTTGTTTTTCTTGAACTGGTTTCTCTTTAGGAGTTTCTTCAGAAATATGTGTAGGCTTTTTAATAGGATTAGAGGGGGCATTTTTCAACTTAACAACTGGTGCATCTAATTCAATGGTATGAGATTCGACAATGTCTTCATGAGTTGCATCTTCATTGTATTCGTTCTGTTTTTTTGCAAATTCTACATCAGTAACATATTCAGATTCTGAGTGAGCTATTTGGAGTTGCTCAATTGCGGCATTTAATTCATTTATACCAACAGAATTTGACTCATATTCATCTAAAATAAGTCGTTCAACAACAGACCTTACTTGAAGAATGTATTCCTGAATAGGTTGTTCATGCAACTCATCCAGAAGTTTTAATATTTCTCCAAGAGCCTGAATATCATCGGCTTCAAGTAAAACAATTTTACTTGCTAATGAGTTGAGTATGTCGGATGGATTTTTACTGATGGTCTGCATAGATTATTCATCAAAATCGTCTAAACGAAGTTTTTTTAATTTATTTCGAATGGTTCTATCGGAAATGCCAAGAAGTTCAGCCGCTTCCTTTTGATTGCCGTTTGTACGTTCTAATGCTTGCTTTATTAATTTCAACTCCATTTCTTCTATTGGAATTAAGGGTAATTCAGCATCAGAATCAAGTTCATCCGATAATTCTAAGTTAGAAAATAAACTGTTTTGTATGTGTTCAAATGTAATATTTTTTGAATTTCCCGACATTAAAACACCACGTTGAATTACATTATTTAATTCCCGAACATTACCATGCCATTGTTGCTTACTTAGATAGGTTAAAACATCAGTTGTGAGCTCTTTTTCACCCATTCCATATTCGAGAGCAAATTTATCTACGAAATAGGTAGATAATGCTAAAATATCGCTACTTCGCTCTCTTAAAGGTGGAATAATAAGTGGGAAAACATTAAGACGATAAAATAAGTCTGATCTAAATTGGCCTTCTTTAATGCTTTTTCCAATATTTCTATTTGATGTAGCAATAATTCTAACATCAACTTTTTTTGCGTGTTGGCTACCAACTGCTCTGAATTCTTTTTCTTGTAATACGCGTAATAATTTGGCTTGAACGCCGAGTTCTATTTCTGTGATTTCATCCAATAATAAGGTTCCGCCATCTGCTTCGTCAAAAGCCCCTTTAGCATCGTTTATTGCACCAGTAAATGAACCTTTAATATGACCAAATAGTGTACTTTCAACTAATTCACTTGGCAAATTTGCACAATTGATTTTGACATAAGGTTTGTCGGCACGGTCACTATTGTAATGAATTAAACTTGCGAACACTTCTTTACCAACTCCACTTTCGCCCTGAATGAGTACGGGTGCATTATTTTGAGCAATTTGAGGTAAAGCATCAATTAATGCGGCTATTTTGGGGTGGTTTCCAACTAATTTTATATCGACTGTTTGTTTTGTAGCACTTTTTTGTTTTGAATTATTTTTAGGAGTTGCCTCATTATCCAACCCTTTGGGACCTTCAAAAGTATGCTGAGCAAATTCAATTGTTCCTTGATTTCTTAATTTAAAAAAGCGATTTATGCGTGCAAGAATTTCAGGTCCTAGAAAAGGCTTGGTTATATAGTCAAACGCACCTTTTTGAATGGCATTAACACCATGTTCAATACTACCAAATCCAGTCATCATAATTAAACCAATTGTTGGATGATGAGTTTTTACATGATTTAGTACTTCATCACCTGACATTTCAGGCATTTTAACGTCTGTCAAAATGAGTTGAATGTCGATTTTAGGTATAGCTTTAAGAGCCTCTGATGGTGAGGAAAACGCAGTTACACTATAACCGTTTGAACTTAGATGCAATTGCAAATATTGCAAAAGTGATGCATCGTCTTCAATTAATAATATGGAGCCTTTCAATGATTAAACCCTTTGTTAGAATTTTTGGGTTTAATGTACTTGTTAAGAATCTATTATTCTACTTTTATTTACAGATTTGAAAGGATTTTTGCGAGTCTTGACGCAACTTCTGTAATAATCTCTGGGTTTTCAGCTAAATTCTGTTTTAATTTGTCTAAATCTACTGGATAAACGGGAATATAAGTAGATCCTAAAGCGTCAGACTCTAATTCAATGATATCATGTTGAATGGCTACAGCAAGTTTTTTTATTGCGCTTTCTGAAGTATAATACCCTTGTTCTGCTTTTGTACGAACAGAACGTACTCTATCTAAAGATTGGTCATCTATTTTTTGATAAATTTGTTTCGCAAAGGACAAATCATCGGAGGCAGAGGCGGAAGAAATAGAGACTTTGTCTGTTGATTTTTGATCTACTCTATTGTTAGAATACATTTCCGAACGTTTTCCATAACCATCATTTGATGGAGTTTTTATTCTGGAACTAGAATTTCGGTCAATTCGTTGTGAAGAGGTAAGTGTTCTGATATCCATATTCAGCCCTCAATTTTTGAGGAAATAAAAAGTGATTCTTTTGGATGCTTAGGTTGTTGGAGAGAATAACTAGAATGTGCTTTTTTATCTTTAACAGCTGTTCCAGATTTCGTTCTCAACCGATCTGCTTGTGTTTTTAGAAGATTTCTGAATTGATGATCTAATGACATTAATTCGTCGTATCGTTCTTTTACTTGTACATTCTCTTTATCGGATAATTTAGATCGGTCTAAAGTTTTTATATGTAAATCTAATTCAGTATAGATTTTTCCTCTTTCAATCATCAGCTTTGTGACTTCGACGTATTCGCTTTTTTCTTCTTGAATGTGATTAATCATTTGATTCGTTAAATCAATTGCTTGGGTAAATAAGTTATATTCAGTAGAATCGGAAGTCATTAAGCGCATGTTTTACATGTATTTTGGAAGATCTTTAAGAACGAGCTTTGCGGCTTTGTTTAGAGCATAAACCATATCTAAAAACTCTTGAGCGGGGTATTGTTTTACAACCTCCTCAGTTTGTTTATCAATTATTTTAATAACTGTTTTTTGAGTTTTTTCATCAATATAAAAAGATATTTTTTCGTTGAAGTAAGACAACAAAGATTCGTTAACTGCTTTTTCAGCGTTTTTTAAAGCTAATTCGTTGTTTGATACTTTTAATAAAGCTGCATTTTCAGATTTGAATGGGTTTGTTTCTTCAAAAGAAACAGAGCTCTTTGTCTCGGTTTGAGTACCCAATTTCACTTTTACAGTTTCCTGGGAGGAAAAATCTGCCATGAAATTAGAAATCGGGTTTACTGATGAAGTAGTCATAGTTCTTTAAATTTTAGCCGTAAGCGTTACCAAAGCTAACTAATGTTTGATATTGGGAGTTCGCCTGATCTGAAATAGCTTGCAGTTGAATAAACTGATTTGTCAACTGAACTCTGCGACGTTCAAGGTATTCGTCTTGTGCTTGAATTCTTAGATTCAATGATTCAATTCTATCGTCTATTGTGCTAGTTAAGGATTTAACTAGACCGTCTGTTTTAATAAATACATCAATAGAACTTTGCAATTTTCCTGCAATGCCACTGAAAAAATCTGTTCTGTCATTTGCAAAAAGTGTTGCAATCGAATCAGGACTTGTCTCAAGTAAATTCGTTAGTATTGATTGATTCTTGATGTATAAAGTTCCGTCATTATTGAAATCTAGCCCAATATCTAATAGTGTTTGAATTGATGTACCTGAAGGAATAACGGGATTTAAAGGGTCACCTACATTAACAGAGTCACTTAATGCTGTAGAAACCGCATTTTGTCTGAGTGTGTAAGTTAATTCTCTAAATGATCGGTCTCTGTAAAGTGGCCCTCTATCACCTGAAGTGCCATTTAAGAAAGATTGTTGTCTAATTTCTGAGATTACTGAATTATACGATTCAATAAATCGGTCAATGTTTGCTTGCCCAGATTCTGTATCTGCTTCAATGCTTAATGTTTCAGTTGCTGTTGTTAGTTGACGTAGCGTAATAGAAAGACCAGAAATAGCGTCGGTTACAACATTGGAACTCCGTTCAAAGTTGAGTCCATCTATTGTAAATTTTGCATTTAATGAAGTAAGATCAAATAAACGTCCACCATTTGGTGAACCACCAATTAAAACAGTTGTATTATCATCTGCATTAGCTCCGCCGTTATCAACAGTTAATTCTAAAAATTCAGCAAGATTAGTTTCTCCGTCTGCATCGATTGTATTAGTAAATGAAATCGCATTATCAGCACCTGAGAGTTTACTACGAATTGATAAACGAGCGCTACTGCTCGTTTCTCTTAAAATAGTGGCTTGAACATCATCACCTGCCACATCATTAATTGCAGTAACAACAGCAGAAAGAACTTCTTCGTTAGACATACCCGATAAATCATCAACACTAATAGAATACGTAGTTCCATCAATCGTTAAATCAAACGTTAATTCATCGGCACCAGTAGTAGAATTGATAGCTGTTGCAATATCGCCATCAGCTGCTACAAATTGTTTAGAAACCCTAACATCTGATTTAGCAATTTGTTGAATTTCAACAGCATAATTACCAGATGTGTTTAAAGTAGATGTATTAGAAACCAAAAAAGCCGACTCATTGGAAGAGTTGGCAGCATATAAATCGAATAAATTAGTTGAAGTGCTACCGAATTCGGTTAAGACGGTATTGAAACTACTGAGTTTAGTGCCAACAGTGCTTATGGCAGTTTTTCGCGAAGTTTGCTCAGTAACTTGATCCTCATAACTAAATTTCTTGTTACTTTCGAGCGTAATTAAGTTATTAATCAACTGTTCGTATAATTGATTAACGCCAAATAGTCCTGAATTTACTGCTGAAGACATACTAAAAAATGGGTTGAGGAAATTTAAAAATTAAACGGCAGTGTTTAAGGCTGATTTGTTGCCTTTAACAACTGAGTCGTACCATGCATCGCGGACGCCGATAAGTAAATCTCGTACTTCTTCGAATTTATGATCACGAGTTACATGTTGGCAATACTCGTATAAATTAAAGAAGTTTTCAGCAAGTTCGTAATCATGATTTAAGGAACGCATCAATAATGAGAGAATTTTAATCAATCGAACCTGATCTTTACGATAGGTAGCTTGAATAGCCATATCATAAAGGATCCCAATTAATTCTGTTGGAGTAGCATTTTTAATTTGCTGAATTTGATACGTATTTAATGCTGAATTCATAGGACAAAGAGGAGATTAGGAAGTTAAAGAAATGGAGGGAATACCTATAAAGATACTCCCATCCCATTTCAGATGTTGAGGATTACCTACTTAGGAAACCTAAAACAGCCTGAGGTGCGGCATTTGCTTGAGCTAATGAAGCGATAGCAGTTTGTTGCAAGATTTGCAATTTAACGGCTTCACTTTGAGTTTTAGCAAAATCTGCATCACGAATTCTACTGCGAGCAGAAGAATTACTGTTTACCGCTTGAGTAAGGATTTCCTCGCGGATGGAAAGCTGTGTTTGGTAAATACCTAATTGATTTACAGCACCAGCAAGGAGATTGATAGCAACATCGATACTAATCATAGCTGATTGAGCAGCTAAGAATGAAGTAACATCAACACCAGCAATACCTAATCCAGAAGCTGTAAAACTAGCTACACCATTTGCATTTCCAGAAGTTAATTGAACATTGATAGTATCAGCTGTTCTTTCACCAACTTGAAAAGTTGCATCGTATGTTCCAAGAAGAATATTTCTACCTTGAAAAACGGTTTGAGTAACTAAGGAGTCTAATTCACTCACTAGGCTATCAACCTGTGCTTGAATAAAATCACGTTCGTCAACACCGTAAGTATCGTTTGCAGCTTGAGTAGCTTTAGTTTTTAACGTTGTTAGAATATCTAAAACAGAATTCATACTAGCTTCTGCAATATCCAAAACTGATTTTGCGTCACCTGTGTTGGCAAGAGCTTGCTCTAAACCAGCAATACGTGAACTCAATTTTGCAGAGATTGAAAAACCTGCAGCATCGTCTTCTGCTTTATTAATACGGAATCCAGTTGATAATTGTAACTGAGTAATTCCGAGTTTTTTGTTAATCCTGTCTAGAGAAAATCTAGATTCTAGGGATTGAACATTCGTATTAATACGATTAAAATCGCCGAATGCCATAATATAGCTCCTTCTATTTTATTTAAGAATAAGACCCCTTCCTTGGGATCTTTTTGTTGTTTGCTTAAGCAGAGATAAATCCAAGAACAGCTTGTGGAGCAGCATTAGCTTGCGCTAATGAAGCAATAGCGGTTTGTTGAAGGATTTGAAGTTTTAACACCTCACTCTGCTCTTTAGCAAAGTCTGCATCGCGGATTCTGCTTCGCGCTGAGGAATTTGAATTAATAGCTTGGGTCAGAATTTCTTCCCTAATGGAAAGTTGAGTCTGATAAATACCAAGATTATTAACGGCTCCTGCAATATAATCTATTGCACTATCGATACTTACCATTGCTAATTGTGCACTTGCAAATGAACTAACGTCTAAAGCATCGATTTCCAAACCTGAAGCAGTAAAACCTGCGTCTGCTCCTCCAGAAGTTAATTGAACATTAATGACATCTGCACCGCGTTCACCAACTTGGAAGGTTGCATTGTAAGTTCCACCTAATAATGATCGACCTTGATATACTGTTGTGGTTACTAATGAGTTTAGCTCATTTACTAAACTATCAATTTGATCTTGAATAAATTGACGCTCATCAACACCGTAAGTGTCATTGGCCGCTTGTGTTGCTTTTGTTTTCAAGGTTGTTAAAATATCAAGCATCGAATTTAAACTCGATTCTGCGATATCTAATACAGATTTTGCATCTCCAGTATTCGATAAACCTTGCTCTAGTCCAGCAATACGAGAACTTAATTTTGCCGATATTGAAAACCCTGCTGCATCGTCTTCCGCACGATTAATGCGAAAACCAGTAGAGAGTCTCAATTGGGTTATACCAAGCTCTTTATTGATTTTGTCCAGAGAAAATCTAGATTCCAATGTTTGTACATTGGTATTAATCCTGTTAAAATCTCCGAAAGCCATAAAAGCTCCTTCTTTTTGATTGTTTCTGTTAGAATGCCCCGTCCCTGAGGCAATCTATGTTATCGAACAATCTGAAAATTCTTTAAATCGGAAATTTGTTTTCACAAAAATTAAGTCAAAGAACAAAGGAGACTTTTAGAGTCTTTGGAGAATTGGGACGGGTTGGGACTAACAGAGAATCAAAAAGCCCTAAGCCGTTTAACCTATTCAGGCTTAAGGTTTAAAACGAGGGTTAATTTTTATTGTAAGAATCCAAGAACTGCCTGTGGTGCTGAGTTAGCTTGAGTTAGTGAAGCGATAGCCGTTTGTTGTAAAATTTGCAACTTAACGGCTTCACTTTGTTCTTTAGCAAAATCTGCATCTCGAATTCTGCTTCTTGCTGAAGAGTTAGAATTAATAGCTTGAGTAAGAATTTCTTCACGAATTGAAAGCTGAGTTTGATAAATACCAAGATTATTAACCATGCTAGCTACTCCATTTATAGCTCCATCAACATTTGACATAGCTATTTGTGAGTTTGCATTTGAGTCCACAAGTAGAGCGTTAACACCAAGACCAGTTGAATCGAAACCAGTTCCTGAAGTACCTGAGAAAATTTGAACGTTGATTACATCAGCTGTTCTTTCACCAACTTGGAATGTTGCATCGTAAGTACCTGCAAGTAAAGAACGACCTTGGTAAACAGTTTGACTGATTAATGAATCTAATTCGTTAATTAAGCTATTTACTTGACTTTGAATAAAGTTGCGTTCATCAACACCGTAGGTATCGTTCGCAGCTTGAGTTGCTTTCGTTTTAAGAGTAGTTAAAATATCTAGGATGCTATTTAAGCTAGATTCTGCAATGTCTAAAACTGATTTTGCATCACCTGTATTTGCCAAAGCTTGCTCTAAACCTGAAATTCTAGAACTTAATTTTGCAGCAATTGAAAATCCAGCAGCATCATCTTCTGCTTTATTAATTCTAAAACCTGTTGAAAGTTTTAATTGAGTATTACCAAGTCTTTTGTTGATTTTATCCAATGAAAATCTTGACTCAAGAGATTGTACATTAGTGTTAATCCGGTTAAAATCTGCGAATGCCATAATGTGAGTGTTTAGAGTGTTTGGTTTTTTGTATTATGACTTACTTATCGTATTGTGGGAAAGCAGACTTTAATTTTTTAAAAAAATAATTTAAAATTCTTATACCTAAATAGCTTAGAAGCGTTGTAAATGGTTGTTTTAATTAGTTTTTATTGTCTAGTAAGTCTTAGTTAATTAGTAAATCATTATAATATTCAGTTAAAACAGGATCTCTTTTTTGATAATATGCTCTTAGTGCTTTAATAGCTTCTATATTATTATAATTAATATTTAATACGTCTTTAAACCAAATCATAGCAGAATCTGGTTTGCCAATGTTAAGATACATTTCTGCTAAATTGAAACGAGCGTTCTCATTATTGGTGTCTAATTCACAACAGGTCTTCATTAATTGAACTGCTTTCTTCTTTTCTCTATTTGCCCAATACCAAACGGCAAGATTATTTAAGGTTGGACTATGATTTGGATTAGTTTCGATTAGAAGTTCAAACAGTTTAATAGCAATAGGGTATTGTTTTTTTCGGTAATAAGAAGTGGCTTTCAAGTAAAGAATGTCTGACTCTAAAGGAAGTTCTTCTAATAAAATGTTACATTTTTCAATACATTCATCTAGTTTGCCGTGAGTTTGTAAATGGGAACAGAAGGTAATTTGAGTTAAGAAAGACTTAACTTTGTCAAAAGACCAGTTTTTTGTGAACTGCGAACGAGACAAAGCATATTTGAATTTGATTGCTGTGTTCTCAAGAAATTTTGCTTCTTGATTTGAGTGTTCTATGCTGTCATTGCGCTTTAGATATAGACCTAATAGTTGATTTATTTTTTTAAACTCAAAAAATTCTGAAAGTTTCACCCAAAATTCAAAATCGCCTGAAGTAATAAAATCAGAGTCGAAAAAGCCTACCTTTTCATGTACTGATCTCCTCCACATAGGCATAGGACCTATATAACAAAGACCATTGATTAACGTCTCACGATCATGATCATTCAGTTTAAACATTCCATCAGATGAGTTAATTTCAAACGTTTCATTCTCATTTTTTGTAATGAGTACATCAGGATATACAAGGGCATATTCTGTATGTTCTTCTAGATAACTTGAAAGAATCTCATATGCATCTTTTCGTAATCGGTCGTCTGTGTTTGCGTTTGTAATATATTTACCGGAAGCTAGCTCAATGCCACGATTCCATGCCCCATAAACTGTTTCACGTTCGGTTCGCAAATAGTAAATATTAGAATGATAGTGTTGATATGCTTTAACAATTTCAGCTTCATTTTGAGTTGAACCACTATCTATCACAATAATTTCAAGTTTTTTCCCAATTGTTTGAGATAAAAGATCGTCGAGTCGACCTTTTATGAAACGTTCGGCGTTATATGTAGAGACAATTGCTGAAACTAGGTATTCCATAAGTAAACTAACTTCTGCGAAGATTTATTTTTGTTTTAAGGAAAGTTTGAAATGTTGAATTTTATCAATCATTAACTGTGCGTTTTGCCTGTAAGATGTGGTCAGAAAGTGAGATAAAAGATTAATTGCCTCATCAAATTGATGATTTACAACTAGTAATTTAGTTTCTTCTGAACCCTTTTTCCAGACTTCATGTTCATTAAAAGTAAAAAAGTCTTTTGGTTTTTCTATGTGCCAATCAATATCCCAAATGTCTAAATTCTTGAAATATGCTACACCAAATTGTTCAAACCATTCTTGAATTTGAGCTGTTCTCCAAGTTTCTTTTACGGAAAGTTTTACGGGTTTAAACCAATCTGAATACGCTTCAAACCAAAGATAGGGGCTGTTTTGAAGAGATAGGCCAGTTTCATTTTTTGAAGGGTAATAGTTAATATTTATTTCAGTTGTACTTTTTTTAGGTTGTCTTATGAGTTCTAACATTCTGTACCAAGCTTGTTTTACTAATAAATTATGCCAATTTACAAACTGAAAGTGCATAATTCCGTAGTCATAAGTTTTAAAAAAATAATAAGTTCCATCTAAGTTTGCTGGAGTTCTTCCGGTGTGAATAAATTCTGATTCGTAATAACATTCACCATCATCACAGAAAATAAATGCTTTCATATTCCATGTCCAAACAGAGTTGTCGAAGCGAAATTTTGTGCAAGATCTCCATAATTGAATCCAAGTAAAAACGAATTTGTCGCCCGGATTCATACATTTGATAGCATGTTTTAGCGAGTCATTATCTAAGCAGTTAGCGGTAAACAACTCATCAGCGTCTAAAACAATAAAATGTGTGCCACCATGATTTCTACCAGCTTTTAATAAAAGATTACGATCTCCAGGTTCATCTCTAAACCAGTTATCTTTTTCAATTATTTCTAGAATGGAACACTCGTTTGCCAAGCTTTTTATGATGTTCACGGTTTCATCATCAGAATGGTCGTCTAAAACGATAATACCATCTGTTATTAATGCAAGAGCTCGTAAACAATTTTCAATATGAAATTCTTCGTTTTTAACTGGAACTAAGCCAATAATTTTTGAGTCTTTAGCCGATTTATATTTGAAATCTTCGATACGAACATGTTGTTGTTTTGTGTTTAGAATGTTCTTAATGGATGTACAATCGTCAATGTCTTTTCCTTCACCTCTATTTGTTTTCATGGCATGCAATGCTTGAAGACTAATGCATTTAACTCCATTCAAATAAAAATGAAATTCTGGATTTTGAATGATTTCATCTTTTGGCCAAGCATGATATTTAAGTTGAGATTCGATAACATGGCTATTAATGCCATTAATTGGGATTTCCCAAGGTTTATTGCCTACATGTAGAAAATCTAAATCGCCACATTCACGAATTCCATAAGCGGAAAGGCTAGAACTTCCATCAATACAAACTTGATTAAGTGGAACTTGAACGGACTTTAGCCATTTCGCAAAATGATAAAATAAGGTGTAAAAGACCGGGAAGTTTTGAGCGGTAGATTTTTCAAGAAAATGCCTTGAATTTGCATTTAAAAGTGAGCCACAGATTACAGCTGTTTCAGCATGTGAATCATTAATATGAACGGAGTGATTCTCGACCTTATAAGCAGCTCTTATTTTCTCTTTAATAGATTTAAGTAGTTCAAGTTTATCCGATTGAATAAGATAGACTCGAACATTAGCAGAACCAGAAAAACAATTTGAAGCTTTAAATTCAGCTCCAGCAAAACCATTTTGGTATGAGCCTAACCATGGTTCATCTGCATAAATTTGACGGATGAGATTTAAGCCAAACTTGCCAGAAGGAGTAATCGATTTGTAATAGATAACAGGGACGTTTGAGCGTATAAAGTGATCAATCTCTGAGTCTAAGCCTTCTGCTCGTGGAAAGAGTGTAATAGTGCGAGTTGTTGAATCTAGTTCCGCAAACAAACTAGCTCCAAAGTCTAGCCATTTCTCTTCAAGGTTTTTATAAGTAAAAAAAGAGTAGTTGAAATTAGTTTGAGAATTCGGCATTACAACGGTTAGTACAGGAATAGAATTCGCAAAAGCAGCGGCCACTCTATGCGACCCATCTAAAACAACTCCTAAATTTGAAACGGGAATTATAGATTCAGCAGGATTAAACCCTAACGTTTCAAATGATCTCAAAATCTCATGAAAAGCTTCCTGAAAAGATTCGAAATTAGATTTTCCACTTTCATCACCTTCAATAAAATTATTAAAAGCTTGCAAATGAGCTTTGTATGCTAGAATTGCAGAAGTGGTTAAATCGCCCTTATAAAAATGTTGAGCATAATTAATTTTGAATGGTAAATCGAAGCGTTCAGGTTTTAAAAGTTGGCTACTTTTTGTCCGTTTTAATTGTAAGGTTTCGGAAACAGAATGAATTTTTAAAAAATGAGGATTAATTAAATGTTGAATTTCAGAAAGAGAAACCGTTTCGGTCGGCACGAGAAATAAATCTTGACCATTGTCGTCATATAAACTAAAGGAAACTGACCGAGCAAATTCGATTATTTCTTCTCGAAGGGTTCCGTACTCGATGATGATTAATTCTGGTTTAAAACGATTAAAATCAAGTGTTTTGAGAACTTCTAAATCATAACCTTCAGCATCGATTGAGAGGATATCTATATGAGAAAATCCTGCTGATTCTACCAATTCGTTAAGTGTAGTAGTTTCAACATTTTCGATGTGCCATTCGGGTTTGTAATTATCCCAACGCTCTTTTTCCACTTCCAAAACACTAGCTACATCTGAACCCCATTCTTGAATTTTTGGATATGATGAAACATGAAGTGGAATGGGACCTTTTTCTGGGCTAATGGCTTTATTTACTAAAATAGCATTTGGGAAAGCTGAATAAGATTTTTTTAAGCGTTGGAAATTATCGTGAACAGGTTCAACATGAATGGATTTCCACCCAAATTTTGTA
This sequence comes from uncultured Chitinophagales bacterium, assembly GCA_964575925.1. GTDB lineage: Bacteria > Bacteroidota > Rhodothermia > Balneolales > M1805 > M1805. The sequence continues at coordinate 34,716 of CAZNTR010000002.1, forward strand.
ACTAATCTTCGGACATTACTATAATGCACCCCATCAAAAGCACCGATTTCAATACAGGTTTTTTCTTTTGGGCGAAAGGTGACGAGATATTTTTCAATTTCATCATCTTGATCTAACTGAGCAAACCAACCTTGTGCATGTTTTTGTAGTTCACGTGCGTACCAAAATTGAGGTTTAGTTTGTTGAATTAAGGCACATTTTTCCATTGTTAATGCGCTATTACCCGTTTCGTAAGCGGCTTTAGCAGTGAACCAATTCCAAACCCAGTTAGCAGAGTCATCATTAGAAAAATAAGTCAAAAGAGGTAGCGCCTCTGAAAATTGCTCAGATAAAAATAAAAGTAATGCTTTAATTGATAATTGCGAAGTTGATGAAAGAAAATCTTTAGTTTCATCAGACTCCATTAGTGCAGCATGTAACCATGGGTAAGAAGAAGCTTTATAAGCAGATTCCAACAAAATGTTTGTGTTCGAAGGTATCGAAAAAATAGCGTTTACTAGACCTGGGTAAACTTTAGTAGCTGCAATGAATGTTGCAAATAAATACCCTTTATCAAAGTGCAAATCAGCTATTGAAATAGTTAGTTTAGAGTCTGATTTTAAAAGATTTAATAGTGTAACACAAAGGTTGTATATCCAAGCAGTCTCAGCTAGCGGAATTTGATTTTTTAGTTCTGTTTCGGCACGTTGAAATTGTTTAGTTTGTAGGAAGAAAAGAATAAAAGCATACGATTTAAAGACAGAATCTGAAAGAGAATGTAAATGGCTAATATCCGTTTTTTCTAATTGAGAAATGATGTTCCATAATTCATAGAGTTTTTTTTCAGAACAAACTAATTCCCAATCGGTAAGTGAATTTTTCATAACACAAAGGTAAACTAAATGATTTAAATCGATTTAAAACAACAAACTCTGACAAAATATGTGCCATAAAAGGTTTCCTAAAACTTAACTATTAGTAAAAGCATTTGGAATAAAAACTATTTAGCTTGGAGTAAAAGCTAAAAAGATGTTTTCTACAAAATAATAGCCAATTGAATATGATTTGAAAAGAAGTAAGCTGTTAAACGATAGTTGGTAGTTTGATTAAGTATGGTATTCAATTAAAGGAAAAGTTTTAATACGATTTTGAACTAAATTAAATCCCAATAATTCAATTTGATTAAAGGTAGATAGTGAGAATTAGAAATTAAAATGCTGTTAATACCAATCAAATATTGAATTGAAAGAAATAAACCTGTATTTTTAACTTCCCAAAAAGGAATTGCCCTGGTGGTGAAATTGGTAGACACGCCATCTTGAGGGGGTGGAGCTGGAAACGGTGTGCTGGTTCAAGTCCAGTCCAGGGCACAGGAAAAATTAAAAGCCTTGTAGGTCAATAACTTGCGAGGCTTTTTTGTTAGAATTAATTTGATTTAAAATGTGAAAAGAGAGTTATTTTATTAAAAATTGGTCAGCTCAATAATATCGATTTTTTCGATTTACCCCCCCCCCCATCAAATACATCGAATTCTCAGAGTATTTTGCTGAAAGTACTTTTTGAAATATGCTCAAAAATGAACTATTAAAACAGGAAAATGAAAAAAGGGTTAATCCAAAATATTTCTCATTAATAAGAAAAATGGTGAACTTTTGAAAAAGGAGTCCACTCCGAAACGTCGATTCTGTTGGTTTACAAGCTACCAAATTCTCCGAATTCGACGAATATACTGCTAAAAACTACTTTTCGGAGTACGCTCAAAAATTGAAAATAAGTGGCTTATCAATACTATTAATAAGGTTTAGCAAAACTAAATTAGCTAATGAAAGTCAAAAAAAGGAATACATTTATAGACTATTCGAAAGTCATTATTCAGAGCAATGTAAAAGTTAGATTAATTGAGCAAGCCAAACAATAAGTAAAAATAGAAGGATGAATCCATTCATTAAGATTCCTCTAGTAGTATTAATTCTAATTGTTGGGTGCAAAGAGGGTAAATCAACAGAAATTGATTATCGAAGCCCCAAATTTAATCCAAGTGATACTGCTGTTTTATTCATGTTGGATTGGTCTAGAAATGAAGAAATGGCAACATACATAAAAAGATATCCGAATAAAATTCCAGCTGGATTCGCTTATTACACAAATTTGAATTTTGGAATTCCAAATGCAGATTTTAACAAAGCAAAAGCATTTGCTTCTTCTTATGGTAAATCTAGTATCCAATTTGCAATTTGGACAGGTGGAAATTATTCAAGTCAAAGACTGGGCTATTATTTAGACCAAATTGTATGAGGGGAAAAAGATCAAGGAATATTGCAATTAGCTAGTACAGTTAAAGCGTACAAGGGGTCAGTTTATATTCGATTTGGTTATGAATTTGATGGATATTACCAAGCTTACCAACCAGAAAAATACATAGATACCTATACTAAGTTTGTTGATAAAATGCGATTCTATGATATAACTAATGTCGCTTATGTTTGGCATTCTTGTGGCGTGCCTCCTTATTATGGGTCGAAAGATTTCCCAGAAGAGTATTCAACTTTAAAAAACGGAAAAGTCGCAACGTTCGCTATGTGGTACCCAAGAGACCAATATTGATTGGGTTGCGATGTCAATATTCGGGAAAGGTTGGGATAAGGTGAAAAATCATGAGCCAGTTCGCCAATTGATAAGTAGAGCTTAACAACATGGAAAGCCCTTTTGAATGTAGCATCTTCAGCTCTAAAACATCAAATAAGGTAAATGATTTATGGGTGATTCCAAATGAAACCTAGCTTACAAAAGTATTCGAATTAATGAAAGAAAATCCTGAAATTAAAGCGGTTACCTATACACGTAGATTGGATGGCCTCAAATCCTAAATCAATTTGAGGGAATACACGATTTCTGGATGCTGCATCAGTAGTAAAAGTATGTTGATTCGAACAAATTCCTGAATTTGAGCATGTTAGCAACAGTTTGTATAACCTTATTGGATTTGAAAAGTTGAACTCAAGTTAGGCATAACAAATAAATTCGGTGTTCAAGAAAAAATGAAATTAGTTGTCCCCATCTCGTTTATCGTAATCCTTATAGGATTCATAACTGTATTGATAGTAATAATCTGAATAATAATAACCACTTGTTTTCTTAGCATCAAATGCAGTTAGTGCTAAACCAATAATGGGGGCTTTTATTTTCCTAAGATTTTCAAGAGTAAAATCAAATTCGATTGATTTTGTTTGATTGAATTTTGCAACTATAATAACACCATCTGCTAAATTGATGAGTGGAGCTGCATCAGTAATAATTCCATAAGGAGGAGTATCTAAAATAATAAAATCAAAATCATCTCTTAATTTGTTAATTAGATTTTTGAATTTTTCGGAACGAATGATTTCGGATGGATTGGGAGGAATCATTCCAATGGTAAATACATAAAGGTTTTCGACAAGTGATGTCTTAATCATTGTCAGTGGATCTTCTTCACTAAAAAGACAATCAATAACCCCAGGATTTGATTCAAAGCCAAAAATTTTATGCACACGAGGTCTTCTAAAATCACAATCAATTAAAAGAACTTTTTTGCCTGTTTCAGCAAAACTAATAGCAAGGTTAGATGAAAGTGTCGTTTTACCCTCAGATTTATTTGAGCTTGTTGTAAGAATAACTTTATAAGGATTGTCTGGGCGAGAATAAAGAATATTACTTTGTAGTCTGCGATAGGCTTCAGCACTTGGTGAAATAGAATCGAGTAGTGTAACTAAACCCGTAGAAATATCACTTCCTTCAATATTAACAAACTCATCACCTTTAAATTGCTCTTTTATGTAATGTAGTAAATCAGGTATTACACCAATAACGGGGTATCCTTTTTTCTTCAATTTTTCAACACTATCAATTTCAGGAGTGGTGAATTCTTTAATTCCGATAAAACCAAAACTTAAAAGTAAACCTATCATGAAACCAACTAAGGTAAATAGTTTGGGTCTAGGTTCAACGGCTTGGGTTGGAATAAAAGCCAAATCAACAATTCTTGCTAAACCTGACTGAGTATGTTCCCATAGATTCAGTTCAGATGATTGTTTAGCAAGAGATAAATACAATTGTTCGTTAATTGATAAATCCCTTTTTTTACGAGCTAATTCAATCATGTGATCTGGAAGTTGCTTATAGAAAGACTCATAGCTTTGAATTTGCGTTTCAAGAACATTAATCTGAGTTTGAAACGAAATTTGTTCAATCTGTAAGCGAATAAGTTGTTCTCTGTAATTTTGCAAGCGTGAAGTTAATCCACCATCTGAAGAAGTGGCAAAGCCAATGAGTTGAAAATTTTCGTCTTCAAGCAGTTTTTGTGTTGTTTGTAAAATTTCATTGTAAACATAATCAATTTGGTTATTTAGTTTTTCAAGCCTAGGTTCACTAACAGAGTCTGATCGAATTTCAGGATTTTTAGCTAAAAGAAGTACACGTTCTGTTTTAAATTCAGCTAATTGTACTTGTAATCGTTGAATAAAAGGAGCAATAGATTGGCTCAGTTGAACAGCATAGCCAGGTTTAATAGCATCAATTTCAGCTGAATAGCGTTTTATGGCTTCATTCGTTGCTGCTAATTTAACTTCGAATTGTTTTTGTTCACCAACTAAACGAGATAAAGTTCTGATTAATTCGTCGGTTTGCGTATCGAGCTTAACCACTTCTGAATTATGCATATATTCCCGAAGTGATTCTTCAAAGAAAGTTACTTTATCTTTAACTATTGATAATTCTTTGTTTAAAAAATTTAAAGCAGCTTTTATTTGAATTTTGTTTGATTCAGTAGAAGCCTCGCTATAAGTGTCAATAATCAAATTCACCATTCGTTGAGCTTCTAAAAGTGAAGGCGATTTAAAACTGATGGTTAAAATTCCAGAAAAAGTATTTCCTTTTTGACTAACTAGTTTTTGAGTCATCACTCTAGAATAAACAGTGTCTAAAGTAGTAGCTGTAGAATCGTTAGGGAAACTTCGCCAAAGTAAGGGATAAAGACGACCGTATTGATCGAATCGTTCTTCGAAAATCTTAGTACTCAAGTTGTAACCGAGCGTTCTAGAATTAAGAATTTCAAGTTCATTCGTTATTGAACTACCAAGCCCAATTCCGTAACTACTCATTAAAAGACTAGAAATGTCGCTACCTGCCATCGAAAACTTGTTAGCAGGTGTTGAAATAATTATAGTTCCTTGACTTTCATAAATAGGAGTAAAAAAAGCGGAAAGGGAAAATCCAAGTATGGAAGTGATAAGAACCGAAGTAATGATAATCCATCGATAGTGATAGGCTAATCGGATTAATTTAGTGACACTTATTTCGTCACTCTCTGCCTCTAAATCCTGATTTGGAAGAGTTTCATCATGTATACTTTCGCTTTTACTTAAGCTATAATCAATTGAATCTTGAAATACCTTATCTCTGATATTATGCATTAATAATAAATAAGTGAACTAAATTAAGGTAATAACACTAAACCAATATCATTTTCCCTAATTGAGATAAACTATATGACAAAATGATTCTTAGGTTAAGCAAAAATAAGTTAATAGATTGTGTTAACAAACTAAAACCCAATAAGTTTCCTTATAATTACTGAAAGCGTTTCGGAAGATACAAATTAATGAGCATGAGAATGTGAAGGCATATTCGATTTTTTCATCATCTCCATTTTCTCCATTTTCGCAAAATCGGGACTAATAAATGGAATTCCTAAAGATAGACCACGTAAAATGAAAAGAAGAGCAAGAATAGTTGCTACATAGGGAATAGCTTTATTAAGTGTATTTCTGAATTTGAAGCCTAATGTTTGTCTACTGATACCAATTAAAAACAAAAGAGGCATTGTGCCAAGGCCAAAAACAAACATAAATAACCCACTTTGAAGTACTCCTCCAGCTGAGACAGAAGCTGCTAAAGCCACATAAACTAGTCCACATGGCAATAAGCCATTTATTCCACCGAGCACAAATTGAGCAAAAAGTCCTCTTTTTTTCATCCAAATACCCATTGTTTTGACAATTTTTGCTTGGAATGCGGATTGTGATTTAGATTTAAAAAGTATTGGTAACCAAATCAGTAGTAAAATGAGGACACCAGAACCGATACTAATCCATTGTTGCCATTCTTTTGGGAAAACGCTAGCACCCATAAATCCTAAGGCTAAACCCATAAAAGCATAGGTTAACGCTTTTCCAATAAAGTAAACAAAGTTCGAAATAAATCGATTTAACCAATTATCCTGATCGAAAGGTAAAGCCAACATTATAGGTCCACACATTCCAACACAGTGAATACTACCTGCCAATCCAATAATTAAGGCAGAAACAATAATTTCAGGAAAAGACATCATAACAGAAAGCATTAAAATAGGTTCGAAATTATCTTTATTAAATTGGAATTATAAGGTGAGTTTAAACCGTGTTAAAACATGAACGGTATCCGATTTCCATTCAGCTTCAATAGCCCATGCACCTTTTTTTAAATCTTTAATACTTAAGCCTACAGATTTACCACTATCAACAGAAAAAGGAAACGTTAAATCAGATTTGGCATTATCAGGTTTAATAAACGAGATGGTTCCTTCTGCTTTTTTATGTGAAGGAAAATTAAAAAACATCGAATCTTTTTTAGAAGAAAAGACATGAGAAAGTTGATATTTTTTTTTTTCACCAGTAGATAATCGATTTTGAACGACGTCGTATTTTAGTGTTCTTTCGTAATAATCAGGGTAAAGAACATCAACTTTTTGACTTACCATGATATACACAAGTGTTAATGTGAAAATCATGAAGATTAAAATTGCTCCAATAATGCTGTAAGACCAAGGTCTCCCTTTATAAGATGACATAGTTTTTATTTACTAGATTAAAATTGATACCATTAAAAAAGGAAATACCGAATAACAGTATTTCCTTAAAAAGTGAATGATATATTTAGTTTTGAGGGCCTGTAAAACGAGTCTCTAATGTCTCAATTTGTTTACCTTCAACAAATAAGCCGAGTTTGATGGTAGATTTACCACCTTGTAAATCAGTGTTTGGCAGAATAATCATGAATCTGCCAGAAGTGATTTCTTGATCAGGAACAATAGGGAATCCACCAAAACTTACTAATTCAGCTGAAGTTGGGTTGAGTACTTTAAGTTCAATATTCTTCGAATCAAACGTTTTATTCACAAATTTATAATTAAATAAATTAGATGAAGTACTTTCATTAATTCTGGTTAACATAATACCAGGTTCACGAGTAACAATAGCTTCAATTTCAGTGCGAGTTGTTAACAAGTAAATAAATAAGGAAGATAAAATTGCAAGAACGCCAATGTAAGCTTTTATTCTTAGAGTAAAGATTGAATTAACGCCATTCTTAATATTATTATAAGAGGTGTATTTGATTAAATCTTTTGGTTTACCAATTTTTTCCATCACATTATTACATGCATCAATACAAGCTGTACAATGAATACATTCTAATTGGATGCCATTACGAATATCGATTCCCATTGGGCAAACTCTAACGCATTCTTCACAATCGATACAATCCCCATAAGGTTTAGATTCAGGAACTTTTGCGCCTTCAGCTAAAGCAACTAAAGAAATTTCGTCTATTGCAGTTGCATTAGCTACTTGAGTCTGCGTTTGAGCATGAGCTTGTTTTTTTTTTTCCTGAACTCGAACTTTTTGATTTGCTCTTTTTTCGCCACGTTTAAAATCGTAGCTCACGCAAATGGTATCATCATTAACCATTACCGATTGATGTCTACCATAGGGGCAAGCAAAATGACAGACCTGCTCTCTAAAACGGGAGAAAACACTATAAAAAACGAAAGAAAAAATAGTAATTGATAAGAAGCCTACCCAATGAGCTAAAATTGGTTCTTTTATTATCTGCCAAAGAGCATCTACTCCAATGATATAGGATAGGAACAGATTTGCAATCAAAAAAGAAACAGCAAAGAAAACAATATGTTTGATTCCTTTTTTTAGAATTTTTTCCTTATTCCAATCTTGTCTATCAAGGCGTATTTGGGCAGATCGATCTCCTTCAATCCAATACTCGATTTTCCGAAAGACATGTTCCATAAAAATGGTTTGAGGGCAAGCCCAACCGCACCAAATACGACCAAATACAGCTGTTAAAATAACAACTGTTAAAAGCATTGTTAAACCACCAATTGCTAAAAGATGGAAATCTGATGGCCAAAAAGCACTCCCAAAAATGACAAATTTTCGTTCAATAAAATTAAATTGGAGAAAAGGATGCCCTGAAATTTTAATAAAAGGTGCAGAAAAAAAGAATAATAGAAGAATAGAAGCTACAATCTCTCTTGCGTTGGTAAATTTACCAGTAGGTTTTTTAGGAAATACCCAATTCCGACCGCCACCTTCACTTATCGAGTTAATTTGATTCCGAAAACCTTCTAGATCATCTTCATCACCACCAACCATAAATGGGTCTGGTTCAAATTTAAACATATATACTACCTTGAAATTAGTTGAAACAAGTTGCAGGCTTGCGCCAAGGTAAACTTTGCCAAAGTAAAACTTTGGCAAAGTCATGATTATTATTATTTATTCACAAACTAGTTCTCTAGTAGGATCAATAGGCTTAGCATTAGCCGGTTTAGAGCCTTTAAGAGAATGAATGTAACTTGAAACTAGCTGAAGTTCATCTGTATTCAACTGTTTGCCACCGCCGTAAGCTGGCATACCTTTAGCTGGAAACCCAGTTTGTACACTAACCATGATCGATTTAGGGTCGCAACCATTAATCCAATACTCATCGGTAAGGTTAGGCCCAACTAGACCTTTGCCATTCGCCCCATGACAAACATTACAAATGGAATTGTAAATAGCTTTTCCTTTTTCAACGGATTCAACATCTGTTAGAAAAGTTAATTCTATCCAATCGTCTGTATTAACTGTTGGGGATGTTGGTCTTTGAGAAACCACTCCAGCCATTTCTGCCTCATATTCACCTTTTGAACTAGATCCCCAGCCTAAAACGTGATAGAAAAGTAAGTATAGAACTGCAAAAAGAATACAGAACCAAAATCCGAATACCCACCAACCAGGCATGTGGTTGTCTAATTCGCGGATGCCATCATAATTATGATCGAGCAATACGTCTTTTTCATCATCGAAAATATCGGCCTGCTGTTTTTTATTTACATTTTCAGACATGATTTTTACCTCCTTAATTCATTGATATTTTTTTGTTGTTGGGATTAGTCGCATCGGCCGAAATTGCTTCAATTGTACTAACATCTTCCAATGGAAGTGAAGCCATGTGATCCACCCAGGAAGAACCTGAGTGGTACACTTTATAGAGCATAAGAGCAAAAAAACTGATGAATAAAATCATACTGATAATGGGAAAAAGCTCGATATCAGTAATTGAGTTTAGAACCTGTTTATACATGACTTACTCCAAAGAAGCTGTTGAAGCATTAGCAGCTTTAATGTCGGTTCCTAAGCGTTGTAAATAGGAAATAACAGCAACAATTTCTTTATCGGCTTCAGCGTCGTTAAAACCTGCCGCTTTTAACCCATTAGAAATTTTTTGAGCTTGCATACGAGCATTCGACTCAGCTTCACCTGCTTCAAATGTATAAGGAACATTCAAGAATTTTAATGCACCAATTTTAGCGTCAAGATCACTATAGGTAATTGTGTTCTCATAGATCCATGGATAGCGAGGCATAATTGACTGAGGTGAGGTTGATTCTGGTTCTCTCATGTGAAGATAGTGCCATGAGTCTGGATATTTTCCACCAACGCGATGTAAATCGGGACCAGCGCGACGTGAACCCCATAAGAATGGATGATCATAGACGAATTCTCCAGCTTTAGAATATTCACCGTATCGTTCGGTTTCACTTCTAAATGGCCTAATCATTTGTGAATGACAATTATTACAACCTTCACGTATATAAATATCTCGTCCAATTAATTCTAAAGGAGTATAAGGTTTTACACTAGCAATCTTTGGAATGTTGGATTCTACCATAGCGGTAGGGATGAACTCAACAATACCTCCAACCAAAATTGCTAATAATGCAAGAATGGTAAATAAAGCGGGTTTTGATTCTAACCAATGGTGGAACTTCTTACCATCTTTTGGCATTGGGTCGTTTATTTTAATCATTTCAGGAGCCTCGTCTGGCTCGGATGCCCATAAAGTTCCTGATTTAGCTGTTTTATATAAATTGAAAACTGAGAATAGTGCACCAGTTATATAAAGTGTACCACCTAGAACTCTCAACATATACATTGGCATAATTTGAGTTAATGTTTCAACGAAATTTGGATAACGTAAGAACCCATCAACAGTAAATTCTTTCCACATTAAAGATTGGGTAATACCAGCAACATATAATGGAATGGCATAGAATAATAAACCAAGAGTTGCAAACCAGAAGTGTGTGTTTGCCAATGATTTAGAAAACAATTGAGTTTTATAAATTCTAGGTACAATATAATAGAGCATAGCAAAGGTTAAACCACCGTTCCATGCTAATGCCCCCATGTGTACGTGAGCAATTATATAATCTGTGTAGTGAGCGATAGCACTAACATTTTTTAACGAAAGCATAGGTCCTTCAAATGTACTCATACCATACGCTGTTACACCAACTACAAGAAATTTTAAAACTGGATTATCGCGAACACGATCATAAGCACCACGTAGGGTAAGTAATCCATTAATCATACCACCCCAACTAGGAGCAATAAGCATAATGGAGAACACGGTACCTAAAGATTGTGCCCAATCTGGAAGTGCTGTATATAATAAGTGGTGAGGACCTGCCCAAATGTAGATGAAAATAAGTGACCAAAAGTGAACAATAGAAAGTTTATAGGAATAAACGGGTCTATTTGCAGCTTTTGGAATAAAATAATACATAATTCCCAGAAAGGGTGTAGTAAGGAAAAATGCAACTGCATTATGTCCATACCACCATTGTACAAGAGCATCTTGAACTCCAGAAAAAAGGGAATAGGATTTAAATATTGTTACAGGAACTTCAAGATTATTTACAATATGAAGAACAGCAACGGTGATAAATGTTGCTATGTAAAACCAAATAGCAACATAAATATGTTTTTCACGACGAGTAAAAATAGTTGCCATCATATTCCATCCAAATATGACCCAAATAACGGCAATTGCGATATCAATTGGCCATTCTAATTCAGCATATTCTTTGCTTGAGGTAAAACCAAGTGGTAAAGTTAAGGCAGCAGCAACTATAATGCCTTGCCAGCCCCAAAAGTGAATAGTACTTAACAGTTTACTCCACATTTGTGTTTTTAACAAACGAGGAAGTGAATAATACACACCCATGAAAATACCGTTACCTGCAAAAGCAAAAATAACAGCATTGGTGTGAAGAGGACGTAAACGTCCGTAGCTAAGCTCGGGGATTCCGCTTAAAAACTCGGGCCAAACGAGTTTTGAAGCAACGATTAAGCCGACTAAAAAGCCGACTATTCCCCAAACAACAGTTGCAATTGCAAAATTGCGTACTACCTTGTTATCGTATTCGAATTGTTGTAAGGCCATAAGTGCTTACTCCTGGTCTTTCCCTTTTTTATGGTTATGGTTATTGTTGTTTGTTGTTTTTGAAGTATCAGAAAAAAGCATGCGCATAGACGGGGTGTATGTGTCATCATATTGACCACTTTTAACAGCCCACGAAAAAGCTGCTAAAAAGCCTATAGCTATTGTTATACTAAAACCTACTAAGACGACGATGATTTCCATTTAATCTATTTATTAACCTACACTAACTTACGTTTAATGCTTAGAATATAAACCATTCCAGTTGTGAAAACCAAAACAGTAATTGAGCTTAATGGCATAAGGATAGCTGTTAAAAGAGGGGATAATAAACCCAAAACAGCTAAGGTTACACCAATAATATTATATAAGAAGGATATAGTATAGGATGCATAAACTACTTTATTCGCATCATTTGATAATTGAAGCATTGCATCTAAACGATAAATATGTTCTGCTTGTAGAATGCCATCGCATCCTGGTGAAAAACTATGCACATCATCACTAATTGCAATACCTACATCTGCTGCTTGTAATGCACCTGCGTCATTTAGTCCGTCTCCAACCATTAGCACGAGTTCATCAGTTTTTTCTCTTTTTATGCGCGAAATGATATTCAATTTATCTTCGGGTTTACAATCAAAATTACTTTCATGAAAAGAATCAAAAAGAGTTTTTACTGGTCCTGAATTTGGTTTAGTATCACCTGATAATCCAATTAATTTTAAACCTGATTGTGCAAGTTTGGAAATAGTCTCAGCAGAACCAGCTCGTAAAATTTGCTCGAAAATAAATGCACCGTATAAATGTTCATCGATTCCTATATAAGTTTTGGTAGCATGGCCAATATAATCTTGTGCTTCAATTCCGTTTGAATTTAGCCATTTTTCACTTCCAATAAGTACTTTTTTATTACCAAAGACAGCTTTAATTCCCATTCCTTTAACTTCAACAAGTTCGTCGGGAAAATGCTTTTCCTTTGATTTTAAAAAATTAACAATTGCAAGACTTAAGGGGTGTGTAGAAGACATTGCAGCTGCGGCTATAAGTTGTACCTCATGATCTGATAAATCTCTACCTATCCATTTTAAAGGCAAATTTCCCGATTCTGTTAATGTACCCGTTTTATCAAAAACAATTGTTTTGATTTTAGAAAGTTGATCAACAATTCTCTCAGAACGCAAATACAAACCATTTTTAGAAAATGTATTTAATACAGAGCCCATAGTGAATGGTATTGAAAGCGATAGGGCACAAGGACAGGCTACAATTAAAACGGCTGCAAGAACGTGAACGGCTTTCATTGTATCAGTTGATTGCCAATAAAAAAATCCAGCAAATGCAATTGCCAAAATAACCCAAGTAAAATAGGGGGAAACCTTATCGGCTAAAGAAACATGATTGGTCAATTTATCTTGTTTAAACACTTCGTGATTCCAAAGTTGAGTTAGATAACTTTGATCCACAGTTTTTTGAATAAAAAATTGAGCTTCTTGACCTTTAAGTCGACCACCAGCAAATACCTCATCAGCTTTTTTGATGTTAACTGGTGCCGATTCACCTGTTACAAAATGATAATCAATACTTGCTTTTTCACTAATTAATGTAGAATCTGCAGGGATAAGTTCTTCATTTCGTACTCGAATTACATCCCCTTTATTCAACTTCGCTAAAGGAATTGCTTTAAATCCATCTTCAATTTTTACGAAAACAGACATAGGGAAATAAGAACGATAATCACGGAAAAATGAAATAGCATGGTAAGTTTTTTGCTGAAATAATTTACCAATCAATAAAAAGAAAATTAGTCCCGTAAATGAGTCGAAATAACCTGAGCCACTTTTACTCATAAGTTCATAAGCACTTTGCGCAAACATAGCAAAAATGCCAATTGTAAGAGGTACATCCATCGTTATACGATGACTTTTAATGCTATACCAAGCACTTTTCCAATAATCTTCTGCGCTAAAAACTAAAACGGGTACACTAATTAGTGCACTTAACCAAGTAAAAATACTTCTGAGGTATTCACTGTATAAATCTAAGCCCAAATAATCTGGAAAACTGTAGAGCATCACATTGCCAAAAGCAAAGCCTGCTAAACCAAGCTTTAAATACGTTCTTCTCCAGGGTTTTTTCGAATCCGCTTCATTTTCTAAGTCGCTTAATTGAATCATTGGTTCATAGCCAAGCCAAGCAAGTAATTGAACCACGGAACGAACTGAAATTTCAGTATGGTTAAACCAAACACGTATTTCTTTGCGTAGATAATCTACTTCAGATTTTAAGATTCCTTTTTTAAGAGAGGGGAGTTTTTCTAATAACCATACGCAGGAAGCACAATGAATATCAGGAATGTAAAAACTTACAAGCGATTGTTTTTCATCGCTATATTTAATTAATGCTTTTGAAGCTTCAGGGTCGTCTAGCCAATCAAATTTTTCAGAATCGGCTGAATATTTTCTCTCTCCAGGTCTGTCTTCCATAGTATAGAAAGAATCAAGACCACTTTCAGTAAGTAATTGATATACTGATACACAACCATTACAACAGAATGCTTTTCCATCGTGAAAAACAGGAGCGCCATTATTATCTGTGCCACAATGATAGCAAGTAGTTTGTTGAACGGGAGTTTCCATATACTAATTAAGATAAAAGACTCCCAATAAAAAAGCGAATAAATTTTCTTAAATCTGCAATATATTTTGAGACTAAAGTCTCTAATTTGCTAAATGGTACGAGACTGAAGTCTCGCACCAAACCAAAATATTTTATAGCGCTAGACTTTCGTCTCGTGCTATAAAAGCAAAAAAGAGACTTCAGTCTTTATTATTCTATTAAAACCAATGGCAGTAAATTCCTTAGTCCCGCATATTCTTTAGCACTGCTATAAACCCAATCTTCAGCTTGATCAACAAAGCCTGCTTTCACTGGATTTTGGTGAATATAATCTAAGGCTTTATCCATTTGCTCATTTTTTTCCAAAATAATTGGGTGATTATGTTGTTGCCAAACTTGATAATGATGATTGTGGCAATTTTGTTGACCATTGGATTTTAGTATCCACTTCAACCAATTTCTACGACTTTCTTTTGGATTATCAATAATTATTTCAAGCAATTGAACAGAAGTGAATTTCTTCAAATCACGCATTATATAGCTTAATTTATTAGTTTCACTACTTGCAATTAAATGAACATGATTGGTCATTATGCACCACGAATGAAGAATTAATCCTTTCTTTTCTATGCAAAAAGCTAAACTGTTAACAAAAGTGTCGTAATAAATGCGACGAGTGAAAATGTCTATCCATTCAACTGTTGAAAAGGTGATAAAATGTGGGTTTCTTGAATCATAAAATTTGTATTTGCGGCTCATAAATTTTCCTTTTTGGAATAGAGACGCTTGAAAACGAAAAATCTTCCCAAAAAAATAAAAAAATGAGACTGATGTCTCTAAATCGCTAATTTAGTACGAGACTGAAGTCTCGCACCAAAATTATTTAGCGCGAGACTTCAGTCTCGTGCTGATAAAGCAGAAAAGAGACTTCAGTCTCGATTTGTAAAACAAATGAGGGAATTATCGAGTATTTTAGCAGATAAATCAAAAAAACGAATTCATGAAATCTTCTTTTATCGATAAACTCTATTCAAATCAGCAACATTGCCAAAGTTGTCCATCACCAACTATTGTATCAGAGTGGTTTAATGAATTGTTAGGTACACTTTTTCCAGATTTCAGAAAACAGCAATTTCAGTCAAAAAAGGAGTTTGAGCTTCATATTGAGCGCTTAAAACTTCAATTAGAGCAAATTCTTTATCGAAATCCTGTTAAATCTGATGATGAAGTGGAGCATGTGGCTGATTTATTTTTTTCAGAGGTGGAAGAAATTCATCAACTTTTAGAAAAAGATGTTAAGGCTATTTTTGAGGGAGATCCTGCCGCACGAAGTGAAACGGAAGTAATTAGGACGTATCCTGGATTTTTTGCCATTGCTGCTCACCGAATTGCTCATAGTTTGTATTCATTTGGAGTTCGTTTGATTCCTAGAATGATTTCAGAGTTTGCACATAGTAAAACAGGAATAGATATTCATCCCGGTGCACAAATTGGTGAATCTTTTTGTATTGATCATGGAACCGGAATTGTAATTGGGGAGACTACAATTATTGGGAAATGGGTGAAATTATATCAAGGAGTTACATTAGGTGCGCTTAGTGTTTCTAAACATGATGCCGAAGTTAAACGTCATCCCACAATTGGAGATCATTCTATTATTTATGCTGGTGCAACTATTCTTGGCGGAACAACTCAAATTGGAGAATATTCAATAATAGGCGGAAATGTTTGGTTGACACAGAGTGTTCCTGCAAATTCAAAAATTTATTATCAAGCACAAATGAGCAAAACGAGTGGTGAATTAGATACGATTGTTTTTAAATAGATTTTCGGATGTCGGATTTGATTTATTTTCCAGCCTCCAGCCTCCAGCCTCCAGCCTCCAGCCTCCAGCCTCCAGCCTCCAGCCTTCAGCCTTTCACCTGAACCCAATTCAAATTCTTGCTCCCTTTCTTAAACCTGATTAACTTCCCTCATCTATTAACTTAAAAAATAAAATAGAATGAAAAGTATTCTTCTTTTATGCGTCATTCTGGGTTTTAGTCTTCACAATGGCTTTGCTCAAGATGTTATGTCTCCTGAATTATTGTGGAAATTAGGTCGTGTTGCTGCGGTTGGTATAACAAAAGATGGTAAAAATCTTGTTTACAGCGTTTCAACGCCAGATATTGAAAATCAAAATAACACAAAAGCGTATTTTACTGTTCCTATAAATGGCGGAACTCCGACAAAAATTGAATCTATTGATGGTTTAGTTACCGATGCTTCAATCTCACCTGACGGCAAATTTCAACTAACGAATAGAACCGTAAAATTAATGAATGTTGCGGGCTCTGATTTTTATCCTGCGCTCGACAAAAGTAATGTGAAAATTTACAATTCTCTTGATCACAGACATTGGGATACTTGGAGAGATGGAAGCTACAATCACGTTTTTGTTCACAAAATTGTAGATGGGAAAGCGGATGAAGGCGTCGATATCATGAAAGATGAAAAATTCGATACACCTACTATGCCATTTGGAGATGAGTCAGATTATACGTGGAGCTCTGAGAGTAAATCTGTGGTTTATGTCTCTAAAAAACTCTCTGGAACCGAGTATGTTCAAAGTACCAATTCTGATTTATATCAATATGATGTCGCTTCTGGAAAAACAATTAATCTTACTGAAGGAATGTTGGGCTACGATACAGCTCCTGCTTTTTCATCAAAAGGCGATTTAGCTTGGTTGAGCATGGCTAGAAATGGGTATGAATCTGATAAAAACGATATTTATGTAATGATGAACGGTTCTAAAATGAATCTTACCAAAGATTGGGATGGAACTGTAAATGCATTCATGTGGTCAAAAGATGCTAAAAAGATTTATTTCGTTGCTCCAACAAAAGGAACTATTCAATTATTTGAAGTAGATGTACCGAGTAAAAGCAAAAAGATGCCAATTGTAGTTCAACTTACCGAAGGAGATTTTGATGTAAATGGAATTGTAGCAGAGTTGAAAAATGCCTTAATAGTTACACGCAACGATATGAATCATGTTAAAGAAATCTTTAACTATAATCTAAAGAAAAAGTCGTTTACTCAGTTAAGTAATGCCAATAATGATGTTTATGCAAACTTAAAAACATCAAAAGTTGAAAAACGTTGGGTGAAAACTACAGATGGTAAACAAATGTTGGTTTGGGTAATTTTCCCACCTGATTTTGACGCATCAAAAAAATACCCAACTTTATTGTATGCGCAGGGTGGTCCTCAATCAGCATTATCTCAATTTTATTCTTTCCGTTGGAACTTCCAATTAATGGCAGCAAATGGTTACATCATTGTTGCTCCGAATCGTCGTGGAATGCCAGGTCATGGTGTTGAATGGAACGAGCAAATCAGTAAAGACTGGGGCGGACAAGTAATGCAAGATTATTTAAGTGCCATAGACGAAGTAAGTAAAGAATCTTATGTTGATAAAGATAGATTAGGCGCAATTGGCGCTAGTTATGGTGGGTATTCCATGTATTATTTGGCTGGAATCCACGAAAATCGTTTCAAAACATTTATTACTCATGCTGGAATTTTCAACATGAAAAGTATGTATGGTACAACCGAAGAGACTTTCTTTACCAATTGGGATAATGGCGGAGCTTATTGGGAAACTTCAAATACAGCGGCACAAAAAGCATACAATGAATTTGATCCAATCAATAAAATTACAAAATGGAATACTCCCATGTTGGTTATTCAAGGCGGACGTGATTATAGAGTTCCTGAAAATCAAAGTTTTGAAGCCTTTACTGCAATGCAATTACGTGGAATTAAATCACGCTTAGTATATTTTCCTGAAGAGAATCACTGGATTCTAAAAGCTCAAAATGCCTTAGTTTGGCATGCTGAGTTCTTTAAATGGTTAAAAGAGACCCTTTAAGAGAGAAAAACTTTGCCAAAGTTTTATACCTTGGCAAAGTTGATTTTTTAATTCATTCGAGCTAAATCAAGCACTTTGTGGAATTTATGATGTAATTCCTCAAACTCTTTCATTAAATCTTCTTTGCTCATCTTTTTGTTCTTAACTGATTTTTGGAATGCTAAGGTTCCTTTTTCTAAATCAGCAACAGCTATTTTTGTCATTTCAGAATCAAACAAGGTTGGAATTGCATTTTTCTTAAGTTTCTTAGCAACTTTTACCATGTTTTTGATTTCTTTTTTGATGGGGTCAAAATTGCCATCTTCAGCAGGATGAAAAGTTCCATCCATCACAGTATGGAAATCATCTAATTCTTTCCAAGCTGTAAAAACATCTTTTGATGAACGCATTGCAAAAGCATAACGTTTACTTATTTCAGACCAATTCAACACGTTCCAAATGGCTCCCAAATAATCTCCACGTTTATTTTGATACTTTAGGTAATAGGCATGTTCCCAAACATCTATAGCAATAAGAGGAGTTCCTTTTACTTCTGCATCGTCCATTAATGGATTATCTTGATTTGCAGTCGAAATAATGGCTAATGTGGAATCTTTTTTCAGAATCAACCATGCCCAACCTGAACCAAACTGAGTCATGGCAGCTCTATTCATTTTTTCTTTGAACTCATCTAAATCGCCAAATGTTGAATTTATTGCAGAAAGTAATTTTTCACTTGGTTTTTGGTCACTTGCAGGTGCAAGTGTTTCCCAGAATAACGTGTGATTAAAATATCCACCAGCATTATTTTTTACCACTGTTGAATAGTTTGAAATGTTAGCCATTAAGGTATAAATAGATGTAGGTGCATTTTCAACACCTTCTAATGCTTTATTTAAGTTGGCTATGTAACCAGCATGATGTTTAGAATAATGGATTTCCATAGTCTGAGCATCAATATAGGGTTCAAGTGCGTCGTAAGCGTAAGGAAGTGGAGCTTGTTTAAATTGTGCACTTGCTTGAAAGCTTAAGCCAAAAATACAAATGGCAGTAAAACCAATTTGTTTAAGTTTGTTCATAGTATTTTTTATTATGTGTAAATTGAATAGGTCTAAATTTAGCCCAAAAAAGGGAAGTAAATGGTTAAAAGTTGATTAACTGTAAACCCTATGACTGCGCCAAAAAAATTTGATATTTGCAAAAAAAAATCTTCCGATGAATAATTATTTTGCTGGTGCTAGACTCTTTACTTTTTTTGACTTAAGATTCGAATTGATTTGTTGTTCAAGAAACATTATTTACTGTTAAATTATTTCGTTTATAGCTTTTCCCTTTTAACTCCATTAAATTTAGTGATATCGCAATTGATCAGTTAAAGGTAGATTGATTCAATGCCTTATCTTCGCATTTAAATTGATTCTGCATCATCATTTTGAATCATAATGAAATGAATGATACCACACTGATTTAACTATTCTTACAAAAAAACAGACAGAATCAAGCGCAAAAATTTTAAAATTGTTTTGAAAGAAATGAATTAACGTATAAAAAGAATGAAAAAGAAAATTACCATTATAGGAAGTGGTTTCGGCGGTTTAGGTGCTGCGAATCGTTTAGCATCAATTGGACATGACGTTACTATACTTGAAAAAAGAGATAAACTTGGCGGACGTGCTTATGTTTATGAAAAAAATGGATTTAAATTTGATGGCGGCCCAACAGTAATCACAGCGCCTTTCATGTTCGATGAAATTTTCGAAAAAGCTGGAAAGAAACGCGAAGATTATGTGAAATTCGTTCCATGTAATCCATTTTATCGCATTTTTGATCACAAAGGTAAACATCTTGATTATAATGGGGATGAAAAATTTATTCTAGAACAGATTGATAATTGGAATCCCAAAGACAAGCAAGGTTATATCGATTTCATCAAAACAACTAAAGCTATTTTTGATAAAGGCTTTACTGAATTAGCCGATGTACCTTTTCTTTCTATTTGGGATATGCTAAAAGTTGCTCCTGATTTAATTAAGCTTCAGTCGTACAAAAACGTGTATTCATATGTTTCTCAATTTGTTGAAAATGAGTTTTTACGCCGTTGTTTTTCTTTTCACCCTTTATTAGTTGGTGGAAATCCATTCGATACAACCTCTATTTATGCCATGATTCATTATTTAGAACGCGAGTGGGGCGTTCATTATGCATTGGGCGGAACGGGAGCAATTGTTGAAGCGCTAGCCAAATTGTTTGTTGAACAAGGCGGAAAGTATCATTTAAATACTGAAGTTGAAGAAATCTTGATTGATAAAGGTCATGTAAATGGCGTTCTTCTCAAAAATGGAGAAGTAATCGAAAGTGACATTGTAGTTTCCAATGCAGATGTAGCTTACACCTACAAAAATATGATTGACAAACAACATCGTCGAAAATACACTGATCGTAAAATTAACCGAACGAAATATTCGATGTCTCTTTTTGTAATCTATTTTGGAACAAAAAAAAGATATAATAATCTAAACCTCAAACATCATAATATCATTTTAAGTGAGCGTTACAAAGGATTATTAGAAGATATTTTCAATAAAAAAGTATTGGCTGAAGATTTCTCATTGTATCTCCACATGCCAACAATTACAGATTCAAGTATAGCACCTGAAGGTCATGAGTCGTTCTATGTTTTATCACCAGTTCCTCACTTAGATGCAGATATTGATTGGACAACCCAAGCAAAACCGTATCGTGATGCCATTATGAAGTTCTTGGAAGAGAATTACTTACCTGATTTGGAAGAAAACATAGTTGCAGAACATTATATAGATCCGCTTCACTTCCAAGATGTGTTGAATTCACATGTAGGCTCAGCATTCTCCGTTCAGCCATTATTAACACAATCAGCTTGGTTTAGACCTCACAATAAATCGGAAGATGTGGAAGGCTTATATTTTGTAGGTGCAGGAACGCATCCTGGCGCTGGTTTGCCAGGTGTACTTTCTTCTTCAATTATTGCTGAGAACTTGATTGGTCCAGCGTAATTTATTTAAAGATGAATTAGAGGTAGATTTCTCAAATCCATCTTTAGAAAGCGTTTTGTTTTTAAGTAGAGTTTGCTAATCAGTTTTAATAAAAAAAGATTAGCAAACAATCTCAATGTTTTCCATTTGAAAAAATGTATATAAATGCTTTAACTGGATTTGGGCTTTAAAATGAGCAGAATTGTTTTTTGATAGGTTTTGATCTGAAAATGCTTTTGATCATTAATTGAATATGTGAATTGATAAATACATTATTAAGATTAAAACTCCCCAAAGAAGATTACCAATATCATTAATTAGTTCTCTAGAATTTTGATAGTGTAATTTTAAGTTCCTATTTCCAGTTTTATCTAATTTATTTTGCAATTTTAAAATTATAAGTGGCATCTGTAGAAAATTGATTATCAATAAGAATTCTAAAAAAGGTTTTGATTTAAAAGATGTATCAAAAGGAATTAAACCGGGAATAATTAGCTCAATAAAAAGGGTAATCATTAAAAGAGCAAAAGTAGATAGCTTAATTTTTTCATCAAAAATACTATTCGAAGATAGAAAGGGGTGTTTTGAGATTCTGATTTATCTACGTCAGATGACTTCCAATTTGTTTTAATCCACAGTTTTGGAGGTGATAAGGGTGATTTAGAGAATTGTATAAATACTTCTTTTGTCGCTTCAAAATCAAGCTCATTAGTTGGGCAAAACTTTACTTGATTATTAAAATACTCGACTAGGTAGGAGTTATTATCAGAATTTGTTACTTGTATAAAGCAATCTTTACGATGTTCAAGAATGATAAACTCAATTTTATCATCACTAAGATCAGTTAAATTAGATTCAAATACTTCGAAAGAATAGGTGATTTTCTTTCTACCGTTTATTGATAGCTTCAAGTTGAAAATTATGACTGATGTTGTAAAATATTGATTTTAATATGATCAAAAGAATATGCGAAATCAAAGAACTATTCAAAGCTTGAGTCAATTTGGTAAAATTAGTAATTCCAAAACTATTTAGTAATCAATTGAGAATGAACTAATAAAAAGTATTCGGATAAGATTAATTCTATTTTCCGCCTTTAAACCCTTATTTGAATTGCATCTAAGTAGCTTTGCATTATATTTGGTCAACTAACTGTATCAACCCCAATCAATTTTTCTTAACCGAAATGGCATATATAGTAACCGAACCTTGTATAAACTGCAAATACACCAATTGTGCATCCGTTTGTCCAGTAGATGCATTCCGTGAAGGTCCAAACTTTTTAACCATCGATCCAGATGAATGTATAGACTGTGATGCTTGTCGTTCTGAGTGTCCTGTTGAAGCTATTTATCCTGAAGATGAAGTCCCTCAAAAATGGGAACATTATATTGAATGGAACGCAAAATTAGCCGAAAAATGGTCAGATCGTGTTATCAATGTTACCAACGATCCTATGGATTCTGCTGATGAATGGGCAGAGAAAGAAGATAAAAGTGGTGACTTACAAGAAGAATGGTAGTTTAAGACAAAACTAACACCCTATTGGAAACCTATTTTCGAGAAAAATCTGAGCGTCTGATCATTAAAGGTCAGACGCTTTCTCTTATTAGCCCTATTGTTATGGGTATTTTAAATCTTACCCCAGATTCTTTTGCAGATGGTGGTAAATACACGACAATAGATTTAGCGTGTAAACGGGTCTCTGAAATGAACCAAGAAGGGGCCACAATTATTGATGTTGGGGGAGAGTCTACAAGACCTGGTGCAGAACCTGTGTCAGATGAAGAAGAGTTTAAACGAGTTGTCCCGGTAGTTGAGGAATTGATAAAGCAATTTCCAAAAAAATTATTTTCCATTGATACAACAAAACTAAAAACGGCAAAAGCTTGCTTAAAAGCCGGTGCTCATATTATAAACGATGTTAGTGGATTACAAATCCATCCAGAATTTGTTGATTTATGTGAAGAATATGATGCAGGTTTAGTGATTATGCATTCAAAAGGAAATCCTAAAACTATGCAAAACGCTCCTTTTTATGAAGATGTAATTAAGGAGATCAAAAAGTTCTTTTTTTATCAATTGCAATTAACGGATGAACGAATTCTAAATAGAGTTATTCTTGATCCTGGTTTTGGCTTTGCAAAAACGGCTGAGCATAACTTAATTATTTCTCATCATTTAAATGAGTTAACTCATTTCGGTTGTCCATTATTAGTTGGAGCGTCTAGGAAATCTATTATTGGGCAAATATTAGGTGGAAAACCTGCTCAAGATCGTCTTATTGGTACAGTAACATTTCATTATGATGCTCTAACTAAAGGCGCAAAAATTCTTAGGGTTCATGATGTTAAAGAAGAAGCAGAATCTATTGCTGTATTTAATGCAATCCAGAAAAAAACGCTATAATCCTTATTTTGAAAAATCAAAGTAAATTCCATCTTTGAGCAAGATAATTAAGTTCGAAGATGTAAGAATAATAAAGTGAACTAGGGAGAATTAATGACAAAAAGGTATTTGCAAAAATTGAGCTTACTCTGAAAAGTAATTTTCAGCAACTAAATAGGCGATTTCATACGATTTGAATGGTTAAAAACTGGCAAAATCGACTTTTAAGAGGGAACTTAAAATTTATTTTTTAACTATGTGATGTTCTGCAAAGCTAAAAGACAGCAGATTTAATTTAATTATGCTGCAAATGTATTTGCAAACAGTTTAATCTTAACAATCTACGTGTCAACCAATTAACTATGATTCGATTTTAAAATTGAATAGCTACTTTAATCCTCAGCATTTTATATATTCAAAAACGCCGAAAACCCACTTATTTTAGCTGAACTTGGACTTTTTTCCTATTGGATTTTTAGAATTTGGAATTAAGGATTTCATTGAAACCTTAATAATTGCGAGCATTCTGTTTTATTTGTATAAATGGATTCGAGGCTCGTTTGCCATACCTGCGTTCATTGGTTTGGTCTTTATTTTCGTTTTAAATGCAGGTGTAAGTGCTTTAGGCTTAAATACCATTAATTTCTTTCTCAGGAAAATAATGGATGTGGGGATTTTAGCGGTATTTATTATTTTTCAGCCAGAGATTCGTAAGTTGTTGTATAGTTTAGGCTTAAATACAAATTTCGATAAGTTGTTTTCAAAAAAGCAGTCTGAAAATGTAATTAATGAAGTTATAAATGCCATCAAATTATTGAGTAAAACCAAAACAGGTGCGCTCATCGTTTTTGCTCAGGGAAATGCCTTAAACGATATTATTGAAGCAGCGACCGAAATTGATGCTCGAGTAAAAACTGGTTTATTATTAGCCATTTTCAATAAAGAAGCACCGCTTCACGATGGGGCAATTATTATTAAAGGAAACCGAATAATGGCTGCGGGTTGCTTATTACCCTTGAGTGCTAATCAAAATATATTATCGGTATTTGGTACTAGACACAGAGCAGCTGTTGGGGTAAGTGAATCGAATAGTGTGTTTGTTGTTGTTGTTTCAGAAGAAACGGGAAAAATCTCTATTGCTCAACACGGTAGATTAATAAGTGGGCTAACCATTCAAAAATTACGGGTTGAAATGGCAGAAAATCTGTCAAAAAATATGGCTTCAGAGTCTGAGATTTCCTTTTCAAAAAAAGAAGTAGAGATTTAAGTTGTCAAACAAGATTTTATTATAAAACATAGTTCTTGATTAAAAATTAGCGATTTAGTTCGATTAAAATCCTAGAAATCATACTTCTCGAAATGATGTCTTGTATGCAAAGATAATATTTAGCTAGTTTCACAAAGCAAATTGTTGAAACAACTCTGGCAAAGTCCTAAACTTTGCCAAAGTTTTCATTAAATTTACGAATTCAAAAATAGTACTTTTTCGAATTCAACCATGCCTGAAAACACACTTAAACCGGAGCAGTTACTTAAACTCCGCGAAACCATCGATTCTTTAGATCATCGTATTATTAAAGCTTTAGCTGAACGACAGCGCGTTGTTCGTCAAGTCATTTCTTCAAAAATATCGACAGCAACTCAAGTTAGGGATTTAGATCGTGAAGATGCTTTACTCAAAAAAATTCGTGAAAAGGCAGTAACTGCAGGTTTAGACCCATATTTTGCAGAGCAATTATTCCGCGAAATCATTTTTCAATCTGTTCGGTATCAAAATCATTCTTTGGTTGATCATCAAAATGAACTAAATACGGTGAAATCCATTCATGTGGCTTATCAAGGTTTAGAAGGGGCTTATTCTCATTTAGCTGCACTAAGACATTATAGAGAACGCTACGAAGAGGTTATTTGCCATGGGTTTCCTACAATTGAAGAAGTTACCAATGCTGTTGAAACCGACAAAGTTCAAGTCGGTATTTTACCTATTGAGAATACAACAGCAGGGTCAATAAATGACACCTATGACTTATTGGGTTCAAAATCTTTATTTATTGTTGGGGAAGAAGTATTTCGAGTAGAGCATTGTTTGGTGACTTTAGAACCCGTAGCATTCGAAAACATTCGCAGAATTATTTCCCATCCACTTACTTTGGTTCAATGCAGTAAATTTTTAAGTGGATTTCATCATACAACCATAGAATCATTTATTGATTCAGCCATGAGCGCGCAAAAAGTAAAATTTGATGCTGATTTATCTCAAGCGGCTATAGCAAGTCCTGAAGCAGCAGAGAAATACGGCTTACACATTTTACAACATGAAATCTCCAATAACCCCGATAATTATACACGTTACGTTGTAATTGGAAAGCAAAAAGTCGCTGTAGATCCACAGTTACCTAGTAAAACCTCGCTCATTTTATCCACGATTCATGAAAAAGGCGCCTTAATGCGTTGTTTGCAAGTCTTGGATAAATACGAAATAAATATGTCAAAACTAGAATCAAGACCACGCCCAGATAAAGCATTTCAATATCAGTTTTATGTAGATATCGAAGCCAACAATCAAGACCCTAAAGTAATTAAAGCTTTAAAAGAATTAGATGGAAAAGCAGCGAATCTTAGAGTATTAGGCTGTTATCCTAAGCAAATTGAGGAATAAGTTTAACTGTAAAAATGCTTATTAAACTTCTTTGAGTCGAGGCATAACTTTTATGAATAATGTATTAAATGCGGTTATTAAAGAGTGAATTTTTGAGTTATAAATTAATCATGCAAAACTCAATTTAAAAAAAACTGATAAACACTATAAGGAAAACCTAATCTTAATTTTTTGTCAATTTCATTTCAAAATTATATCTTACGTAGGTATCGTGATTTTAAGCATTTTCGATAAATTTCTGTGATGCTTAAAATGTGATAGTAAGCAGAATTATAATTTGATGTATTATGGAGTTTATTTTGTGGAAGTATTTTAATCTCATTTTATATTTATTGCGATGAGAGTATCAAAAAGTAGTTATTTGGACGAGACAAAAATCCTAAGTTTAACTAAAGGGGAGTTAAGCTATAAGTTAAACTTTTATAGATTGTTAGCTAAACTTTTAATAAAATCAATCGAAGATATTTCGGGCTTTAATTCTTCGGAAATAATTGGTTTTCCAGAGCTTAAAAAAAATTATCATAAATTAAAACCGAATATCAAACTATTTTGTAACGATTCTGTGTATCAATTTTTTTTAACATTAGAATTGAAAATAAAAGAAGAAACGATAAACCAAGGAGATATTTCTGATTTATGTGAGCTCTTAAAAAATATTCTTTTAGAAATTCAACAAAATACAGAAAACTTGTCTACAAATAAGTAAGCTTTATTTTTTTTATATGATTATTGATTTTGAAAAAAAAATAAAACCTGATTATTCATTTATCATATTTAATGATGATGGTTTTATCGAGTCTTATAGTAGAGATTTAATAAATATTTTAAAGTACTTCCAAATAGTCAAAAAAATAAAATAACTATTTACAGAAATGTTTATTTATATAATCAGAATAGTTTAGCAGTTAATATTGAAAAAAATGAATTCGAAGATGATTTAGATTCTATAGTTTTTTGTAAAATAGATAACAATGGGAATGAAATTGTTAGTAGTAATTGTAGCGTTTTAGTTTTTGACGGAATTGATGAAAAAAGACGCTTAATTATTTTTTTGGAAAATTCATCGGATAAATCGGATAAATCAGTTAGTTCAAATACTTCATTCGTTACTAATCGGCAAGCTATTTCAACATTATCAAGTAAAATAGCTAATCCCGTTTATTTTAAAGTTGCTGAAACCATTAAATCGATAAAATGGAGCAATGGAGTTGTGGTTCAGTTAAACATGATAAATGCAAATAATTCGATTCAAGTGAAAAATGAAGATGATTTATTTGAAGTCATAAAAATGTTGCTAACTAGTAGCTCCGAAGTAACCAACTATGGCTTAGTATTAGTCGAAATTCAATTTCTAAAAAATACAATTGCTGTCAAAATTGAAGATACCGGTTTAGACGTTTCGAGCATTCTTGAAAATTCTCAAATGAAAAAACCTATAATTAAACAATTATTAACTCAAATAGACTTTAGATTTAAGAAAAATGCGATTATCAATCATGAGAATGTATTTAGTAAGTATGGAAATATATTTTTATTTGAATGGCGCCTAAAGGAAAGTATGAATTTGAGCAAGTTTGAAATCAGTTGCAATCAGAAATAATAGTAGCTGTTAAATATGAAAATGCTGATATAAAAGATGTAAATTATGTTAATAATATAATTGATGAATGGATCGAAGAATTTGAATATAATGAAACGATTACGATTAAAGATATTTCTTTTTTATTGCACAAAATACGACCTACTCTAAAAGTATCTGGCTATGAGAATATTGCCGAAAAGAGCTCTCAACTAGAGTGTTATTTAAAGAAAAATAATGATGAAAAAGAAATTATAGACCTGTTTAAAAAGTTTATAATAAATTTGAAAGATGCGGTAAATTACAATGTATAAAATTTTAATAGTAGACGATTTTAAAACTCAAAGACAGTTTATCTCAGGTATCTGTGCCGATTTGAAATTGGAAACGGTAGAGGCTGTAAATGGTGAAGAAGCTTTAAAAATATTGGAAAAAGAAAAAATTGGTTTAATCTTAACAGATTATGAGATGCCAATTTTGAATGGAATGGAATTGACTAAAAAAGTTCGTAAAAATGTACTTTGGAAAGACATTCCCATAATTATGATTACATCTGTAAGCGATTTGAAAAACAAAGCTATTGCTTCAGGTGTATCTCAGTTTGTTGTAAAGCCTTTTGATCGTTTAGATCTAAAAAAAAATATTTCCGAATATTTTGGCGAACAGTCTCAAATAAAAACATTTAATGTATTATTGTTAGATGATGTTCAATTGCAAACAGCTATTTGGGAAAGAGTTCTCTCAATGGATTATTTTGAGTATACGAAGGTTCATACAGCGCAAGAAGCATTAAATGAATTAAGGAAAAAATCATACGATATTATTCTTACAGACTATTCAATGCCAAATGTGGATGGAGATCGATTTGTAAGAAAAATTAAAACATTGCCTGAATTCTCACGCATTCCTATTATTATGATTACTGCAAATAAAGATTTAGCAAAAAATAAACCTGCTGAAGTTGATCGATTATTTATTAAGCCTTTTGAACCATCAGCAGTAAAAGATACAATTAAAGAATTAGTTGGTTGGCAAACTTAATCAAATTATACATACTATTATTTAATCATTTAAGGCAAATAAATTGGTATGAAAGACAGTAAAGAGATTAATAATGAGCACAATGATAAAATAAATAAAGAAGAAAATAAGTCAGGCAAGGTTTTTATTGATTTTGTAGATAATTCCAAAACTATAGAAGCAACTTCTACAAGTTCTTATGAATCGAAATATGCATTACAAATTGAAGCATTAGATAAACATGCCATAGTTAGTATTGCTAATAGGGCAGGAATAATTACCTATGTAAACGATAAGTTTTGTGAAATTAGTGGTTATTCCCGTGAAGAGTTAGTTGGAAAAAGACATCAGATTATAAAATCTAATTACCATTCAAAATTGTTTTTTAAAGAAATGTGGAAAACAATTAGTAGTGGCGCTACATGGAATGGTGAGATTTGCAACAAGAAAAAAGATGGGTCTCTGTATTGGGTTGAAACAACAATTGTCCCAAAGATTGATGTTGATGGTAAAACGATTCAAT
Source organism: uncultured Chitinophagales bacterium (assembly GCA_964575925.1). Taxonomy (GTDB): domain Bacteria; phylum Bacteroidota; class Rhodothermia; order Balneolales; family M1805; genus M1805. The sequence continues at coordinate 63,969 of CAZNTR010000002.1, forward strand.
ATTTATCAATAAGAACTGAAATAACCAAGTTAAAAGAATTAGAAGCAAGACTTACTAAGCAAAATGAAGCGCAAAAAATATTAAGTGATTTTGCATCTAGTCTTATAAAAGCTCAAAAAAACGAATTCGATAAGATAATTAAAAACTACTCAAACTTATTATGCAAAAAGTTAGAGGTTAATGGCGCTGATATTTTTTTCTCTTTTCAAAAAGATAAACTTGAACTCTATCATAGGGTTAATGATGAACTTATAGAGGGAGAGTCAAGATTTATTTCAATCGATTTAAATGATATTCCTGAATTAAGAGAAAAGCTCAAACAAGAGTCATTTATCTATGTAAACAATGATTTTTCTATTAAAGAAAATATAAATAACGAAATTCGTAAATATCTTTTTTTAGATACGTGCTCCTTTTTGATTAAATCACTTAAAAAAGAAAATGAAACTTTAGGTTTAGTGTCTTTTTATTCTAACAGGAATAATTTCGAAGAGTATGAAATAGAGTTACTATCTTTTTTTTGTAATATCATCGTAAATACACTAGAACGAATTAAAAGTGAAACACCTTTAATAGAATGTGAAACTAACTACAAGTCTTTAGTAAATAACTTACCAGGAATGGTTTATAGTTATAGAATTGAATCGGGTATCAGTCATATTTCAAATAGTTTTAAAATTTGTGGTTACACTGATAATGAGTTATTAATCAATGGCAAAAATGCCTTGTTGTCTTTAGTTCATCCAGATGATGTTGATAACTATTTAAGTGATTTCGATTCTCTAAAAAGTATTAAACACTCTGTAACGGGTGAATATAGAATTATCCACAAAAATGGGACTATTCATTGGGTTAAAGAATTTAAAAAGATGCTTTTTGAAGATGAAATTCTTATTGGATTTGATGGTGTTATATTTGATAATACCGAAACAAAGAAGTTAGAAATCTTAAATGAATTAAATAAAGAGAGATTAAGAAGAGGGCAAGTATATGCTAATATAGGTACTTGGGAATGGGATATAGTTACTAATGAATTGTATTGGACTGAACGTGTTGGTCCATTATTCGGATATCCAGAAAATAACTCAATGGATATAGAATTCGACAAATTTTTAAATGTAATTCATGCTGATGATAAAGATGCCGTAATGAATGCAATTCGAGATTCAGTTGAGCATAACCAGCCCTATAATATTGAACACAGAGTTGTCTGGGCTGATGGAACCATAAAGTGGGTTCAAGAAAAAGGGGCCGTAATTAGAGATGAAAACGATAAACCAATAAAAATGATCGGAGTTGTTCAAGATATACATGATAAAAAATTAGCAGAACTTGCGCTTGCTGAACGAGAAAATGATTTAAAGTTTGCTCAATCCATAGCAAAAATTGGAAATTGGTCTATCGATTTTTCTGACGGTTCAGTTGATTGGTCAGATGAAGTGTATAATCTTTTAAACATGAAAAAAGTTGATAATCCTGCCCATTTTGGATTATTAAAGGATATTCTTTTAGAAGAAGATTTCAGGTTGATTGGAAAAAAACTGATTGAAGCTGAAAAAACCGGACAGTTTAATGTAACTCATAGAGTAGTTTTAAAAAACAACACAATCAGATACTTTCAAGAAATAGCCCATGCTGAACTTGATTCTACTGGAAAAGTTAGCAAATTAGTTGGAACCGTACAGGATGTAACAGAAAGGGTTGAGTCAGAGAATGCATTAATTGCGGCAAAAGATGAAGCGACAAAAGCCAATTTCGCTAAATCTGAATTTCTATCGAGTATGAGCCATGAGTTGCGGACTCCAATGAATTCAATTATCGGTTTTAGTCAATTATTAGAATATGACGAAAAGCTTACAAGTGAACAAAAAGCAAATATTCGTGAAATTCGAAAAGCAGGGAAACACTTACTTGAACTGATTAATCAAGTTTTAGATTTATCTAAGATTGAGTCGGGTAATAATGACATGATTTTGGAACCTGTATTAATAAATGATGTAATTCAAGAATCGATTACATTGGTAAAGACCCTAGCATTCAAAAAGTCAGTTAAAATTCAATTTATAAATGAAGCTCAATTTATTGTAAAAGCAGATCGACTAAGATTAAAACAAGTTGTACTTAATTTGCTATCAAATGCGATTAAGTACAATAAGATAAATGGTGAAGTTCGAATAACGTTAGAAAAGAAAGTATCTGAGAAGCAAGCAAAAATTTTGCTTGTCGTAGCTGATAAAGGAATTGGAATTCCGTCTAATCAGTTAAATGAATTATTCTTACCATTTCAACGATTGGGGCTTGAAAATAAAGAAGTTGAAGGAACAGGAATCGGTTTATCGATAACAAAGAGAATTGTCGAATTAATGAATGGCTCTATTGGTGTATTAAGTAAGGAAAATGAGGGAAGTACGTTTTGGGTTGAGTTAGATGTATTGGAATCCGAAAAAGCTAGTAGAATACAAACTGATCAAAAAGAAGAAGAAATTGTTAAGAATAATCCTTCACAAATTAATAAACCAAACGAAGTATATGTTGTTTATATAGAAGATAACTTGTCCAATATTAAATTGATGACACAAATATTTGATTACCTTCCTGGCGCAAAATTAGTTACATCAACTAAGCCTTTGGACGGCTTAAAGATAATAAGTGAAATAAAACCTGAATTAATTCTTTTAGATATTAACTTGCCAGAAATGAATGGCTTTGAAGTTTTAAAAAGAATTAGAAAGATGGAAGAATTTGAAAGCATTCCAGTTTTAGCAATTACAGCAAATGCAATGGAAAATGATGTGAAAAAAGGAATGGATTTAGGATTCTCTTATTACATTACCAAACCTATTGATATTAATAAGTTTATGAAAATAATAAATGATTATCTTTTAAAATAAGTAAACATGGATGGCCTTAACGATTTAACTTCAAATAAATTGGCTTTTGCAGCGCTAGAGTCTGCCATTAGTGGAATAGCTATTTCAGATTTAAATGGGAAACTAACGTATGTAAACAAAGCATTTCGGAAAATGTGGAAAATTCCAGATAGCGAAATAGTGGTAGGAAGGTCTCCAATTGAGTTTTGGGTTGATGAAAATGCTGCCAAAGCTGTAGTTCATAACTTGATGACATTTGGTGAATGGAAAGGCGAACTCATTGCAAAATTGAACGATGGCACAACAGCTATATTTCAACTAATTGGCAATTTAGTGAAATCTGAGACTAGTGATCCCATTTGCATGATGGCTTCCATTATAGACATTTCAGAAAAAGTTGAAATGGAAAAGCAACTTAGATCGGAAAGAGACTATTCTCAAAATCTTGTTAATACTACACCAACAAAAATTATCATATTGAATAAGGATCAGACCATTGAGTTTATAAATCCTTATTTCGAAAAAAAAGCAGGGTATAAAAAAGAAGAAATTATTGGGAAAAGCTACATCGATATTTTTATTCCAAAATCCTTAGAAAATCTTTGGGGAGAGTTTTTCAATAAAGCTATTAAAGAACCTTTCATTGATTATATATTTCCATTTAAGAATAAAATGGGTAAAATGCGAACAATTGAATGGAATACTCAACCATTAAATGATCGTGCTGATGGGGAGATTTCACTATTATTAGTAGGTAATGATATTACTGAACTTGATGAGCAAAAAAAGTCACTAAAGCATAAATATGAGATGCTTAGTTTAAGTGAAGAATTGAAGACACTTCAAATCAAAAAACAAAAGGAAAGAATAGAAAAAATTATTCAAGCACTCATTGACGGGTATATGGCTCTCGATTTAGAGGGGAATATAAAGGAAGTAAATAAATCTATGAGTGATCAATTTGGTTATGAGTACAAGGAATTAATTAATAGGCATGTTAGTGATATTGATGATCTTGAGTCAGCCAATGACGTCAAAAAACATATTGGATATGTTGTACAGAATGGGTTTGATAGATTTGATACCGTTTATGTAAAGAAAGACGGAACAAAATTCAATGCGGAAGTTAGCGCTACTTATTCTGGATATGATAGTGAACAGTTAATTTATGTATTCATTAGAAATATTGATTCAAGAATTAATGCAAAAAATGAGCTCCAAAAAGCTAAACAAGACGCAGAGATAGCCAATAAATACAAATCAGAATTTATCTCTAGAATGAGTCATGAATTGAGAACGCCTCTAAATGCGGTTATTGGGTTTTCTCAATTATTAGAATTGAATATGCACAAACGACTTTCAGATTCAGACTTAGAAACGGTAAATGAAATAAAAATGGCTGGCAATGAACTGCTCTCCATGATCAATAAGCTCTTGGATATTTCCAAAATTGAGAAGGGTGAATTGAGCATTGTCTGTACTAAACTAGATCTAAATGAAATTGTAACAAAGTGTATTTCAAATCTTTCAAATGAATTAGAGAATAAATCCATTCAAGTTTATATAGATTCGTTTTCTTGTGAAAATTATTTTGTAAATGCTAATGAAGAACGCTTGGAAATGGTTTTATTAAGCATTCTATCAAATGCAATAAATCATAATGCGGAAAATGGTTCAATATTCATTAATTGTAGAAAAAATGGTGATCAAACGATTACAGTATTCATAAAAGATACTGGAAAAGGAATTTCACAAGATCGTCTCTCAACTTTTTTTGATTCAGCAGAAAAAACATCAATTGCTTATGATGCTTCTCAAGGCACAGGTATAAATATGCACTATGCGAGAGCAATAATGGAAAAAATGAATGGATCAATCGGTGTTGAAAGTGAGATTGGTGAAGGAAGTACGTTTTCGATTGTTTTAAATGAAATTATGGATGAACACAAGAGCCATATTTATCAAAACTTGGATATTTCCTTCTTCGTTGTAGATGATAATCAAATAAATTTGATGGTAATGGAGCAGACCTTAGAAACCTTGTTCCCAAACGCAAAAATAGAATCATTTACGGATGGATTATCATGTGTGGAAAAACTAGAAATTGAAGTTCCAGCCATGATTTTTATGGATTTACAAATGCCAAGATTAGATGGTTATGCTGTTACAGCAATGATTAGAGAAAAAAAGGAGTTTACAAGTATTCCAATTATTGCCTTGTCGGCAAGTAATGATACAGACGAAATTGACAGAGCAAAAGAGTCTGGAATGAACAATTATTTAGTAAAACCTGCTTCCGTTGAACAAATTGAAACAATTATTGCAAAGTATGTTAAGCTAAAATAGATGTATTAATTGTTCAAAAAAAGTAATGATTAAGAGTAAAATCAACGTTATTAAATGAGTTCGGAATAAGAAATAAAAAAAAACAGGTATAAAATAATTTTGTCATTCTGGGCTTGTCCCAGAATCTCTGTCTAATTTGGGATTAAATTTGAGATTTAACTGCGAATCCAAATGAGGTTCTTCATTGTTTATTCTGGTTTTTGATTAAAATCATTCTATTAAACCTGAATTCGAACTCAGGTTATTAGTAAACTGTTTTCAAATTATCAATTTATCGCTACATTGAGCAATGAATGGTGATTCTTACATTCAAAAAGCTAACGGTTCACTGGTTTTATTTAACCGTGAAAAACTAGTCGGTTCTTTAGTTAGGTCTGGGGCAAAAGAAGTTCAAGCCAATTCCATTGCTGACGAGATTGAGATTCATCTTGTTCAGGGGATGAAAACTCAAAAGATTTATCAAAAAGCGTTCAAATTATTACGAAGTGGGAATCGACCTGCTGCATCAAATTATCAATTAAAGCGCGCTGTAATGGATTTGGGCCCAAGTGGTTATCCGTTTGAACATTTGGTTTCTGCAATATTCCGACATCAGGGTTATCAGGTAAAAACCGGAATTATTATGCAGGGAATATGCGTTACTCACGAAGTGGATGTTTTCGCTGAAAATGAGCATGAAGTCAATTTTATTGAATGCAAATTTCATAATCAGCCTGGAGTGAAATCGGATGTAAAAATTGCTATGTATGTGAATTCTAGGGTAATTGACCTTAAAAACCGATGGCTAAAAGATCATCCCGATGAAAAACGAAAAATTTCTGGAGGATTAGTAACCAATACCAAATTGACAGAAGATGCACGTGTATTTGCTTCTTGTAGCGGAATTCTGGGAATAGGTTGGGACACTCCGCACAAATTGGCAATTATGGAGCAATTAACCGATATGCGTTTATTGCCGATTACCCTCATTCCGTCATTAACTAAAAGAGAACGCGAGGAAATTGTAAAGAACGGAATAGTTTTGTGTCGAGAATTAATTCAAGCAGAAGAAAAAATGGAATCCCTAATGATTGAGAGTTACAGAATAGAAAAATTGATAGCAGAAGCAAAAGAAATAATGGAAAACTTTGAGCTGTGAAATTGGTAAAATTGGAGTTTTGATATAAGAAAGAAAGCTTCCTCTTTTGCCAAGAACCTTAAGTATGAAGACGGAAGATCTAAAAGAGGGTCGGGGAGATATCAAGATGCTATAATTCTGAGTTCGGGATAAGAATTATAGCATACTAAAACCAATGCTAACTCTCGACAAAGTGATTTTAGAACACAAGTTTAGGCAAAAAAAAACTGTAATCCCGTCCCGGAAACTTATGGGACGGAATCTCGCCGAAAAGTATGAGTGTGAACTTAAAAAAAAACAATATCCCGTATTTGATCATGATGCGATTTAAAGCAACATTTCCAATCCGCAATTTTGAAATCAAACTAAGGTTTCAAGTCTGAAAGAAGAAATCAAAACATCAAATTTGATCAGTTCTTTTCCATTGTCGTATAAGTCAAGCTAAACTCAGAAGTAGTATTCGTTTTTGATTTTTTCTTCTTAATCATTCCTCTAGTTTTTGCAACTACAAGATCTGGATTTGTTCAAATTACAGGGTAACCGATATCATTTATGTAATAATCTGGAACGCGATCAACAATATCATCCGTTGAAGCAAAAACCTGCAATATTTCTGTTCCATATGGCGCTTCAATCTCAAACTCATCCAAACTGATCCATTTGTTGGCATCATCTGCATTAATAAAAAGCACAAAATCACGTTTCTTTTCGTCTCCATTAATAGGAAGTAAATAAGAAAAACGACCTCCTGGATTATTTACATGTCCCATGATATACAAATATCCTGGTTTATTCATTTTCACAAATAATTCAACTTTATCTTGATTGTAAAAAAGTAAATTCGTTTTCCCAATCGATGTTCTCAATTCAGGTCTAAGTTCATTGTTTAGTACCAATCCTTGAGAAATCAAATTTTTTAAATCTACAGTTTCTGGTTTAACTCGCAAACCTTCATAAGCGGATGGCAAAAAGCGAAAGGAGGCAGATTTAACATTTTTCTGCTCTTTATCTACGGTTTTTAAATTGAGCTCAATTCTATCTTCTAAAATGGAGTAGGATCCAGTTATCAAAAAAGTAGCTTTATCGAGAGAAGTTGTTGTTGGTAAAGAAGCCATCATTCGTTGGCGAAGAGTAGCTGCAAACGGAGTAATTTCCTTCGAATTACTTACTTCCAGTGCATAAATGTAGTACGAATTTTCCTTAAATAATCGTTTGATGAAGGCTGAGAATTCATTTAAGGAAGAAATATTTCCTGCTTTTTCATCATATCGTTTCTGGATTTCTGAAACTGAGATGGGAAAATCATCGGCCGTTTCACCAAAATGAGTTAATACAACACGATATTGACTATAATTTTCAGACAAAGTTAACAATCGGCTCAAATCATTTAAATCGGTAGAAGTACTAAGTTTTTTGGCTTCATTTTGAATCTGAATAATTTCATTTTTATACAATGTTGTTACTGAAGGATCAAGCACGGCCAAACATTCAAACTCATTTTTCACATTTTTGTAAGTAAATGATGCGCCCAAAATAGGAAGCTGCGTTTTGGTCAAAACCTGTCGAATATAATCCTCACTAAATCCTTTTCCGGTTATTTCTGTAACAGTTCTGCCCGATGTTGACTGAACCTGAGCGGAAATCTGAGAAGAAATATCAGCAAGCGCTTCATTTCTAGCTTGTTCTTGACTAAACCCAAATCCCACACCTTTTACTTGTGAAAATCCTATTTGATGTTCAAAAATCAGAATTACTAAAAGGAGAATTAATTTTTTAAAACTTCGTAACATATTGTATTTGTTTCGTTTAGTTTAGTTTATTTGATTTGCCCAAATTGAATTGTTTGAACAGAAAGTACTAAAAATTTTAAAATAGAAATCACAAAAATTTACATCCTTAAATAAATTGTTGCTTTGGATATTAAAATATTCTTATCTTTTAAACAGATAAATTACTCTTATGGGTGATTGTTGGTTCGTCTTTGTTTTACAAAAAGGGTATTAAGG
>CAZNTR010000003.1:0-65942 GCA_964575925.1 uncultured Chitinophagales bacterium
CTTGATTTGGAGCAATTAGACTAGATTTCTCATCTTTATCGAATAAAGACCATTGACACCAAGAAATTTTATGTTCATCTAATAAGTTCATCCGATCATCTTGAGAAAAATTACATTAACACCAATCTTCTTGAGACCAAACTCCCCATTCAGTGGCAAAAACGGCAACATTTTTCGAAATAGCATAAGGAAGTTTTTGAGCAACAGACATTCCATGATTAGGAACATAAAAGTGATAGGAATAAGCAACATTTATATCGTTAATCGGATTGTCTGCTGCAAGGTTAATATCTTGTGACCAAGTAGGTGTCCCAACAATAATCAAGTTATCTGAGTATTGTCTAATAACGGGAATAATTTCTTCAGCATAAGATTTAATTGTAGTCCAAGAAATTTGGAGAGGTTCGTTGTATAATTCAAATAGTACATGATCGTTTGATCCATATTTTTGAGCCATTGCCGAAAAAAAAAGCTTTAGCAGAAGCCGTATTTTTATGTGCTCCATGCGAATGCCAATCTATAATTACATAAATATTCCGCTCAATAGCTCTATCAATAACACGATAAACCTGTTCGTATGAACTTCCTTCTTGGGGAATTCCATTCTCATCGACACCAAAAGCTGCACGAATTATTTCGGCTTTGAATTCATCAACACAACGGTCAACCATTTCTGCTGTCCAAAACGAATCGGACCAATTGCTCCAAAAGAAACTAATTCCTTTAACTTGCACAACATCTTTATTTTTTGATCCAATAATTTGATTTCCTTTGGTTTGCAATTGCCCAAAATATTCAACAAGACCGTTTAAAGATGTAGTTGTTGAATTATTATTATCATCGCAAGTTTGAAAGAGAAAGCAAAAAAGGTAAAAGAATAGGTAATAATTCATAATCGGTAATTAAAATAGTAATCATATTAGATGAAAAGCCAGAGCTTCCACTCATGGCTTTTTCTTTTTGGTTTTATCTACAACTTAATAGTTGTCTTAAGAGGTGTGTGTGTCGATGAATTTCCAATTAAAATAGTATAATCATCATTTTCTAAGATCCAATTAGTTAATTCTTCATTAAAAAGTTTAAAAGCATCTTCCTTAAGCGTAAATGAGATTGTTTTTGTTTGATTTGGTTCAAGCCAAGTTTTTTCAAAACCTTTCAGTTCGATTTTTGGTCTTTTAACTGAAGGATTTTTCTGATGTAGATAAAGTTGAAGAACTTCATAACCAGCCATTTTCCCAGTATTTGTAATATCACAAGTAACAATTATATCTGATTTATCTTTACTTGTTTTTAAGTTAGAAAAAGTAAAGTTGGTATAAGAAAGTCCAAATCCAAAAGAAAAAGGAACGTTTATATTTTCGGTTGCAAAATATCGATACCCAACAAAAATATCTTCTTTGTAATCTACTGAAGCGCTGCCTGGAAATTCTCCAATTTTATGAGAAGGGTAGTCGTTGTGTGAATTTGCAAAAGTAACTGGCAATTTTCCTGAAGGATTAACTTCACCAAATAGTATTTGAGCTAAAGCGGTTCCACCTTCCATACCTGGATACCAAGTGTGAATATATGCTTTAACTTTAGGCAACCAATTGTTCATTTCAACTTGACTGCCACCATAAAGCACCGAGATTACATTTTTATTTACTTTAGTAAGTTCTTGAATTAATTCTTCCTGACCAAAGGTTAATTTTAGGTTTACCTTGTCTCGTGCTTCTGAGTCGAACGTACCTTCGCCCCAAGGGTAACCTTCGAAGCCATGAATCCAGCCGCCAACAAAAATGACATAATCAGCTTTTTTAGCAATTGCTACTGCATCTTTTACCAGTTTTTGGTTTGATTTTTTCGATGCGGCGACTTTAACGTCGTTTACTTTTGTTTGAGCAGCCGTTTGTACATTTTCTTTTCTGAAATCATTTTCATCAAAATTGGGTTCGTAACCTTCAGAGAAGACGATTTTATACTGATCACCGGCTATTTTTTGAATGCCTTCTAAAGCCGTAATTTCATACAGTGCATTAACTTGAGAGCTCCCGCCACGACTGGCAAATTTTCGAATCGCATTGTGACCAATAACTGCAATCGTCTTTTTTTCTGTAGATTTGATGGGAAGAATCTGGTCATTTTTTAAAAGAATAATACCTTCTTGAGCAACTTGAAGGGCTGTTTTCTGGTGTTCTTCCGTATTCCGTGAGCCTTTCCCATACTCAGCTAATACGGTACTTCTCATCATTAATTTTAAAATTCTTCTTACTTTATCATCAACAACTGATTCCTCAACTTCGCCACTTTCAATCATTTTTTCAGCGGCATCAGCCAGATAGAATCCATCATAATCAGGATTGTCGAATGATTTAACCAATTCAGTTCCCATTTCAATATCAGTTCCAAACAATAAAGCTTCTTTAGTGTCTTTAACAGACGCCCAATCGCTAATCAGAACTCCATCAAAGCCCCACTCATTCTTCAAAATAGCATTAACTAAATATTCATGATGCGTTGCAAATTGTCCATTCACTTTATTATAAGAGCCCATGATGCTCCAGACATTTGCATCCTGAACTACTGATTTAAAAGCAGGTAAATAAATTTCATGCAAAGCACGTTTGCTTACCTGTGCATCCACGCTAGAACGATTGGTTTCCTGATTGTTTGCAACAAAATGTTTTGCGCAAGCAGCTACACCATTTTCCTGCACACCACTTACATAGCCAATTGCCATTTGAGCAGTTAAGTAAGGGTCTTCACTCAAGTATTCAAAATTTCTGCCGTTAAGTGGGCTTCTGATAATATTTATACCAGGGCCAAGAATAATATTCTTGTTTCTTTCTTTTGCTTCACTACCAAGTACACGACCATATTGTACGCCCAATGATTTGTTCCATGTTGAAGCTAGCGTAATCCCTGTTGGTAAATACGTTGCTTGATCATCGGCATTTTCAACTCTTGACCACGATCTTCCCTGTTCCGGCCTAACGCCATGTGGCCCATCAGACATAGCTATTTCAGGGATGTTTAATCTCGGAATTCCACCAGATGTAAAAGAAGAACTAGCATGAATTAGCGCTAATTTTTCTTTCAGAGTCAGTTTAGTAAGTAAGCCTTCAATTTTTTCTGAGGAAATATCGGTTGAATTGAGATTGCCTGAGTTTGGTGATTTATCACTACAGCTTACAAACGTAGCAAGTAATAAAAGAGTTGATAATATGCGTAGTGAGTTCATAGTTAATTCCGCTTATATAAAGTAGTCTTAAAGCAAAAATGCCAATTAGTTATTAAAAGCTACTTTACAGACTAATCTTTTAAAAGATCGTAGTATAATTGAGTAGCAATATTAATTATAACGGAATTTAAGAAATAAAAAATTAATATATAAAGTATTTATTTTTTATTCAAGAGAAAAAATATTTTAAATATGTACTAGTTAAGTGAGGCGATAAGTATGTTTTATAGGCTTGATCTAATCTATTTAAGTATAATAAAAATAATAGTAATTGTCGTTTAATATATACTATTTAGATTGAGTTTCAGAATAGAATAGTTCGAATAAGGTGTTTATTTGAGATCAAATAGGGGAGTAACTATGTTAAAAAATTATTTAATTAAATCATTTTTTTGTATTATTCTAAAAGTGAGCAGTAATTGTCAAGATCGGATAAGATTGGGAAACGATTAATACTGTTCAGTTAAAAAAAGATATTAATAAGTGTTTAAAACGTATGGGAAAAAAGATTCTAAACGTATTAGTTGCCGTCTTTACAGTAATCACAAGTTGTGAAAAAGATGATTTACATTCTCAGGTTGTGCAAACATGGTTAACATCAAGTGATTCAAATTATGAGATGTATTTTGTTGCGTTCAACAAGAAAAGTGGGAACATTCAACAAAACGATACTGCATCTTCAATGATGATCAGTATTAATAAGAACAAACGAATTCAAAAAATGATAGGTTTTGGCTACACGCTTACTGGTGGAATATGCGAGAGTTGTTAATAAACTTGTTTAAGATTTCATTAATACATATAGATTGTTCTGTATTTGAGTATAGATTAAGCTGATTATCTTGTAAACAAGGTTTACCCAACTATTGAAATTAAACCAAGGTCACATTACGAAAAGTAGGTTTCAGAAAATATTCTACAACTTCGAAAGATTGGTAAGTATGGAACCGAAAAATCGACTTTTCGAAATGGGCTGAACTATAAATTTTCAATACAAACCCAAAATTAGGAGTTCTTATGAACAAATTCTTTCTTTTAAATCTGTTATTTTTCTCTGCTGTTTTTAGTTGTTCAGAAAACACATCAAATAGTAATTCTAAAAATGAAAAAATATATTCATCTGTAGAAATCAATCAGATGTTAGGAAGAGGAATAAATGTTGGGAATGCCCTGGAAGCCCCAAAAGAAGGGGAATGGGGTATTGTTATTGAAGATTCCTGGTTTTCTCAGATTAAAGAAATCGGTTTTAATCATGTTAGGATTCCAATCAGATGGTCTTCGAATACTGAAATATCGAATCCCAATAGTATAAGCCCAGAATTTATTAAAAGAGTAAAGCATGTGGTAGATTTAGCTGTTGAACAAAATTTATTAGTTGTTATAAACTTTCATCATTATGAGGAATTATATGAAAATCCAGTTGCTGAGTTTGCACGTTTTAAAGTATTATGGACTCAAGTGGCTACAATTTTCAAAGATTATCCTAATACAGTTGTTTTTGAAATATTAAACGAACCACATGCAAACTTATCAGCCGAAATTTGGAATTCAATGATTCCAGATATGATTCAAATTGTTAGAAATGATAACCCTCAAAGAACCTTGATTATTGGTTTGGCAAATTATGGAGGGCTTTCTGGTTTGAATGTGTTGCAATTGCCAAACGATGACAATATTATTGTAACACCACATTATTATGAACCTTTTCATTTTACGCATCAAGGAGCTGAATGGGTTGATGGCGCTGAACAATGGTTGGGAACAACCTGGACCGAAACAATCGCTCAAAAAGAGGAAATTGATACGCATTTTGAACAAATCCTTTTGTGGTCTCAACAAAATAAAGTCCCTATTTATATAGGTGAATTTGGTGCCTATTCTAAAGCTCCTGAAGAATCAAGAGTGGCTTGGACCAAATATGTAGCAAAAAAATCAATCGATTTAGGTTTTAGCTTTGCGTATTGGGAATGGGCTAGTGGCTTTGGTATCTATAACAAGTCTACGAATCAAGTACATGTTGGTCTTTGGAGAGCTTTAATTCCTGCAAATGAGTAAGCTCAAATGGATTAACCCTCAAAAGCTACGTTGTTTTAACATGCTATTCTCTATTGGAATTAGTTTACTGTTCTATATCGTTTAAAATACTTTTACAATTAGGTATAGGATTTTAATATTGATAATTGAGAGATTTGGCTCAAGAATTTTCAGATGCTGGTTTGAGAATCGAAAACGATTTGGTTAATCTATTCGGATTGCATAAAATAAATAGCTTAAGGTTCGAATCCTTCCTAGTTTCAAAGAAAAGGATTTATTAATGGATTTTGTGTACAAAAGGAGTCAAACCGAAACGTAAAATCTTCATTCAATTTTCGGAGTTCGTTTTTACTTCTAAACAATAAAGATTATTCTTTGGCTCAATACTTTAACTCGGTAATAAATTTGTTTTAGGATATTATTTAAGTAAAATATGGTCATCACATGATTTGACATTATATTGATGGTGGCATTCTGTACCACGAAGTATTATCTCAGCATAATGAATTTATGTGAACTTAATTCTACCTATGGAGAATGTAATCTTGATGTGATTTTTTTACAACATTCATCCTACTGCAATTTGGAATCTAAGCTAATGTTTCTCGTCCAAGAGTTGAAATCTAGACCAAAAAAAATGCAAATAAAAAACTAAATTTGTTCTTGTCTGCTAAAAAATCTGATTAATAAATTGGAAAAATAGTTTTAACAAAAATTAACTCAGAATGAAAGTAACCAGTATTTATATTGATAGAAATAATTAAATTATGTCAATGTAAAAAAAGAAAAATCAAATGATTAGGATTCCTAAATGAAAGTAAAATTATACTCCTTATTAATAAAATTTATTTGTGTAGTTGTATCGTGTTCAGAATCAACACCTAATAAAGAAGAGATTCCAGTTCCTGATGATTATACTTTGGTCTGGAATGACGAGTTTGATTATTCTGGCTTACCAGATAATACAAAATGGAATTATGATACGGGTAATCACGGATGGGGAAATCAGGAATTGCAAAATTATTTGGCAGATACCCAAGAAACGGCATCGGTTGATAACGGTGTTTTAACTATTACTGCCATGCAAATAATTCGTGGTCAGGAAAAAGAATTTATTTCTGCAAGAATGGTAACTCGAGATAAAGGAGATTGGTTATATGGTAGAATTGATGTGAGAGCAAAATTACCAAGAGGAAGAGGCACTTGGCCGGCTATTTGGATGTTGCCAACCGATTGGGAGTACGGTAATTGGCCTAAATCTGGTGAAATTGATATTATGGAGCATGTTGGTTACAATCAGGGTACAATTTACGGAACAGTACATACCGGAGCATTTAATCATACTCAAGGAACACAAAAAGGAGGAAGCATTATGGCGCCTATGGCTAGTGATGAATTCCTTGTGTATTCTATTTTATGGGATGAGCTAAAAATCGATTTTTTTATCGATAACCGACTCTACTTTACCTTTCAAAATACAGGAAAAAGTTCTAATGAATGGCCATTTGATAAACGATTCCATCTAATTTTAAATATTGCTGTTGGCGGTGCTTGGGGTGGCGCTCAAGGTGTAGATGAATCTGTATTTCCTCAAAATATGCAAGTCGATTACGTTAGGGTTTTTCAGAAAAATAAGTAGATATGAATCTTAAAAAATCATAGCTAAGTCCATACAAAAGTTGTTTTTTTGATTAGAACCCTTCCTAATTCTGCAAATTCTCCAAATATTTTCATGAAAACAACTCTTCAAGTAAGCTCATAACGGATATTCACTAATAGAAATAATCTGTGAATTTTTCCTAGTTTTAATTAAATACTGTCTCTATCTGAAATTCTTTGATTAAAGTAACTCAGGAGCTTTCTCTAATGTTTAGTTTTACTGGAATTAAGCTAGTATATCCCATGTGTTTTGAAGGTTTTGCCAGTTCTTCAAGAATATGGGTTACTGAATTTTCTGCCATTTGGCTGAAATCAGCATTTATAGTTGATAATTTAGGGTGATTAAATTTCGCCATCTGAATATCATCAAATCCGACAATTGCCAAATCCTCAGGTATTCTAATGTTATCTTCTTTGGCAGCAGATATAAAACTCAATGCCATTACATCATTTGCTATAAATAGAGCTCTTGGCTTAATTTCACTACTCTTATAGGCATAATAAGCATTGATTCCAGAAACAGGAGTATAATCTCCCTGATAACTCCACACTAAATTTAAATCAGGTTGAGAGTCGATATAATTTGTAAAACCATTGGCTCTAATTTGAGATTCTATAGCTTTGTTTGATCCTTTAATAATCCCTAAATCTTTATACCCTCTATGATTAAAATGCTCTGCAACTAAATATCCACCTCCATAAGAATCAAAACTAATCGTGTCCATTATAGGATTGGGAATTGGAGCAATAGATATTATCGGGAAATCCTTAGGGGCATTCTTTACGATATTTTTGTACTCAGAATGAGACAATTCAGGAAGAAATAATATTGCAGCTGAAAAATGATTCCGTTTTAATTCAACTAATAAATCAGTTGTTGATTTATTCATATTCAGCGTGTTACAGATTAGAATTCGAACATTCTTGTGTTGTTCTAATGTTTTAAACCCTTTTAAAAGAGCTGCATAAAATTCGCCATCTAGTATTTCTACAAGCAAAGCTATGTAAATTTCAGATCGCAAACTTATGGGCGTTTTTCTTTGAATTATCGGATACCCAAGTCGTTGGGCTGATTCAAGTATTAAGATTTCATTTTCTGCTGTAATACTGGTATCGCCTCTTAAGGCTCTTGAAACAGTTGTTACAGATAACCCTGTATCTTTTGAAATATCTTGTAGAGTTATTTTCATAATATGTAATATTTACTTGATTTTTAGTTATTTAAAAGAGTGACGAAATAAATTAGAATAGTTCTAAATGCTTTACTGCTTGTATAGCCGAAAAAAATTATTTTATTATTAGAGTTAATTTTTTACCTTGTAAAATAATAATTTTCAAGATGAGTAATGTCACTTTTTTTTAATAAATGAAATTAAATTGTTGTGTTATTCATTCTGATTTATGAGAATAGACGGGCACAAAGAAAATTAAGTATGATTCTAAGAAATTCAAGTTCTTTACCAAGAGCCTTAAAAAGTTTATTTGTAATTGTTGGTATTATTATAGGGTCTTGGGTTTCTAGGATTCCTGATATAACAACTCAGTTAAGTTTAACAGTTCTAACCTTTAGTTGGATTTTATTTGCAAGAGGAATTTCTCAGGCTTTTTTTTTTCCAGTAACTGCTTGGTTATTACATAAATATGGGGCAGTTAAAACTTCTTTCATAAGTGGCTTTGTTATCATAATTTCCCTTCCTTTGTATTCGCTAACTATAAATTGGATCGGTTTACTCTTATTGTTTGTACTTATTGCTGGTTTTTTCGGGTCTTTTGACATTTCGATAAACTCTCTTGGTGCAGAGTATGAGAAACATTTTGAACAACCAATTATTACATCTTTACATGCTTGGTTTAATGTTGGTAATTTTGGTGCTGCGTTTTTAGGTTCTCTTTTTATTTGGCTTCAAACTCCAGTTATTATTCACTATTCAATAATTACTAGTATTTTATTGATAGTACTCTACTTAACTAATAAAATAATTAGTCAGTCTGATTTGAAGGTAACGAATCTTGAGAAAAAACAATTTTCCCTTCCGAAAGGATCTTTGATATTGTTGGGCTTAATTTTGTTTATTGGGGCCATAATTGAAGGTTCTGTTGGAAATTGGATTCCATTGTATTATGAAGCTGACCTAACTAATAACACAACAATTATATCTATTGGTTATACTTTTTATTCTGGAGCCATGTTGATTGGCAGATTTTTGGGTGATCATATAAGAAAGAAAATCGGACTAAAGCTTACTTTAAAAATGGGTTTGATTTTGGGGGCTGTAGGCTTAACTATCTGTGTTCTATTCGCAAATGTGTGGTTAGTTTCTGCTGGATTTATTATTGCTGGTTTAGGAATTTCGGTAGTCTTTCCTTTAATATTTCTGATTGCAGGAAAAATTAATTCTATGGCAATAGCCTCAGTTGCTACAATGAGCTATGTTGGGTATATCATTGCTCCAATTTTGATTGGCTTTATTTCAGAAACTAGTAGCATTAAGCATGGTTTTATCGCAATGTCAGTTTGTGCTTTTTTGATGGTTCTAATAGCTCAATTTTCTACAGAGATTAATAAGGAATAATCTAAACCCCGATATTTTCATCAAAAGTGTTTCTCAATTTTAAAAGAGATAATCTAAAGAAAATGGGTTTCTAAGTAATTTCGTGATATGAATTGTGGAAATAAATTTAGTTTCAATAAAAAAAACTAAAAATATTGCAAGTTGGCTTCACCATGCCTTTGGTACCACTAAAACTTTCTAAATTTCGCTAAGTGAAAAACTATCCCTATTAGTACATCGGGATAATGAAACGCAACCAAACGACGATATTTTTTTACTAGTTTTGGTATTAATAATTTAATTCGAACTCTGGGTTATCAATCAAGTATTTTTTTTGGATAAAACAAAAAAGGTCATTAAGTAGCTAGTTTGAAGGATAATTGATTTTTAATTAAAGTTATTTGTTTACATTCAATTTTTAATTATCGCATTTTTTACAATAATGCTATTAACGCTGAACTCATGGTAATGCGTTGTCAATCTTGGCTGTATCTTATTATGGTAGCGAAAAGTATTTCGCTTATTTGGTAGGCTATTGTCATAATTTTAGTGATAAAGTCACCATACCAATTGAAGACTTACTAATTGATTTGTTAAAAATGTTAGTTTATAAATATTTTTTTTCAATAATTTTTCGTTTAATTAAGCTAGTTCATACAAAATGAAACGACTAAGTTTCTTTATTAGAAAATGGACTAGTTTATTCTAACCTTGGTCTTTATTCTTTAATAAACCAATACTTACTTTCATTTATGGGAGTAAGTTCTGGTAAAATTAAATTGTTTAGTTTAATCATACGTTTGTTATCTAATTCGGCTTTCGTAATTATTTTACTCATAGATTTGTTAAATAATTGATCAAAAGTGCCATCATTTATCGCTTCGTTTAGCCCAAATTCCAAGCGATCAGCTAAATGTTTACCTTCTTTTGTTCGTTGTACAAAAAAGTAAATCGCAGTCGGATAGTACAAATAGATATTTGGCAATATGGCAAGTTCAGCTGTTGCATTTTCTTCCATTTCATAATTAATTTCAGCGATAGAACGTGGATATAAAAGTGCTTTTCCAGTTTGAAGTGAAGCAATCATATCTTCTTTTTTTTGCAACTCGTAAATACTAAAGCCATTTGATTTTAATATTTGAGTATCTGGCCATTCTGAACCTTGAGTAAAAGTAACTTTTTTTAAGTCTTCAATAGACGTGAGAAATTTCAAGTCATTTAACTTATTTTTATTAACTAATAGGGTTCTAATTCCAAATAATCCTTTATAAAGAGGAACTCTAACCGGTATAAATATTCTTTCACGAATACCATCAGTCATAGTTGGAACTACATATAACTCTTTTTTTCTTTTAAAAGTTTTAGTGCATCTCTTTGAGAAACAGACGTGTTATTCTCATTATGAAGTTCAAATTCTCCATATTCTTTCTTTGATTTTTCTAATGCTAATTTAAGTAAAGAATGATTGTATAATTTAATCTCATCTAATTCTTCCGTAGGCGAAAAATAATAAACCTGTGAAATCTGTCCATTAGAATTAGTCGTGATAATTAAAAAAATAAAAAATATGGTGAGAATTATTCGATTAGTCATATTGCCTCAATCTGTTACCTATAAGCTTAATGAATATAATAAATTAAATTTATAGATAAAAAATATTTCTTCACAGAGTTAAAATATATCTCTAATTCTTTTTTTTTAATAAAAATAAATCTAATAAGTTTAATGAAAACAATAAATATATGAGGGTGTATTAAAAAAAATAATTATTATTATCAAATGTTATAACCAAATAAAGGCAATGAATTAATTATATCTGAATACAGCCTCGAACTGTTCAATTTTCAATTATAAATCGAGACCTATTCATGAAGTAAAATCGAAATGTTAACTTCTAAACAAGTGTAATCAACAAAATGATAAAACGTAAAATAAGAATAGGTGCATTTGATTCTGAACATAGGAATCAGCATATTTCCTTTTTTTCAAAGTATCACTAATTGAATTTGAGAATCGTTTAGGTAAGAATGATATTTTCGTCTAAATAAATATTTTGAAATTCAAGTTACATAGTGGCCCAAACCACCAAATACCCAAATGTGATGATAAGTTATTAAAATGGAAAATATCGATTTCATTTTCATTTTCCATTCCTTTTTGATGTTCTAAAATGATGCGTTCAATTAGTAAAAGGACTATGAGAAAGTATAATAATATGACCGTATGAGTATGTAATACTTTAAAATAGTGATTCAAACTAAAAAGCTCAATGCTTTAACTAAGTGGAATTATTGCATGTGATAATTTTATTGTTGATTACAAAATCGAGAAACGTGGTTTTTAAAAACTTCAGCATAATGAGAAGCAACAGTAATTTTGAGAGCAGTACTTCGAAAAGGGTTGAGTAAAAACAGTACTGCAAAATTCTTGAGATTAAAAATGGCTGAAACACATAAATTCATTTCAATTATTATAACTTAAATTAGGTTAAACACATTTTTGAAAAACTGAAATCATGAGTTCACTCCGAAAAGTCGATTCTTTCGATTTTCACCCTTCCAAATCCTACGAATTCGACGAATAGTCTGCTAAAAACTACTTTTCGGAGTACACTCAAATCATTAAATTAAAATCTCATGCTTTCAAAGTTAATAAAATCATACATCGGCATTTTTTTTGTAATCTTAATTTGGTCGGCGATAAACCCAAAAGATTATTTGACTTGGTTTTTGGAGGTAATTCCTGCCATAATTGGGTTTATTGTTCTAAGTGTAACCTATAAGAAATTTCAGTTCTCCAATTTTACGTATGCAGTCATTTTATTGCATGGTATCATTTTATTTGCAGGCGGTAAATACACTTATGCCGAAAATCCATTATTTGAGTACCTAAAAGAACTATTAAATCAGGAAAGAAATAATTATGATAAATTGGGACATCTAATGCAAGGTTTTGGACCAACCTTAGTTGCACGAGAACTCTTTATCAAACTAAAAGTGCTTAATAGAGAAAAGTGGATACCATTTTTACTAATGAGTATCACCATGTTTATTTCAGCGATTTATGAAATTATTGAATGGTTTACTGCGCTTGGAGTGGGAGAATCCGCGGATGCTTTTTTAGGAACACAGGGATATGTTTGGGATACTCAATCTGATATGTTATTGGCATTTATAGGATCAATAATTGCAATAGTATTATTTAGCAAGTGGCAAGACAAAGCAATTGGGCAAATGAGAAATGAGAAATGAGAAATGAGAAATGGACGGTTGACGGAGCCTAAATTTAGTTATGAGTTTTTTCCCAGCTCCCAGCTTCCAGCCTCCAGCTTTTTAACAAAGTTTACTTTAAAATTTTAAAAAAACTCAATAAATATTATATTGCACATAATCAATCGATCCCATAACCGACTTCAATGTATTTATGAAAAGAAATTCTATACTATGCTTATGGACCTTTAGCCTATTGGGACTTATTAGCTGCAAATCAATCGAAAAAACAAGCTCAGACTCAGAAAAGCAAATGACTCAGACCGTTTCTTATCAAACCGATATTAAACCAATTATGATGAGAAGTTGTAGTCCTTGTCACTTCCCAGAAAAAGGCCGAAAAAAGCACTTAGATACGTATGAAGCTGTAAGTGGCTCTATAACACAAATAATCAAAATGGTAAGTTTAGATCCATCAGACGAGTACTTTATGCCTTTTGAGAGTAAAAAACAACCCTTATCAGAACAAGAGATTGAATTATTTGAAACTTGGAAAGCAGAAGGGAAAGGGAAATAATCAATCAGATAATTTAATATCCTACAAACAAAAAAGGCTGTCATCTGACAGCCTTTTTTGTTTAGTTCAATACTTTAAGAATGATTGCAATTACGGTAAAATTGATAATGGCAATTGGCAATAAATTATGCCAACCTAAATGCATTAATTGATTGTATTTGAATCGTGGAATTGTCCACCGTACCCAAATAAAAACAAATAACCAAAAGGAAGTTTTACCTAAAAACACGGCTAAATCAAGAATTATTTTAACAGTTGAATCTAATTCAGGCAACCATGCATCTGCAAATGGTAAGTTATAACCTCCAAAAAAGAATGTTGAAATTAACATAGATGCAATTACAACGTGCATATATTCTGCTAAGAAGAACATTCCGAATTTCATTGATGAGTATTCGGTATGGAATCCACCAACCAACTCTTGCTCAGCTTCAACCAAGTCAAAAGGAGTTCGGTTAGTTTCAGCAAAAGAAGCGACAACAAAAATGATAAATCCTACAGGATTTAAAAATACATACCACCACATACTTTGGTCTTCTACTATATCTACAACATTTAGTGAGCCTGCTAAAAGAACACAACTTGCAACGGCAAGTCCCATTGGTAATTCATAACTAATCATTTGTGCTGCAGCACGTAAACCGCCTAATAATGAATATTTACTATTAGAACTCCATCCTGCTAAGGTTACTCCATAAACAGATAAAGATGAAACCGCTAATAAATACAATACACCAACATTAATACTTGTTACATGAAGCCCTTCACCAAAAGGAATAACGGCAACGGTTAATAATGCCGTTGTAACTGGAATTATTGGTGCAAGAGTATGTAAAAAAGTATTCGCTTTTGAAGGAATTACATCCTCTTTCAAAATAAGTTTTAATACATCGGCAATAGGTTGTAATAAGCCAAGTGGGCCTACACGGTTTGGACCAACTCGATTTTGAATGAAAGCAGCAATTCTACGTTCTGCATAAACAGCAATAGCAGCAGAATTAAGCAACATAAATAAAGATGTGCCTAATACAATGAGTTGAAGTGTAAATGGTTCCATTGATTGAAATTAAATGGTTTTTGCTTCAGTTTCAGCTGGTTGAATAACCACACCTTTTTCTAAATCCATACGGTCATAAGTTATCCCATCAAAAGCAGGAATACTTAAAGCAATTTCATCAAAAAGGTTAGATGAATCAGACCAATTTACAGACTGATTTAATCTTGGAGCTAATTGACTTAAGAATTCCCAAACTGGATAAGCATCAACACGATTGTTGTCAGATCTCCAGTTGTCAAATTTAGTTCCAAAGCGATCTAAACGACCTGCATTCATTTCAGGATGAAGTGAGCGATTAGTGTACATCGTTTCTTTAGCAGGCATTGAACGTTGAATTCTACCCTCCGTATTTACATAACTTGCTGCATGTTCAGCTATACAAGTTACTGGAATAATCAATTGAGCAGCTTTTGCAGTTTCAGTTTTGTTTGTTCCAAAATAAATAAGTGTTTTACCGTCTAAGTCACTAATTGAAGCTAAACCACGACCGATAATATCTTCATTTAAAATAACAATTACTTTTGCTTTATTGATTAAACTAGAAAGTGATTTTTCAGATAAAGATTCTAATCCAATGAGTTCACAACCTTTAGTATTTGGGGCTTGATCATCAGTTATTAAAAATCCATCTCCACTTCCAGAAATTACATGAGGCACAAATGCACTATTTGAAATTCCTGCATTAGCAAAAAAAGTTTTGAATGCAAAGTTTTCTTCAACTGAAGCATAAGCACTTCCTAAAACAAAAACAACTTTAGGTGAATGAGCTTCTACAATTTCAGCTAAGGTTTCTTTAGCATTATTCCATGATGTTTTGATTAACTCGCTATCAAGTTTAATCTCTGGTCTTGAAATTCTATTTTCATTGAATAAATGGTAAGCTTCACGACCTGGATCTGGCATCCAATAATCATTAACATTGGGATTAAAGCGAGGAGTGACACGTAGTACTAGATTGTCGCGAACCCATAAATCAACATTTGTTCCTTTTCCGTTGGTAATATCGATGCTAGGAGTTTGATTCATTTCCCAAACGCGAGCTTTGAAACGGAAATCAGATTGAGTTAAAGCACCTACAGGACATAAGTCAACCGTATTTAATGAATAGGCATCATCAAAAGTGCTACCTGGAGCAGTTGTAGGGTAATTTTTATCACCACGAGCAGTAATTGTTAATTGATTTGTCTTAGAAATTTCTTCACTAAAGCGCACACAACGAGTACAGTTTATACAACGTTCAGCGTCTAAAACAACACGTGGTCCAAGTTGGATTCGTTTAGGTTTATGAACTTTTTTGAATTCAAAACGAGATCCTTCAGGACCGTATTTGTAGGTTTGAATTTGTAAAGGACATTCTCCAGCCTGATCACAAATTGGACAATCAAGTGGGTGATTTAGTAAAATAAATTCAAGTGTGTCTTTTTGTGCACGACTAACTTTATCAGAAGTCGCATGAGTTTTAACGACCATTCCATCGCTCATGTCTTGAGAACAGGAAGTCATCAATTTTGGAAAAAATTGAACAATTTTGTTTCCGTTTTCATCAACTTTGAAACTGTTCGTAGCACGATCAAAAACGGGAGTTCCGATTTCAACTAAACATTGACGACAATTGGCGGGAATTGATAAACTTGGGTGATAACAGAAAAAGGGTAAATCTAAACCCTGATCAAGTATAAACTGAAGAACTTTTCCAGGTTTATCGTACGTAAATCTCTGATTATCAATTATAATTTCAGGCATAGCTTAATCCTTAGGCGAATGCAAATACTGATTTTTTACAACGTGCTTCAAATTCATCTCTGAAGCGAGTTATGGTATGACGAACTGGCCAAGCTGCGGCATCGGCAAGAGCGCAAATGGTACGCCCTTCCATTTGAGTAGTAAGATCTAGTAAGAGATCTAAATCTCTGAGCTCACCTTCGCCAGTTTTAATTTTATGAAGAAGTTTTTCTAACCAACCTGTTCCTTCACGACATGGCGTACATTGTCCACAAGACTCGTGATGGTAGAAGTGTGTAATTCTGTAGAGAAAGTCAACGATATCGGTGTCTTCGTCTAATATGGCCATTCCAGCAGTTCCTATCATTGAACCTGCAGTTCTTAATGAATCGGCATCCATTGAAACACCATCAATTTGATCTGCACGTAAAATTGGAGTTGATGAACCACCAGGAACAAGGGCTTTTAATTTTTTTCCATTACGAATACCACCAGCAACGTCATAAATTAAATCAGTGATGAGCATTCCAGTAGGATATTCATAAACTCCAGGGCGATTAACATGACCTGAGATACCATAGAGAACTGGTCCTGGATGAGTTTTTGCACCCATTGCAGCATATTTAGCAGAACCCATAGTTAAAATTAAGGGAACATTCGATAAAGATTCAATATTATTAATTGTTGTTGGGCGACCCCATAAACCACGTTGAGCAGGAAATGGAGGTTTAACACGAGGATAACCACGTTTTCCTTCCAATGATTCCATTAATGAAGACTCTTCTCCACAAATGTAAGCACCAGCTCCAGAGTGAACATACATATCGATGTTTACACCTGAACCTAGAATGTTTTTTCCTAAATATCCAGCTTTGTAAGCATCCGTAATGGCTTTTTCCATGAAATTAATCCAAGAACGATATTCACCACGGATATAAACATAAACGGCATCTGCTTGAATGGCATAAGCACCGATTATTGCACCTTCGATGAATAAATGCGGATTGAATTCAAAAATAACTCGGTCTTTAAATGTGCCTGGCTCTGATTCATCGCCGTTTGCAGCAATGTAACGTTTACCGCCATCTGGTTTAGGCATAAAAGACCATTTTAAACCAGTATTAAATCCAGCACCGCCACGACCACGAAGTCCCGCAGTTTTAACTTCATTAATAACATTTTCACGAGTCCATGTTGACTCTTTTGCTGCAAGAACATCTTTTAAAGCTTTATAACCACCTGTAGCTTCATAGTCACTTACATTACGTAAATGTCCTTTTGATGGTAGAATCAGGGTTTTATAGTTTTGATAATCGTTTACCATACTGATTAACTATTTTGCATTTGAGGTGGAATAATCGATTCAAATTCAGGCATTTTATCCTGTTTTAAATCTTCGATAAGTGAATCAACTTTTTCTTTTGTAAGATGATTTACATAAACATCGTTGGTAATTTGAAGCATCGGTGCATAACCACAAGCGCCTAAACATTCAGCTTGTTGAATACTGAATTTTCCATCAGGAGTAGTTTCACCTACTTTAATTCCGAGTTTTTCTTCTAAGTGATGGAGCATTTCGTAACCACCACAAACTTGACATGAAAAACAAGTACAAACATCAAGCACATATTTACCCATTTCTTTTTTGAAATATTGGGTATAAAATGTCGCAACACCATGAATGTGCGATTCTGGTAACGCTAAGGTCTGTGCTACTAGATGCTGAACTTCATTATTAACATGGCCAAATTTTTCCTGTGCATACCAAAGTACGGGCATTGAAGCGGAAAGAACAGTTGGATATTTTGCTTTTATAGCATCGATCTTTTTCAGATCTTCTGAATCGAATGTGTATGTCATAATGTTATTTATCTGCGTCACCCATTACCGGATCTAGTCCACCAATTAATACAACTGTATCGGCAATCATTTGTCCGTCTAGTATATTTTCTAGAACCTGTAAATTTCCAAGTGAAGGTGATTTAATTTTTAATCTCCAAGGGTGACCAGTTCCGTCACTTTGAATATAGTATCCAAGTTCACCTTTTGATGCTTCAATTGAATGGTAACATTCAGCGCCAGCAGGAGGGCAAACTCCGGTATCAGTCATCATAAAATCGTGAATTAAGCCTTCCATGGAGAAATAAACTTCATCTTTTGAAGGATAAGCTTTTTTTGCATTGTCAATTCTGATTGATCCCTTAGGCATTTTTTCTAAACATTGCTCAACTATGCGAATAGATTGTTCCATTTCTTCCATTCTTATATAATAGCGAGCTAAGTTATCACCTTCAAGACGAGTTGGAACCTCGAAATCTATATCACTATATTTTAAATAGGGTTCAAATTTTCTAATATCATAAGCAATTCCTGTAGCTCTTAATGGTGCGCCAGTTAAACCAAGTTCTATTGCTCGTTCAGCAGTGATTGGTCCAATTCCTCTATTTCTATCAAAGAAAATGCGATTTTTATTTAGAAGTTTATACCAACCTTTAATTTCCGACTTCAAGTTTTGAACAAACTCTTTCATCTTATTTAGCACTTCAGGAGAGGCATCATTTGCAACCCCACCAATACGACTGTGAGAAACAGTAAAACGGTGACCAGCTAATAAATCAAAGATATCATATAATTTTTCTCGTTCTCTGAATGTCCAGATAAACATAGAAATTGCTCCAGAATCCATTACCATAGCGCCTAGCCACAGTAAATGAGAAGAAATACGTGCTAATTCACAGCCCAACATTCTAATGTATTGAGCACGATCTGGAACTTCGATTTTCGCAAGTTTTTCAACAGCTAAACAAAAGGCAACATTACTTGCATAAGGAGAGAGATAATCCATGCGATCTGTATAAGGCATGAATTCCTGATACGTTTTATTCTCGGCAATTTTCTCAACACCACGATGTAAGTAACCCACATCAAGTCGGTTTTTCATAATCACTTCACCGTCTAATTCTAATAGAACACGTAATACACCGTGAGTAGCAGGGTGTTGAGGTCCCATATTTAGAATCATTCTGGTATTCAGTGGGTCATCGTCGTTAACTTCAATAGTTGTATGTTTATCTTCGAGCGATTTATATAAACGTTCTTGGTGCTCTTTGAAAAACAACGGTTGACCTTTTTCTACAATCTTTGTTGTCGGATGCATAATTACGCCTTGCTGTCAGGTGTTGTTGATGGAAGTGGAAGTGATCCCGGAATTCCAAGTAAAGGAAATTCTTTTCGTAGCGGGTAATAATCGAAATCTTCTGGCAAAAATAATCTTCTCAAATCAGGATGTCCATCAAATTGAATTCCAAACATGTCAAAAGCTTCACGTTCATGCCAATTTGCTGAAGGCCAAATAGAGGTAGCAGTTGGCATAGTTGGATTATCTTCAGAACAACGTGTTTTAATGAACAGCCTTTTTTGAGCTTTCAAAGAAATAATATTATAGATGACTTCAAATCGATCTTTGCTAGTAAATCTGTCTGCTGCAACCATGTCACAAAGATAGATAAAGCGATGTTCATTTTTTAGAAAGGTAAGAACATCAATAATAGAATTGATAGAAACAGTAATCAGCACATCACCTTGATAATCAGAAATTTCCAGGATAGAAGCTGCAAATTTATTTTTCAAGTCTAAGGTAAGATTTTGAAAGAATTCAGGTAAACTCATCTTAATCGTCCAATAATACTGTATGTTGGGTTTTAATTTTTTCCTGAATATTCATTAGAGCATGAATAACAGCATCAGGTCGAGGGGGGCAACCTGAAACGTAAGCATCAACAGGTAAGAAATTATCGACTCCTTGCACCACACCATAGCTTCTATGCATACCACCTGTAGAAGCGCAAGCTCCCATGGCAATACACCATTTTGGGTCTGGCATCTGATCCCAAATTCTGCGTACGGCATGAGCCATTTTGTAGGTACACCAACCTGCAACAATCATTAAGTCGCTTTGTCTTGGTGAAAATCGAAATACTTCAGACCCAAAACGTGAAACATCATATTTTGGACCGGCAAAAGCCATCATTTCGATTCCACAACAAGCCAATCCCATAGGCATTGGCCATACTGCGTTTGAGCGACCCCAGTTAACAAGAGTGTCAATTTTGGTGGTTAAATAACCGTCGCCTAATGCTGCTTCTAAACCCATATCAACGTATTAAAGTGTTCTGATTAAGAATTAATTTTTTGTGAGTGACCAATCGAGGGTTCCCTTTCGTAAGGTATAGAAAAGGCCAACAAACAATACTGCTATAAAAAACATCATTGCCCAAAAGGCTCCGTCAGACAGTTTTAAATATTGAACTGCCCAAGGATAAAGAAAAACTACCTCGAGGTCGAATACGATAAACTCCATTGCTACCATGTAAAAAGTAACAGAATAACGATCACGCGCTTCACCAACAGGATCCATGCCACTCTCGTAAGGAGCCAATTTGGTAATATTAGGCCGTTTCGGGCCAAAAACCTGAGAAAGAACTATGAGTACAACAGCGAGACCTACTGCTACACCAATTAAAATAAAAATGGGCAAATATTGTTCGAACATAAAGCCTTTGTTAAATAGCTAGTTTAAATCGTGCCAAAATTAGGTTTCAATCCCACAAAAGTCAATAAAAAAGGTCAGATTCTCTCTTATATTATTCAGTATCTAAGTAATTTTACATCTATTTAAACGAAAACAGCGAAATGTTTGCTTTAAGTCTTACGTTCGATTCTGTAACTTAGGTAATTGGATTACCCTGAAACGATTCTATTTACTAAAATTCGATTTGCAATTTTGAAGAATTTTGCTAAATAATCAAACTTACCAAAAGTAAACTAAATAGGATTCAAAGCTCAAGGAAACTGTAGAACTCTTGAAATTAAATTTAACAGTTTAGACATTGTGAAAAAAATTTTAATGGAAATATTGGGTTTGTCTTCAAGCCCTAGCAGTGGTGGCGCTTTTGCTTTAGTTCTCAGTGAAGCAGAAGGAGACTTACGACTACCAATTATTATTGGAGCTTTTGAGGCGCAAGCTATTGCTTTAGAACTTGAGCACATTAGGCCTCCTCGTCCAATGACACATGATTTAATTAAAAACATTATAGTTCAATCGAATGCGGAGCTCAAAGAAGTTGTTATTAATGACTTACGAGAAAGTACCTTTTTCGCCAAACTTGTCATTAAAACCGAAATAAATGAATTTGATGTGGATGCCAGACCTAGCGACGCCATAGCTATTGCTATAAGATTTGGAGTGTCTGTTTATGTGAGCGCACATGTTCTTAAAGAAGCGGGGATTGTGGCACAGTCTGAATCCTCAAAAACCCCTGTAGCGATTGTTGATGACGCAAAGCAAGAACCTGTAAATCGCCCTATTACAATGGAAGATCGCTTGGCGAATCTTACTAAAAATCTTGATCTTGCTATTGCAAATGAAGATTATGAAAAAGCTGCTCGTTTAAGAGATGAAATTAACAAATTGAAAGGCTCAGCGTGAGCATTATTAAACAATCCTTTACTTCACTGCCATTTTCTCAACTTTTTAATGATTATTTGAACGAAAAACAGGAGATAATCTCCTTTTTCGAAACTAAACCATCAGATTTATTCTCCACTTTTCCTGATAGAAAATCTTATATCTCAAGGGAAGAACTCGTAAAAATTGTTCGCGACTTTAATGCTGATTTAGAACTTTCTGATTATTCGAAGCAGAATATTGAATTACTTTTAAATGAGGACACATTTACCGTAACTACAGGGCAGCAAATAGGTTTGTTTGGTGGTTATTTGTACACACTTTACAAGATTGTAACAACTATTAAGTTGGCAAAAGAGCTAAGTGAAAAACATCAAAAGAACGTTATTCCAATTTTTTGGATTGCTGATGAAGATCATGATTTTGATGAAGCCAATCACGTTTCGGTGATAAAAAATGACAGCTCAGTGGAAACGATATCTATTAAACGTCCGAGTGATTTACATCAACAAGTTGGGCGAGAGCTAGTGAATGAGGATATTGAAAAGCAAATTACTCACTTTTTTGAATCATCGGGAAATTCCCAATTTAGTGAAGAACTAAAGTCTTGGTTGATTGAAGATTTTAATCCCAAAAACACGCAGAAAAATGCGTTTCTGCGTTTTCTGAATCGTCTATTTGGTAAACATGGTTTAGTATTTTTTGGTAGCGATACTAAATTAATTAAACAAGCAACTCTACCGGTTTTTGAAACGGCAATTAATAAAGCTGTGACGGTTTATCATTCATTAGAAGATCAAAGTAAAGCAATTGAATCTGTTTATCACAGACAAGCAATGACAGATTATTCTTTACTCTTTTTGAATTGTAAAAGAGGTAGAATAAAACTTCATTTAGATGTTGAAAACTTAATTTGGAGTGTGGATGAAAGATTACTTAGTTCTGAAGACTTACTTTCAAAAATTCAGGATGAGCCGAATTTATTATCTCCTAATGTTTTTCTTCGTCCAATAGTTCAAGAATTCGTTTTACCGAATATTGCATACATTGCTGGACCTGGTGAGTTAGCCTATTATGCTCAGATGAAAAAAATGTACGAGATATTTGATGTTCCAATGCCTGTTATTGTTCCAAGGTTATCGGCAACTGTTATCGAAAGGCCATTTCAACGATATTGGAGTGAGTTACCGATTCAATTTGATGGATATTTCAAAAGAATTGAGGATTTGGAACGTGAATTTGTTGCACAAAACCAGCCGTTTGACATAGAAAATCATTTTCAAAGTTGGATTGAAGCTTCAAGACAGACGGCTAAACGGTTTAAAGATGAAATTGTACATTTAGATCAAACTTTAGATCAAAGTGTTGAAAGAGCTTTACATTCTTATCAAAATGAACTGGAAAAATTAAAAGGAAAAGTTTCCAAATCAGTTAAGAATAAAGATGAAATTACACTTCAACGAATAAGAAAAGTTCAGGCTAGTCTTTATCCTCTAAATGGTCTGCAAGAAAGAACAATTGGATTTGTGCATTTCTTAAATAGATATGGCTTAGATTGTTTCGAAAAACTTTTTGATGATTCTGTTTCAGCTCTTGAAACAAATCATATTTTACTGTTTATTTAATAATGTATGAAACTGAAATCTGAGTTAAGAGAGTTTGCTTTATCCTACAGAAATTCTTTAGATGAAGAAAAATATAGAGATTTATCGCTGGCAATTACTTACAAATTATGCTACATATTCCCTTTTAAGGAAGCGTTTGATTATCATTTTTTTATAGGTTCCACTCATAAACGTGAGGTAATTACAAAGCCATTAATTGATGTGTTATTGAAAGCTGGAAGAAATGTGTTTGTTCCTAAAGTTAATGAATATAATGTGTTAAGTACTCATAAAATACATACCTTATTGGACTTAAAAATCGGTGCTTTTGGAATAGAGGAACCTATAACGTTTTCAACTAATACGACAAATTTTGATTGTATTATAGTTCCAATGCTCGGAGCTGATTTAAAAGGAAATAGAGTAGGATATGGGAGAGGATTCTACGATCGATTTTTAGAAAAAACAAGTGGTGTAAAAATAGGAATCGTTTACGATGCCTGTTTAGTTGATGAGCTAGAATCTGAAGCACATGATATACCTTTAGATTTAATAATAACAGAAAATAGAGTTATCGAGACAAGCAAACGGTAACAAATCTTTACTTTAAGCGTACCACATCTTGCACTAAAAATGTAGAATAGACTATGGCAGAACGATTTAAGACGAGTACAGAAAGAATAGCTTTAGATGATTCCGTAAATTACACAGAAACGGATTTAAAACAAGCTTTTGAAAGTTTCATTCAAGAAGAACCTGAACTAACAAAAACGAATCTAATCAATTTTACGAGTGTTTTTGGTACTGCCATGATGTTAATGGCATCGCTATTTTTTATTGGGAAAATCTTACCCGGCGATATTTTTAGTAATATTAACAATTGGATGCAGCCTTTAGCGATGGTTGGTGGTGTAATCGTTACCCTTAAAGGACTTGGAATTTTTTCAAGACGAAGAAAACGTAAAAAAAAGGAAAAAGAATTTGAAACAAGCCCTTCGTTTTTGAAATATAAAAGTGCTCCAAATTATGCTTCTACTTCGGGTGCAACATCGAGTAATACTTCATTTAATTCAAAAACTTCGTCGGGAAAATCAACCATTGGTTCAACTGAGTTTGAGCGTGCATATTACGATACGTATGCCTTAAAGAAAAATAAAAAGCTCTATAAATCTAGATTAGATAAAAAAGTGGATGGAGTTTGTGGTGGTTTAGCCAAGTATTTAGGCGTCAGTTCAACAATAGTTCGATTGATATTCATTGTTGCTACGTTTATGGGTTATGGTTCACCCATTTTATTGTATTTAGGTTTAAGTATTGCTCTTTCTAAAGAACCAAAGATACTAAGTGATATTCAAGAATAATTGATTTCTAATAAACAATGCTAATTACATTCGAAGGTATTGATGGGTCTGGAAAAAGCACTCAAATTCAATTATTAAAATTGTTTATTGAAACGAATTTAAAACAAAAAGTTGTTGTTTTTCGAGAACCAGGAGGTAATATTGTATCAGAAAAAATTAGATCTTTATTACTGGAAACTGATTTTGAGATTCAACCTATAACAGAAATGTTACTTTTTTCGGCGGCGAGAGCTCAATTGGTTGCCGATGACGTGTTGCCGAATTTAAAGAATGGATCCATTGTAATTTTAGATCGCTTTTTTGATTCCACAACCGCATATCAAGGTTATGGAAGAGGTGCTGCCTCAATTGAGGAAATTAATGCACTCAATCATTTTGCTGCGTTAGGATTGAAACCAGATATCACATTTTATTTACGCTTAGAGTTAGAAGAGGCTCAATTAAGAAGATCAGGTGATGAAAAAGACAGAATGGAACGCTCAGGAAATGTGTTTTATGAAAAAGTAATTCAAGGGTTTGACGAAATGGCAAAGCAGGAAAGTCGATTTTGTGTTTTAGATGCCTCTTTGAATAAAGATGAAATTCATATATTAATTACTGAAAAAGTAAGTTCGCTTTTATAATTGATTTCAAGTTCATGGAAATCTGAGAACGCTGATGTATTTACTTAAGTTTTGGTTTAGAGTTTTTGTCAAAGTTAAAAATAAATCTCACTCATCATTACTTAGGATTAAAGGATAGAAAACTAGCCTTAAGTTGGAGAGAGAACTATCTAGGCTATTGTTTTAAAACTAAGCTATTGTGGTACAAATCCTTATACTAGAATCAGATTATGTAAAATCAAGAGTGAGTCTAAACCGAAAAGAAAAAATTTAGCAAATAAACGGCAATAGTAAACTTTTGAGTGGGTGAAAATCGATAAAATTTCCAATCTGGAGCGAACTCAAAATTTATTTTTTCGTTTTTATCATTAAAATTATTGATGCAAAAAGGAATAGTAAATGTGGTATTGTTGCAGCATATAATGGGCTTAAGACGCCGTTAATCCCAAGTGGCTCAAATAGTTTCATCGTTGTGAGATACAAGAAACTAACACCAAGGCCAATGGCTAGATAAACGCCTTTACCACCTTTACGACGTACCGAAGCAAGGCATAAACCAATAATTATTACAATTGGAATGGAAAAAGGATAACTTAATTTTGAGTAAAACTGCACAGTTGGCAGTTCCAGCCCTCCAGCACCACTACGTTCAACAGATTCTAAATATTCTACAATTTCTGGATAGCTTAATTGAAAAATATCAGCAGTAGTTCGAGATAAATCTCTTGGAAAAATAGTAAGTATGGTGTCTTTTTGGGTTTGTTTAATTTCGACAATTTTGTCCGATTCAAATTTGCGGAAGGTGATATCGAATAATCTCCAGACAGCTAAGGAGTCGATAAATTGCATACGAGCTGCTTCCGTTAGTTGAACTAATGAATCGGCTTTATAGTCTAGCATTGAAATACGGTATCCAATTTTAGAACTAGGTTCAAAATAATTTATTTGAATTATTGAATTTGTAGAAGTTTGCCTTAAAAGTTTACTTTTATCGAGTCGGTCACTTTTACGGTTTATGTATGTACGTTCAAATTTAATTCGTTCCCTGTTTGAATAGGGAACAACAAATCCATCCAAATAACTCACAATGGTCATGGCAATTATCCCTACAACAATGAATGGGATACTCATTCGATATAATGACACACCCGCGGCTTTTAAAGCAATAAATTCAACACGATCAGCTAACTGCCCAGAAATTAAAAGTGCGGCAACAAAAAGTGATACTGGGGAAACAAGTCGAATAATTTCAGCAATATAATGAACATAATAATTTCCCCAAATTTCTGTAGCAGTTGCGCCTCTATCCGAAAAATCATCGCTATTTTCAGAAAAATCTATAATTATAAAAATAAAAACGAGCAAAAGTAACATCAAAACAGTTACAGAAATCATTCGTTTTATTATGAATCGATCAATGGTATTGGGGAATTTTAATCTCATCAAATAAACCTATTTCTAATTATTTTGATATGTAAGAAAATGGCAATAATGGCAAAAACAAAATTAATAAACCACATTCCAACAAATGGAGATACCATAAGTCGATCGGCTAATTTTTCGCCTTGAATGAGTCCAATCCAGTAAAACGTAAAAATTATAGCAGCAAAAACGGCAGCGATGCCCAAATTTCCTTTTTTAGTGAGTAAACCTAGAGGAGCACCAATGAAGACAAATAAAATGCATCCAATAGGAATCGCAACTTTTTTATGAATTTCGACCCAATACTTCGCTAATCGTTCATTTTTCCACTTTAGCGTATTTTTTACGCCATCATAATTAACCGAACGTGTACGAATTCCGCGAATTGAAGTGCGCATAGCTTCACGTTGTGTTTCAAATGCAGGCAGATTAGTTAGAGCTATAAATTTTGAAAACTTGGGAGTAGTTTTTTCATTTCGAGGTTTAATTCTACTAGAATGCACAGAATCCATTGTTGATAGCACTGAATCTGAAGATAGTTTAGAATCACCGTAATGAGTAAAATCGAAATCGCCAGCCCGATTTTGTTTGTACGAAGATAGATTCTCGTTAACAATCTCATTTTTTAACGTTTGAATGACTTCAAACATAGCCTCTGCACGCATGGTTCGGTCATTTCGACCACGAGATTCAGGATTTGATCGTGAGAATTCAAGTTTTGACAAATCGAAATTGATGGAATATGAGTTAAAAGCAGTCTTTTCAATAGTTTGGGTTCCATTCGATCTGTTCAGAATAGTGCGAAAAATTTCACCATTAAAAAGAATTAGATTCAAGTTCTCTGTATTGGGGATAGTGCTTAAGCGCCCTTTTTTTGCTTTAATTAAAGCCTCGTCTTTACCATCTCTAGCTTCTTGAAAAAGGCTTATTTTATAAAGAGTGTCAGTTTCAGGTGAAATGGATGAAACGAGAAAAGTGTACCCTTCAATACCATCGTAAAAAACACCTTCCTTTAAGTCAAAACCAGGTTTTTTCATTCTAATATCGATAAATAAAGCTCTTGCGCGATAATTGGCTTCAGGTAAAATGTAATTTGAAAACAGAACAAGGAGCAAAAATAAGACTCCACCTGCAATTAAAAGAGGAGTTATCATTTTAAAGGGATGAATTCCTGCAGCTTTTACAGCGGTAAACTCGTTCGATTCGGAAAAAGAGCCATAAACCATCAAGCTTGACACTAAAACAGCCATTGGAACGGCAAGAACGACCATATAGGCTAAATTTGTTAAAATTAATTCCAAAATGACTGATAGAGGCAGACCCTTTCCAACAATTTTGTCTAAATAAAGCATCAAAAATTGCATTAGAAGCAAAAACATAATGGTAAGAAAGACAAATAGAAACGGACCGATGTGGCGTTTTAATAAGTCATTTTGCAGAGATTTTGGACCAAATTTCATTCAATATTGTTGATGTAAAGCTCAATTCGTGGTATTATACGAAAAATGTTTTCTCACTACATACTTTAGGTGTAATAAGAAGCGTTCTATCGTGAAATTAAGGATTCAAATGAAACAAGTGCTGCATATTTTATCAGACTTTACTTACCTTTACCCAAGTTTTAATACAAGCTCAAATTCACCAAAAATAACGTTTCATATTTTTAACTTTCTGTTGCCTATCGCTTAAGGATACTGTTTACTTAACTTAATACTTTTTGGTGATACGTAATAAATTCTTACGAACTTTTCCTATAATCTTTTTTATTGCTTTGGGCTATAATTATGCAAGCGCTCAGCAACGAGAAATAGATACCACATTGGTAACAGTTATGCCTGAAAAACTGTATGATAGAAGTGTATTCGTATCCAAACCAAGACCTTCTTATACCTCTCCGTTCAGAAGAAGAAGGAGTGGCTTAGTTGAGTTAGCCACGGCTCAGCCAAAAATTGAAATTAAATATGATTCTCAAACGGGTGAATATTCTGTTTTTCAAACTATTGATGGTGTACCAATTGGAGAACCTGTTTGTCTAAGCTTACAAGAATTTACGGAACTAACGAGGGAATCGTTTAAAAACGAAAGTTTAACAAAATTAGCACAAACGGCTAATAATCGTAGGCAAAATCAGCAGGGCTTAATTGATTTTAAGTTTTCAGTTCCTGGAGGGAAAGAATCGGTATTTACTACTATTTTCGGAAAGCCAGAAGTTAATCTTAGAGTTACAGGAACGGCAAATATGAATGTAGGTGCGGCCATTCAACGAGATGAAAATCCATCCGTTCCAGAAGATCAAAGACAACGAGTTGATCCGACATTTGAACAGAACTTGAAGTTGAATATTCAAGGTGGAATTGGAGATAAGCTAACTATTAATACAGATTGGGATACTGAACGTCCATTTGACTATCAGAACAGATTACGAATTGCTTACACTGGTTATGAAGATGAAATTATTAAAAGTATAGAGTTAGGGAATGTAGGGATGGAAACCGGGAACTCGTTAATTTCTGGTGGACAAGCGCTTTTTGGGATAAAGTCTGTAGCACAATTAGGTGCGCTAAAAGTAACATCTGTAATTTCCCAAAAAGAAGGAACGGGAAATTCTAAATCCATTGATGGCGGTTCAACAGAAGAAACGTTTAAGTTAAATCCAACCGATTACGAAGATGATCGTCACTTTTACATTGATTATTTTACCTATGATCGTTATGATGAAGCTTTAGGAAACCCAATAAATCAAATTGCTCTGTATAACATAAATCAGTTAGTGGTTTACAAACTAAATTTAGGGACACAGAGAAATGATAATTTTGTTCAAGGCTTAGCGATATCCGATTTAGGTGTTGTCAAAAACCGAATTACAGGAAGATTCGAAATGCCAAATACCGATACAGATGAAATTGCCGACGAGTATTTAGAGGAAATTAGAACGGCAACATTAGACACAATTGATGTGGTCAGTGTAGCAAATAGATTAGGTATAGAGAGTCAAAATGTGGTAAAAGGGTTTTGGATTCCTCTACAATTAAATGTTGATTATACCTATGATAAAACCCTTGGAACGATTTCATTATTAAATTCGGCTCTCCAATCGAATGAAGCATTAGCTATCGCTTTTCAAAATCAAGTTGGTTCAAAAATTGAGGAAGTTGGGGATGTAAACGTTTTGGGTGAACAAATTCTGATTTTAAAGTTAATTCGCCAGCAGAATATAAATCCACAATCTACGACTTGGGATTTAACGATGAGAAATGTGTATTCCTTAGGTCCGTCAAATATTTCATCAGATGGATTTGTATTCAATTTGTATTTTACTGGAAGTAATGTACCTCTAGAGAATATTCCAGGAATTCCAGCTAACTTATTGCAATTGTTAGGTTTAGATAGAGTAAACTTGAATCGAGAGATTACTCCAGATAACCTAATCGATTTTTCAACGGGAGTCATTGATGGTGTTGGAGGTAAAATTTATTTCCCTTACACCAAACCGTTTGGTGAGCGAATTATTCAAATTATAGAAGAAAGTGCGATAGCAGATAAAGATAAAGCAAAAGAAGAATGGTCTTTTCCAGAATTGTATAAAATTAAACAAGGTGTGGCAAAACAGGAATCCAAACGAAATTTATTTGAAATGTCGGGAACTGTAAAAGGTGGTACAAGTGGTTCTTTTTATTTAGGTTATGCGCTTGTAGAAGGTTCAGTAAAAGTTTTTGCAAACGGTATAGAATTACAAGAAGGATTAGATTTTGAAGTCGATTATTCCATTGGTAACGTGTATATCACCAATACACGGTATTTGGCAAAAGGTCAACAAATAAAAGTTGATTACGAAAGTAACAACATTGTTCAAATTCAACAAACAACGTTTACGGGAGTACGTGGAGAGTATCAAGTAAATGATAACATTAAATTTGGCGCAACATATTTTAATTTGAAAGATAATCCATTAACGGATAAAATTAGAATTGGAGATGAGCCAATAAATAACTCAGTTTATGGTTTTGATGCAAAAGCTAAATTTGAAGTACCATGGCTTACAAAAGCGCTTGATTTTTTTCCATTAATTGAAACAAAAGCTCCATCAAGTATTAACTTTTCTGGCGAATTTGCTCAATTAAAACCTGGCGTTGCACAAACAAATGCCGTTCAAGCTGCAATTGATGCGAATAGATTATATCCTGACGAAGAACAGGGTGTTTCTTTTATAGATGAATTTGAGGGTTCAAAAACAAGCTTTAATTTTGCGTCGCCAACAAGATGGTCACTTGCTGCGGCTCCAGCAGCTATTCCTGGATATGATACCGATTTAGAGTTAGCACCCACTTCGCTTTTATCCAAAATTGAACGTTCTGATATGCGATCCCAATTTGCATGGTACACAATCCCGATTAATGTGAGTTCAATTATTGATGTGCCTAGGACTAGAGAAACGCGATTAATACAAGTTTCAGATGTATTTGATAGACAAACCCTTCAACAAGATAACTTTCTGAATACATTGGATATCTATTACAATCCCACTAATCGCGGTCAATACAATTACAATAGACAGCTAAAAAAATTATTAGAAAACGAATCTGAAAAAACATGGGGAGGAATGACTACAACATTACCACAAGGTTTAGAAAACTTAACGCTAAATAATATTGAATTTATTGAGTTTTGGGTACAGCCGATTATTCCAGATTCAATTTTAAAAAACGGGTCTAATGCAAGTGTTGCTATAAAAGAAGATTATAATGGTAAAATTTATATCGATTTGGGAACGATTTCTGAGGATGTGATTCCGAATTTTAGTTCTAACAATGAAGATGGATTAGCACAAGGGGGAGCCGCAAATTTGAACGAAGATCAACAAGGTGGAATTCCACCTCGATCGTTAGTTTTGCGTAGGCCGATAGATTATGATGGACAGTTTTCGATTAATTCGTTGAATGATGAAGATGTCGGTCTTGATGGAATTCCTAACAATGTTGGCTTAGGTGATTATAATGAAACTGATTTTTTTGAAGATTTTGTGGCAAGTGTACAACAGCAATATGGAACGAATCATGCTGTAACGCAAGCAGTATTTGAAGATCCATCAAACGATGATTATTATTATTGGGCAGAATCGGCTTATGAAGGTAAGTCGTTGCAAGAAAGATTTTTACGCATGTTTGGTTATTCTGAAGAAAACTCACGAACAACAGGAGAAAAAAGAGCTATTACAAACCGACCAGATGCAGAGGGTTTAATAATTCCAACCGCACCAAATACACGCGATTCCTATTATCAATATGAAATTGATTTGAATCCTGCTGATCCAAATTCACTTTCAAAAGATTTACCTTATATTGTTGATATAACTGAAGATAGAAATGAGGGTAGTAATTGGTATCAAATTCGAATTCCATTAGAGACGTTTAAGCGTAAGTTTGGTGATGTTCAGGATTTTCAATCGGTTACTCACATGCGTTTTTGGATGTCAGGTTACAAAAAACCTTTCACACTACGGTTTGCAACATTTGAGCTTGTTGGATCTCAATGGAGAAAAGCAGAAGCAGTTGGAAATATTGGAAATCTTTCAACGGACTTTTTTGTTTCTACGATAAACGTTGAAGAGAACAAAAGTAGAAGACCTGTTCCTTATGTTACACCAACTGGGGCAATTCGTTCCATAAACAGAACGCAACAAGGAAACTTATTAGCAAACGAGCAATCACTATCACTTCAAGTTAATGACTTACGAGGAGGTGATTTACGAATGATTCGTCGGAACTTTACGGGAGGAATGAACTTAATTAATTACACAAATTTAAGAATGTATGTTCACGCTGAGGGGTTTGATAGAAGAGGGCAGGCCGAATTGGTAGTGAGAATTGGACGGGATTTAGAACGGGAATATTATGAATACAGACAACCTTTAACACCAAGCGACACCTCGTATTTTGTGAGCTTACCAAGAGATTATGAAGAAGCACTTCAGGAAGAAATTGAACAAAGGGTCTGGC
The DNA here is from genome assembly GCA_964575925.1 of uncultured Chitinophagales bacterium. Lineage (GTDB taxonomy): Bacteria > Bacteroidota > Rhodothermia > Balneolales > M1805 > M1805. Next base: position 32,483 of record CAZNTR010000003.1, read on the forward strand.
TGCCAGAAGAAAACGCTATGAATATTGTTTTGAGTTCTTTGAATTCGATTAAACAGTTAAGAAACTTGGCTGGAGTTGATCCTTCGGTAACTTATTATGACTCAACATTGGTAAAAGATGCTCCGCCTGGAACACGAATTGGGATAAAGGGTAATCCATCACTTCAAAGTATTTCAGAAATTGGGATTGGGGTCATGAATCCAGCACGACTAATTTCGGATGGTTCGGCGCAGAATATCTATTTAAAACAATCCTTAGACGCAATAATTTGGGTAAATGAGTTACGTGTATCTGGCTTTGATAATGCTGAAGGTTGGGCTGCAAATGCCTCAGCAAATGTTCAATTGGCTGATTTAGGAGCCATTAATGGTAAAATTTTAACAAGTAGAGCAGGCTATGGATCGTTAGATTCCCGTTTGGGTAATCGGCAAAGAGCTGATCGATTGCAGTATGACTTTGGAACTACTTTTAATGTGCATAAACTCTTGCCTCAAAAATATGGTTGGAATATTCCTATTGGCTTCAATTACAATAATAGTTTGTCAACACCTCAATTTTTGCCAAGAGAAGGAGATATTCGTTTAAGTGATTTTACAGATGCTGTTCGTTCACAAGATGTACCTATACTAGTTCAAGATAGTTTAATAAGTTCGAAATTGCGTGAAGTTCAGGATTTTTCAGAACGGACTTCTTTTACGTTGAGTAATTTATCGAAAAGAAATTCTGATTGGAAAATTCTTCAATATACGCTTGATAATTTGAACACGAATTATTCGTATTCCCAAGAAAAACGAAGGAATGTAAACGATATTTATAAAGACTCTTGGAATTTTAATGCTGGAATGAGTTTTAGTTATACTTTCAAAAAGGTAGATTTATTACGACCATTTTGGTTTGTTGAAGACATTTCATGGTTAAGTATGTTATATGATTTTCAATTGGGGTACATGCCATCTTCAATAAATATGTCTGGGACTTTGGCAAGGAGTTATCAAGAATGGCAACGTAGATCTTTAGATGCAACACTACTTCCGATATTACAAACGCATCAGTTTGATTTTAATCAGACTATAGGTTTTGCTTATAATTTAACTCCGACCATTCCTATTTCTTTTAGTTCAAATTCAAAATATTTCTTAAATAGTGCTGGAGAAGTACGAAATTCAGATGATCTAACGCAGCCATTTGAATTGATTCCAACCTTTAAAGCTTTAGAGAATGTCTTTAACACAGATTCAACCGGAGTTCGCCAAGAGAGTTATTCTGAGAATTATGGAATTAGTTGGAGACCTCAAATCAATAAAATTAAGGCATTAAATTGGCTTAGTTATACCACTACATATAGAGGTGGATTTCGATGGCAAAATTCGCCACAAGGTTCAAATCAAGGAGCATCTATTGGAAACTCCTATAATCTTGATCAAAATATGAGCATAAAAATTCAGGAAATTTTTAAAAAAATCCCCATTTATGATGACCTGAAAAAAGCAGATGACAAAGAAAGTAGAGAACGGGCAAGGATAGCTGCTGCTGAAAAGCGAAAAAAAGAAAATGAAAAGAGATTAGAATTGATGAGGCAGAAAAATCCTAATGCTGTAAAAAATGCAGCAAAACCGAGTAGTAAAGCAGAAGAGAAGAAAGAGGAAAATCGAGAAGGCAATCTGTTGTATTTAGGTCGGAAATTGGGATTAGCATTATTTAGTATGCAAAATTTTGATGTGAATTATGGACATGGTGAAACTTCTACACAAAACGGATATGCAGGAAATTCATCCATTTTTAACATGTTTAAAACTTCCGCTGATGGAAATTCATTTTCGCCACCGTTTACGTATCGAGTTGGTATAAAGCGCATGTTAAATGATGTGGTTACCAATCCATTTGAACAACAAAGTTGGAATATAACAATGAATGAAACCTTTCAAGATAATTTTACGATGTCTTCGAAATTTCAACCGTTTAAGAATTTTTCGATGGATTTAGATTGGAATTTCGGATGGAATAGAAGCGTATCTCGATTATTAATATTAGATCCTTTAAGTAATGAAGGTGAAAATCAAATAAATGAAACGGGTGATATAAGCGCTAGTGTTTGGGCTTTTGGTGGGGATTTTTCACAATTCTTTAGAAGTCAATTACAAAGAGGTTTAGATGATTATAACGCAACAGATAGAGTTATTTCTGATGTAAATGGAAATGGTGATGGTTTAACTATCTTAGATCGCGATGCTATTCAGAAAGATTTTGTTCAGACTTATTTAGCCAATACAGGTTCTGGTTTTGGTAAAAATGGGTATATGCCATTTCCACTACCAAACTGGAAAGTAAACTGGTCTGGTTTGGAAGATTTATTCCCGTTTATATCCGATTACGTTTCGCGGATAACCCTAAATCACTCCTATAGCGGAAGTTATCGTACAAGTTGGAAATTTAATCCTAATTTTGATGAAGAAATAAGTTCGCCACTTTTTCAACAATCAACTATTAAAGTAAGTACTAAAATTCAGGAATACGAAGCATCAACTTTAACTATTGATCGCCGATTTATGCCTGTAATTGGGCTAAATATTACATGGAAAAATAATGTAAGTACACGATTGCAGTATGATTATTCAAAGTTGTTAACAATGAGTACTTCAAACCCAACAATGACAGAAAAAACATCTCAAGGATTTAAGTTTACAGGAACATGGCAGAAGAGGGGATTTCGATTGCCGTTTTTCAATAAGTTGAGAAATACTTTAGATTTATCGGTTTCGGCAAGTTATTATGAAGAAGCAAATTTACGTCGCCAATTTACTGCTGTTTTAGCAAATAGTTTGGTTGATGGATTATCATCAACTAATGTGGATGATTATGATTTTGTTGATAATTCGGATTTAGGTGTTGTGGGTGATACTCGAATAAAATTGACAGGTTTGGTAGGTTATCAATTCTCTAGTATGGTTAAAGCGAATTTTGAGTACACCTATGACCATGCAATTCCTAAATCTACGCAGACTTTTGAGAGAGTTACACAGAATATTCGTTTTAATGTGATTGTTACAATACGTTCAAACTAAGACTGAAATTTTATGTTTACTTTTTCGCATTTTTGCACGAGACTGAATAAAGACGGAAGTCTTTGTTTTCGCATTTTCGCACGAGACTGAAGTCTCGCGCTAAATTTTATTTATTCTCTCCAGAATTTTGGGCTGAATAAAATTAAAACGGTAAATAACTCCAATCTTCCAATCATCATGGCAAAGGATAAAACCCATTTCCCTAAAGTTGGAATAGATGCGAAATTATCTGTTGGCCCGTAGGATGCAAAACCAGGACCAATATTCCCTAAGCAAGCTATACTCGCTCCAATGGATGACATAAAGTCGATATTTAGTAGGGCTAAAATAACCGCAACGGTGACAAAAATAAACAAGTATAGTATGAAAAAGCTTAAAACAGTTCTTATAACCGCTGGTTCAACCGTATAACTTCCAATCCGAACTGGTAAAATTGCTTTTGGGTGAAGTGTTTGGGTGATTTCCTTAAATGAATTTCGGATTAAAATTAACCAACGAATCATTTTTACACCACCGCCAGTTGAGCCTGCGCACCCTCCTGTGAAGAACAATAAGACTAAAACAATAAATGCAACAGTCGGCCAACTATCATAATCAGCCGTTCCGAAACCTGTAGTTGTTATTATTGAAATGGTTTGAAAACCACCGTAACGAAAAGAATCTCCTAGACTTAAGCCACTCTGCCAGAAAAGTGATAAACTGATTACAATTACAGAAGCAATGCTAACTAAAGTATAAAATCGAAGCTCTCTGTTCGATAAAAACGCATCAAATTTTCCCGTCAATATTCTATAATGAAGTGCAAAGTTAATACCAGCTAAAAACATGAAAATAATAATGATCACATCAATATAGACGGAATTAAAATCGGCAACGCTTCCATTTTTGGTTGAGAAGCCACCTGTGGCCATGGTAGCAAATGCGTGATTTATTGCATCAAACCAATCCATTGAGGGATGAATCCAGAGCAAAAGAAATTCAACCAAGGTGAAACCAGCATAAACAACCCACAATAATTTCGCTGTATTCTGAACTCGAGGCGTTAATTTATCAGCAGTTGGACCTGGAGTTTCAGCTTGAAACAATTGCATTCCACCGAAACCTAATAAGGGCAAAATGGCGATAGAAAGCACAATAATACCCATTCCACCTAACCAATGAGCTAAAGATCGCCAAAATAATAATGATTTAGGAAGCATTTCTATGTCAGGATTTTTTTGACCCAAATCGGTTACGCCACCAAAAATTGTTGCACCTGTTGTGGTTAGCCCACTCATAGTTTCAAAAAAAGCATCCGTATAACTACTTAATACATTGGTTAGTAAAAAAGGAAGGGCGCCAACCGCAGATAAACCCAGCCAAGTTAAACTTACAATTAAAAAAGCTTCTCTGTTTTTTAACTCTCTTTTAGGTTTGAAAATATAAAACAGACTACCTCCCAAAATAAAAGAGATTAAAGCAGATATTAAAAATGCCATCCAAGTGTCTTCTTGATAAATGAAATCGATAATCATTGGGAGTAGAAGAGCAAATCCCATGAAAAAAATAAAGGCTCCAACTACACCAAAAACAATCCCGAAGTCGAAGGTTAAGTGCAATTGTTTTGAAATGGCAATGCTACTAAAAGATCCATTTTTTTTCAGTTTTGAAAAGACACGTGCAAATAAAAGGTGAAAAGAAGATTCAGTGAGTTTCAAGATGATTTTTAATTAATAAAAAGCAGTTAATTTATTGAAATGAAAAAGAAATTAGAAATAAAGATACACTAAAATTTTGCATCAATAATGTTAGGTTTTAAGGGTGACTCCTCTCCAAAAAGTCGATTCTTTCGGTTTACACCCTTCAAAATCCTACCAATTCGACGAATATATTGCTAAAAATGAATTTTTGGAGTACGCTCAAGAGTATTTTTGTCAAATAGATGGTACATCAAAATTTAAGTTGTACTCAAAAAGGGATTTTATGAGTTTGATTCTTTTTATAAGACTAGTCATGGTTTTTATAAGAAATGCACTTTTGAGCCTGCGTCAAAAAGCCAATTAGGGAGTTTTTAGCCCTTGGCAATTTACTAGAAACCCCGATGGTTTTGCTAAAATATCATTTCTATAATTTTCTTACGAGAGAACAAGCGAAAAAGTGAAAATAAAACCAAAAAAACTTAATTCCAATACCTTTAAATGTTCATGAAAAAAAAATGGAATTTTTAATTAAAACAGCTGGTTAGTTCGTCAATTGCATCGGGAAGTGCAAATATGATTACTCTATCATTTTCTCTAATTATAGTGCTACCAACGGCAATATCAGCTTTGTCTCCACAAATAATGCCACCTACTACAACATTTCTTGGAAACTTTAATTGGCTCAATGGCTTATTGATCACTTTTGAGTTGGAGGTTGCGACTAATTCTAAAACTTCAGCTTCAATTCCATGTAAGGCGGTTACAGAAACCACTCGGCCTTGACGAACATAACGGTGAATTTCATTTGAAACAGATTGTTTAACATTTACAGCGGCATCCAAACCAATAGTTTGACTCAATGGGATATAACTAGGTTTTGAAACAAGTGCTACGGTTTTTCTAACTTCTAAGTGTTTGGCCATCAAGCAACTAATGATATTCGATTCTTCATCGTTCGTTACAGAAATAAAAGCATCCATATCGTTGATTCCTTCAGTGACTAATAAATCGGGATCTGCTGGATTACCATTAAGTACTAAAACATCGTGAAGTTTGTTTGCTAAAAAAGTTGCTTTATCTAAATCGGGTTCTATAAGTTTTATTCGCCAATCGCGAGTGTCATTCATGAGCATTTCTGCAATCATTTCACCAATTGCCGTTCCACCTGCAATCATAACTCGACTTAAACTTTTTTCATTGTGCCCTGTGCTTCGAACGATTGCTTTTACATCAGCTGTTTTTGCTAAAACAAATATTTGATCGTTTTTTTGAAGTTTGGTTTCCCCTTTCGGAATAACAGTCATTCCACCACGATGAATGGCAACTACTCTAAATTTGACAATATCAAGTTCTTTTGTGTATTCAATCATTGTTTTTCCCAAAATAGGACAGGTTTTATCGAGCTTTATACCTACTAATTGCATTTTTTTATCAGCAATATTTAGTACATCGGAGGCGGCAGCCCTTTTTAATAATTGAACTATGTCTAGTGCCACAGAATATTCTGGATGAATAACAACATCAATTCCTAAATCGGAAGGTTTGATAGGCGAATCGGGAGAGGTTAACTCATTTGAGCGGACTCGGGCAATTACTTTCTTAACGCCTAGACGCTTACTCATCATGGATGCAATCATATTCACTTCATCAATACTTGTAGCTGCTACAACAATGTCAGCATCAGGAACGCCTGCTTTAACTAAGTCTTTCCCAGAAGTCGCATTACCTTCAATGGCTAACACATCTAATTTTTCTTGAACACGGGCTAATGCTTCTTTATCGCGGTCGAGAATTGTAACATCGTGATGATGTGTGGAGAGCAGAGCTCCGAGATAATAGCCGACTTCTCCGGCACCGATAATAACAATCTTCACTTTACAAATGGGTTAATTTGGCCAAAGTTTACAAGAAATCTGAACAAATGAAAATACTTTAGAATATTTAATGGAGCTAGGTGAGAATGAAAGTAGAAAAGTTTAGAGACAAGTTGCATTTATAGGTTTAAATACTCGGCAAATTCAACAAAAAAACATCAAAAGTGTTATATCCATGTTTTTTGAGATTGATTAAACTAAGTCTGATTAATTAATCACTTAATTTAAATAACATGAAGTTTATCGTTACAATACTCCTCGTTTTAATAAGCGTTACTTTGGCATTTTCTCAAACTAAATGGCAACGAATTGACGGGCCAGAAACAGAAACCGTTCAAACTATTTTTAAAGATCCCGTTTCTGGGAAGTTTTTTGCATCAGTTAAGTATCAAACCTATTCCTATTATTTAACACAGCCAGTTTCAACAATTTACTCCTCAGATGATGGAATAAATTGGACTCCATTAATCATTAAAACAAAAGAAGGTGCATCTACCGATTTAACGAATTTACATGTAAGGATACATAAATTTATTCGATATAAAGATGCATTAATGGGTTTTGGGAATTTTAGTATTGCTTCATTAGATAATGGCGAAACGTGGTATAGTATAGGAGCTAGTGGAACTTGGCCAACTATTGTTGGTGATACTTTGTTTAGTACAGAATACTCATCAAAATATTTCTATAAAACAGGGTTTACTGATTATACGACAAGAATAACGGATTCTCCATTAAATGATTTACTTTCAAATTATGTTCTCAGTAATATGGCGGAAAGTAAAGGGAATTTAATTGTTGCGAATAGAGGTCAAGGCACAAATGTTGGAATTGTTTATTCTGAAGATTATGGCAGAACATTTGAAATGGCCACTTTTGCAAATCCTCAATATGGGAGAGAAGTATCATCGTTTTACTCAACTGATACCGCTATTTATGGCGTTTATCATTCTATAACTGAATCAAGTATTATCAATTCTACGGACGGTGGAAAAAATTGGAATATTTTATCCAATACACCAACAGGAACTGGAGTTGGTTCAACAAATGGGATTATTCATGGGTTTGATCAAAAATTGTTTGTTTCTACGATTAATGGATTATATCGATCAGAAGATGGGGGCTTAACATGGTCAAGTACTTTATTAACAGAACCTGTAATCAATGATTTGTATTCAGCTGGATCCACTTTATTCGTTGCTGCTAATAATGGAATTTATCGTTCAGAAGATTATGGAGTAACCTTTACCAAAGCTAATATGGGAATGTTTGGTGGCTATTTTACAAATGGATTTGTAAATGAAGAAGGGAAACTCAATTTTGTAACAACTGGTGGAGAGGTTTTCGAAACAGATGATGAACAAAGTTCATGGAAATTGTTAAATCCAGAAAGAACGTTTAACAATATTAAAGGGTTTCATAAACTCGGTTCAAAATACATTCTTACTGGCGGTAATTATTTGAGAGCTTCCACATATTATAAAAACGAAAGTGAAACTGAATGGACGTTTAACTATCCTTCGACTGTAAATGCGGCCTATTTAGGTTTTGCTCAAACATCTAACTCTGTTACGTTTAATAATACAGTTTGGATGTATTGGGAAGTCCTATTTCTTGGTCCAAAAGCGATTTTTACAGCAACTGAATCTTCAGATTGGGCAGAAACTATAACCACTTTGCCTGCAACAAATGTTAAAAAATTCATTACTACCGATACAACTCTTTTTGCCATTCTTGTCAATGATGGACTTTATTCACGAACCAAATCGAGTGATTGGTGGTTTAAAAGAAATTCACATACAAATGGTTTTTGCGTGGATCGAGATAATTGGTATTCTTTTGGGTCAGATTCAATTTATGCTTCAATTGATGCAGGATCGAACTGGAAAGGTGTTTCGATAAAACCAAATACCCAAAATACGATTAATAGTTTAGTTGAAGTTGATGGCCGCTATTTTATTTTGGATAACTTTAATAAAATTCTATCTACCTCAATAGATACCATGAAAACGTGGGAAAGTCATTATGCTACAGGTGAAGACAATATTGATATACTATTTGGTCACTTAAACGGAAAAGTTTATGCTGCATCTTCCGAAAAAACAGGATTATATGTTTATGGAGAAGCTCCTGTTACTCGAATAGATTCAGAAGTAAATACGAATCCTGAAAGAATTCAATTAGAGCAGAATTATCCAAAACCATTTAACCCATCAACAACAATTCGTTTTAGTTTAAACAAACCTAGTTTTGTTTCTCTCGAAGTTTTTGATGTTCTTGGAAATAGAGTTAAGCAACTAGTGGAAGCAAATTTAAGCACTGGGAAACATGAAGTTCAGTTTGATGCAAATCAGCTTTCAAGTGGACTTTATTTCTATCGTTTGCAAGTTGGAAATTTTGTTGAAACAAAGAAAATGCTTTTAAGTAAATAAAATTCTAAAATTTGTGAACTAGCGATTTGATTTTTAAGGGTTTAAAAGAAATGTCCTTAGATTACAAATGGCTAGAAAGCAAAAATTCTTTACGTAAAGTTCAATAAAAACAATTCAGCTAGATTCCTATCGGAATTGTTTTTTATTTTGCTTAATCAAATGACAAGAAATTTGTTTAAGCATGAAAAATAATAAAAAGTTTATTAGTACTTATCTTATTCACCTTTTTCGTATGTAAAGAATTAAGTGCGCAAGAAGTGTTATCCCTAAATGAAAATGAAGAATCGGCAACTGCAAAACTTTCTGATATTAAATGGCTTATTGGTTTTTGGCAGGGAAGTAGTTTAGGCGGCTATTGTGAAGAATTATGGATGCCAGAAAAGGATGGTTCTTTGCAAGGTATTTTTCGTCTCACAGAAAAAGATACGTTACATTTTTCTGAATACATGCACTTAATCGAAGAAAATGGAAGTCTGATAGTGAAACTAAAACACTTTAACGTGATCTAAGTCCTTGGGAAGAAAAAGATGAATAGACTTCATTTAAACTTGTGAAAATTGAAGGTCAAACTTCTTATTTCCATGGACTTACGTACAGTAGAAATGGAGATAAATTAATGATTTATTTGAGACTTAAGTCAAATGATAAAACTTGGATTGAAGAGTTTCAACTACAAAAGACAACTTTATAAAAATCGAAATAGTAAGATTTTTTTACTTATATATATTTTTTTGCTATATATCCTAAAATATCATAAACAAAACTACAGTTGAGAAAAAAAACAATTAAGATTTGAATTTATGTCTTAACAATAATTTGCTCATTATTTTGAATTGTATTCGTCGTTAATAATGGGACAATTAGCGCCTTAATTTCAGATTCTAGAATACTAATAAGTCTGTGTTTTGCATAAGGTCGGTGATAAATTAAACTAACTTCTCTAACGGGATAGGGAGAAGTAAACTGAATAATTTTCTTTTTTCTTTCAACAGAAAGCGTGTTAACATATAATTCTGGAATTACAGTTAACCCTCCAAATGAATCTACCATATTAAGCAAGGTTTCGAACGAATTGCTTTCGAATTTAAAATTGGCGTTTAATTTTTTTCTATTTAAGGAACATAAATTAATAAACTGATCCCGCAGGCAATGCCCTTCTTCAAGTAACCAAATTTTTTCGTTAACTAAATGCTGAGGTAGAACATATTTTTTATTGTTTGCAGTTTCTCCATAAACTAAAAGCGATTCATAATAAAGAATTTGCTCCTCAAACTCTTCGGCATGTTTAACAGGCGTTGAAAGAATTCCAACATCTAAACTACCTTCTTTTAACTTTTTCAAAATATCATTTGTTGTAATCTCTTTAACTTCAAGATACAGATTTGGATATTTTTCTAACATAGATTTTATAAAAAGTGGAAGTAAACTATTGGCAATTGTTGGAATAATTCCTATCGTAATTCGACCTTCAATTTTCCCTTTAATGCTTTTTGCAAGTTCTTTTATTTGATTTACAGATCGCAAAGTTTGTTTCGCAAGTTCAATAATTTCAATTCCACAATCTGTAGTAATTATTGGATTTGTTTTTCTATCGAATAAAATCAAGTCTAATTCAATTTCCAATTTTTTAACCATAGTACTTAAGGTGGCCTGAGTTATAAAACACATTTCGGCTGCTTTACTAAAACTTTTTCTTTCATCTAAAGCGATGATATATTCTAATTGTTGAATATTCATTTTGTATTCACTTTGTCAATAGGTAGTATTAATATTATTATTTTTGTCAATGTATGGATTCCATTTAACTTAGATTAATTAATCATTCAAAACGATATGTAACATGGAAAATGTAGAAACAAAAACAGTCTCAATCCCAAGAATTGGTGAAAATGCTCCAGCTTTTAAAGCAATAACAACTCAAGGAGAAATTAATTATCCTTCTGATTATGAAGGTAAATGGTCCATCTTATTTAGTCATCCAGCTGATTTTACTCCAGTTTGTACCTCAGAGTTTATGACATTTGCTTCCCTTCAAGAAAAATTCAGAAAAGCGAACACAGAACTCGTTGGTTTATCGGTAGATGGACTTTACAGCCATATAGCTTGGTTAAGAACCATTAAAGACAAAATCGAATTTAAAGGGATGAAAAATATGGAAGTAACTTTTCCACTTATTGAAGACATAACAATGGAAGTTGCAAAAAAATATGGCATGATTCAGCCAGGCGAAAGCAGCACAAAAGCAGTTAGAGCAGTGTTTTTTGTTGATCCAAATGGAATTATACGAGCAATGATTTATTACCCATTAAGCATAGGACGGAATTTTGATGAACTTTACAGGGCTTTAATTGCAATGCAAACAACCGACGCATTCAACGTTGCAACTCCAGCAGATTGGACTCCAGGAGACGATGTCATTGTTCCGACCGCAGATTCATGTGGCGTAGCGAAAGATAGAATGGATGACAAAGAAAACTTGGATTGCAAAGATTGGTTCTTCTGCACTAAAAAGTTGGATAAAGGATTGATTTTAAAAACTTTACTTAAAGATTGATTTTCAGATAGATTAGAGAATTTCTTCAAGAGAGAAAAACTAGAGATGCAAATCTCAGTTCATGCCCATTCAGTGTTAAAACTGAATGGGTTTTGTTTTTGGTGATAACTGAAAGAGAAAGATAAATAAGTAGGGCTGAATTATTTTTTAATTGAGTTTTTTCAAAAATCCAAACAATTTGATTTCAAAATTCCTCTTAAAGATAGACCAGAATTAGAAACTCAAATTCGCAATTGGTAGTGTTATGTTCTAACTCATAAATTACGTCGAGTTAACACTTTGTGTTTCTTCGTATTGTGTAAGAATACGGGATGACCGTTTAATGCTTAGATTGTATCTTAAAGCAATTTTACCAACATTTTGCGGTAGTAGGTCATAGAATATATCCTCTTAACACTCTCAACGTGCCGAGAAGCGAAAAATATTATCTCGGTCAAAATGGGAGTTCATTTAAAGAGAACGCATTATGCTTCACTGAATAAGAATCCTTAATCATCCTGAGGTCAACCCTAGCTCCGAAATTAGAATTAGAAACCAATTTTAAATACAATAAAAATCATTTGTTATCTTACACAGTCTGAAAATAGATTTAAACCATATTTACAAGAATTATAGAACATGAGTGATTTTTTTGATGATGAAGTATTTAATGGAGTCGATTTTACAAAAAAAGGGTTTAGTGTGGGGATTTACGATAGCTGCATATTTACAAAATGCAATTTAAGTGAATTGAGTTTAGAGTCATCTCAGTTTGAGAATTGTGAGTTTATTGAATGCAATTTAAGTATGATAAAAGTAAAAGAAACAGCATTCAGAGATATACTTTTTAAGGAGTGCAAAATGATCGGAATTCGCTTTGATGTTTGTCATGATTTTGGTTTAAAAATGAAATTCGATAATTGTAGTTTAAATCATAGTGTGTTTATTGGAAAAAAACTCAAAGAAACTTCATTTTCAGGGTGTTTTATAAATGATTGTGATTTCAGTAATACCGATTTGTCTAACGCAAATTTCGCAAATTCCGATTTACGTAACTCAACTTTTGATAAAACGAATCTTACAAAGGCAGATTTTACAAAAGCTAAAAATTATCGCCTAGATCCAGAAAAAAATACGATTAAAAAGGCAAAATTCAGCTTACCAGATGTTGTAGGCTTACTTTCAAACTATGATATTGAAATCGAAACAGGAAACGAATCAATTCCATTATAAGTTTGGCGCAAAATATTTTTTAATTCGCATAATGAGTCCACTTCAAAAAATCGATTCTTTCGGTTTCCTCCCTTCCAAATCCTGCGTATTCAACGAGTGTATTGCTTAAAACTACTTTTCGGAGTACGCTCCTAAAAATGCAGATAAACAGAAACTCTACAAAATAAATTGAATCTGAATAAATTTGTTATCGTAGTACGCACGCATCGGTTTAGAAAAAACTGTATCTAAGATGAACTAGAGAATTAATTAAGAGGAAAAAAATGAATAAAAAAGTCACATCAATTACATTTTTGATGTTTTTAATACTGTTACCAATACTTTCCAATGCACAACTCACAACAGCCCCAGACGGAGGAAATAAAAAAGCTTCTGTTTCTGAGCAAATTGGCATTTCTAAAATAAGTATAGAGTATAGCCGACCAGGAGTTAAAGGTCGTGAAGGTAAAATTTGGGGAACACAGGTCGCTCATTACGGACTGGTAAATTTGGGATTTGGATCCGCAGAAGCATCACCCTGGAGAGCAGGAGCAAACGAAAATACCGTTATAACATTTGGGTCTAATGTATTGGTTGAAGGAAAAACCTTAGCATCAGGCAGTTATGGACTTCACATGATTTTAGGCGAAACGGAAACTACGGTTGTATTTTCAAAAAACTATACAGCTTGGGGATCTTTTTTTTACTTGCCAAGTGATGATGCGTTAAGAGTTACTGTTAAAAATGAAACATTAACAGAATCAGTTGAATGGTTAACCTATTCGTTTATTAGACAAACTGCAAATTCGGCAGTTATAGCTTTAGATTGGGAGAAAAGAAGGATTCCATTTAAAGTTGAAGTTGATGTAAATGCAGTTCAAATCGCATCATTTAAAAAAGAATTACAAGGGCCTTTAGGATTTGATTACAGAGGATTTGTTCAAGCAGCTCAATATTGTCTTCAAAATAATTACGAATTAGAACAAGCTTTAGAATGGGCTGATATAGCCGTTTCTGCTGTTTATATTGGAGATAAAAATTTTACCACTCTTAGCACAAAAGCTCAGGTTTTAGCAAAATTAGGTCGAATGGATGAAAGCACAATGGTGATGAAAGAAGCTCTTCCTTTGGGAACAATAACCGAAATTCACCAATATGGTCGTCAATTATTAATGCAGAAAAAAGTAAAACAAGCATTTGACGTTTTCGAGATGAATTATAAAAACAATCCCAAAGCGTTTATGACAAATTTCGGTTTGGCAAGGGCTTATTCAGCAAAAGGCGATTTCAAAAAAGCTGAGAAATACATGAAAAACGCGGTTAAATTGGCACCTGACAAACTTTCAAAAGCTCAATCAGAAGCAATGCTGCAACTTTTGAAAGACAGCAAAGACATTAATTAAGATTCTTTTCAAGAACGATGTTTTTTTGAACTCAGAAATTGGAAAAGGAATAGCAAATGAGATTGTTATTCCTTCTTTTATAATCTGTAATGATTGAAAGTCACCTAAAAAAAGTTTAGTAGTGATTTAAGATTGCCGTAAGAATTGCTCTTGAAAAAAAAATTTGAGTCCTATCAAGAAATTTTAATTGATTGAATTTCGCCCATTCAATAAGACTATTTTCACCGAAGGTCTAATTGAAATTACTCTTAGCGTTTGGTGCAATCTAAAAAAATTGTGCTAAGTCTTTCTCATCTTTTAAAAAATGAGCTCACTCCAGAAAGTCGATATTTTTGGCTTCACCCTTCGTAATCGTGTTAACTCCCCGATTAAATTACTGAAAACTACTTTTGAGAGTAAACTCCTACTAGAAAATTGAAAAAAATGAGTCCACTCCAAAAAGTCGATGCTTTTGGTTTACACCCTTCCAAATCCTACGAATTCGACGAATAGTTTGCTAGAAACTACTTTTCGGATTACGCTCAAGAAATCAAATTCGCTAAACTAATCGCATCAAAAAAATGCGGAATCGAACTGTAGATTAACTAGGGATTTAGGTTTAAACAAGAGCTCTGTACAAAAAATCATTAATCAGGTTTCACCCATCGTAATTGTGTTAACTCCCCGATTAAATTACCGAAAACTACTTTTGAGATTGTGCACAAACAAGATTCATAAAAAAAGAGAAATCAGTTTTCGTATTTTCCTAAATGTAAGCTCCGAAGTGAAAAAACAACATCACTTAGGTTCAAATTTAGAGTATAAATTTTTCAATTCGCATCCTCAGAATGTCAACAAACGAAAAAAAACTTACGCCTTTAATGAGGCAATACGCTGATACAAAGCAAAAATACCCTGGTTCTATTTTGTTTTTTAGAGTGGGCGATTTCTATGAAACATTCAATGAAGATGCGATTCTTGTTTCCAAAGAACTTGGAATTACCTTAACAAAACGAAATAACGGAGGAGACCAAACTCCATTAGCAGGAATTCCTTTTCATGCTTTAGATTCGTATTTACCGAAATTAGTTAGGCGTGGACATAAAGTTGCCATTTGTGAACAAACTCAAGATCCTGAAGAAGCCAAAGCGCTAAAAAAAATTGTAGATCGAGAAGTTACCGAAGTGGTAACTCCAGGAACAGTTTTTTCAGAAAAGCTATTAGATCACAATAGAAACAATTATTTATGTGCATTTCATATTCAAGGTTCTATTTTAGGAATTGCTTTTTCTGATATTTCAACGGGAGAATTTGCTTTATCACAAACGGATGTTAATGATTTGCGTGATATTCTAGAAATGCTTCAACCTTCAGAAGTTTTAGGCTCTAAAAAGTTTATCAAACAGCAACAAGAGAATTATAAAGACTATAATTATTCGATTATAGAAGATTGGGTTTTCGAAGGTAATTACGGTTATTCAGCATTATTGGAACAATTCAATACCCATTCATTAAAAGGATATGGAGTTGAAGAACTCGAAGTGGCTCATAGTGCGGCTGGTGCCTTATTACATTATGTTCAAGAAAATCAAAAAAGTTCTTTACCACATATTCGGCGTTTGTATGCGTATGAAAATCAAGATTTTATACAATTAGATATTGCAACAAAACGAAATCTGGAATTAGTTTCTTCCATTCAATCGGACTCAAGAGATGGCACGTTAATTCAAATATTAGACGATACAAGCACTGCAATGGGTGGTCGATTATTACGCTCGTGGTTAATGAGACCATTAAAGAGATTATTACCCATAAAAGAACGCTTAAACGCAGTTGAAGCTTGGCTTGTTCGGCACGATATCCGTATAGAAATTAGAGAAATTTTAGGAGAAATCGGCGATCTAGAACGCCTCATTTCTAGAATTTCTGTTGGTCGTGCAACACCAAGAGATATCGTTCAACTTAAACGTTCTTTAGCAAGAATTCCACGTTTAAAACTTTTTTTAAATGATTCTGAAGAAGAATTAATTCGGAAACAAAACAAAAAATTAGAATCACTAGATGAATTAGTCATCGAAAT
The DNA here is from genome assembly GCA_964575925.1 of uncultured Chitinophagales bacterium. GTDB lineage: Bacteria > Bacteroidota > Rhodothermia > Balneolales > M1805 > M1805. Next base: position 48,737 of record CAZNTR010000003.1, read on the forward strand.
AGAGCGTGCCTTAGACGATGAGGTACCGACAAGCATGCGGGAGGGAAATTATATTCGTGACGGTTATAATTCCCAACTAGATGAGTTTCGTGAAATTGCCAGAAATGGAAAAGGATATCTTGCAAAAGTTCAAAAAAAACTTATTGAGGATAGTGGAATAAATTCGCTTAAGTTGGGATTTAATAAGGTTTTTGGATACTACATTGAGGTAACAAATATGCATAAAGAAAAAGTCCCAGATTATTTTATCCGAAAGCAGACCTTAAGTAACGCAGAACGATTTATTACGCCAGAGCTAAAAGAAATAGAAGAAAAAATTCTATCAGCAGAAGAAAAAATGGTGAAATTAGAGGCTGAATTATATCGACAAGTTTGTGAATTTATAGCTGGTTTCACCGACAAAATTCAGGAAAATGCCAGAGCAATTGCAACGATTGATGTTATTCAATCATTTGCAGAAATTGCATTTCGCCACAATTACAGTAAGCCAATAGTGAATGAGACTGATGTGCTATTTATTGAAAAAGGGAGACACCCCGTAGTAGAGCGAGCAATGCCATTAGGAGAGCCGTTTATTCCAAATGATATTATGTTGAGCAATAAAAACGAACAAATTATGATAATTACGGGGCCGAATATGGCCGGTAAAAGTATCATACTTAGACAAACCGGTTTAATTGTATTAATGGCTCAAATTGGAAGTTTTGTACCAGCAAATAAAGCAGAAATCGGTTTGGTTGACAAGATTTTCACACGAGTTGGGGCTTCTGATAATTTAGCAGCTGGCGAAAGTACCTTTCTTGTTGAAATGAATGAAGCGGCAAACATCTTAAATAATGCCACACCGCGATCGCTCATATTATTGGATGAAGTAGGAAGAGGAACCTCAACATTTGATGGATTATCGATAGCATGGGCAATAGCAGAATATTTACATAATCAACCAGCAGTTGCAGCCAAAACTTTATTTGCAACACATTACCATGAACTAAACGAATTAGAGACTTTATATGATAGAGTTATAAATTATAATGTAAAAGTAGAAGAACATGAAGGAAAAGTAATATTTTTGCGAAAACTTGTAAAAGGAGGTACAGATCACAGTTTTGGTATTCAAGTAGCAGGAATGGCAGGTTTACCTTCAATAGTAATTGAACGCGCACGTGAAATCTTGCGAAATCTAGAAAGTCATAGTTTAGACATCACCAACTCAAACGGAACACTTGAAAAAGGTGCTAAAACAAAACAAGCGACAAAAGAAGCATTAAAACAAATAGAAAAACAAGGAATAATACCTCAACTTTCATTATTTCAAACTACATTAGACCCGAATATTGAGCGAATTGTTCAAAAATTGCAAGACGTTGATTTAAATCGTATCACTCCAATCGAGTCAATGTTACTAATGGCAGAATTAAAACGCTTAGCAGACAAATAAGAAAGAATAATCCTAGAATAACAAGTAAAAATCGGTAATTCCATTTTGATTTTTCAGAATTGCTTGTTATCGTTTATGACACGAAACTTTAAATAATTTGTTTTCATGAAGCAGCAAATAACACGTTTTCAAAAATCATTATCCAGACAGTTTGCCAATTTGTTTTTAGGTATCGGGTTAATTGGTCTAGCCTTAAGTGTTGGAATGGATTTCGGCTTTAATTTAGGGGCAACTGCAAATTGGATAATGCTCGGTGGTTTTGCAATCGCCACAATATTTTTATTTATCGCAGGGGGTGAACCCGTAGCTGTTGGCAATGAAGTAACAGAAACACAAGATGCAAATGCAAAAATTGTGTTATCAGATGATGTTAACAACGCAATCAAACTAAAAATTGAGCAAGCGGTTAACGAAATGGTTGCGAATCATAAAGACATGTTAATGGGTTTAAATCGCTCAGCAGAAGAAATGGCTCAAAAAATGACCTCGGTTCAGAATACACTAGAAAGAGCTAATGTATCAGCGATTGCTGACCAATTGTCGAATCTTTCAACTGCTATCGATATTAAGGCTACTAATGCCGCATTAGGTTCTCTTAAAGGAAATATGACCAATGTGCTTGCTGGTTTAGATGATTTAGCAAAGGTGACAACAGCAGGTTCCAAAAAACTTGGAAGTGTAATGCATGAATTTGATGAAGTTCAAGAAAAATCGAAAAGGATATCTGGAGAACTTGATCGAACTTTGCGCTCTATTGCTGCATTCAATAAGTTGTAAGAGTTTAAAAAAATTGAAGAAACCGCTATATGCGGTTTTTTTTTGACTTGAACATAACAAATTTGTAATAAAAAGTGAACACCGAGTAATTTCATTCGCATTAGGGTATTTAAACTCGTATTTTTATCCGATTTTAACAGTTTATCCATATCAAAAAAGAAAGTTTAAGAATGCAAAGTGTAGGCATGTACAGTTCTAAAAAAGTACCAAATCCGCCTAAAGGAATTTTCGATTGGTTATACAGCGACATTGCAATTGATTTAGGAACTGCAAACACATTGATTTACGTTAGAGGTCAAGGAATAGTATTAAACGAGCCTTCAATTGTAGCTTTAAATATGCAAAATCAGGCAGTAGCAATTGGCCATGAAGCCCGATTAATGCATGAAAAAACTCACCGTGATATTAAAACCATTCGTCCATTAAGAGATGGTGTTATTGCCGATTTTGAAGTAGCAGAACAGATGATTCGCGGAATGATTAAAAAAGTTCAAAAAAAATGGTATTCAACCACGCGAAAAATGGTTGTCTGTGTTCCAAGTGGAATTACAGAAGTTGAAAGACGTGCTGTTCGTGATAGTGCAGAACATGCAGGCGCAAAAGCTGTTTATTTAGTTGATGAACCGATGGCTGCTGCAATTGGTATTGGCTTAGATGTTCATGAACCCGTTGGTAATATGATTGTGGATATTGGTGGCGGTACAACCGAAATAGCCGTGATTGCCCTTTCAGGTATCGTATATGCACAATCTGTTCGTTTAGGTGGTGATGAGTTAAACGATGATATAATTAACTATTTCAGAAGAAATCACAATTTATTGATTGGTGAAAGAACAGCTGAACATGTAAAATGTACTATTGGCTCGGCTGCACCATTAGATGAGGAATTAGAAATTACAGCAAAAGGCCGTGACCTAATTAATGGTGCTCCAAGAACACGAACTGTAACCTCAGAAGATGTTCGTGAAGCATTAGCTGAATCTGTAAATACCATTGTGGAAGCGGTTACCAAATCTTTAGAACAAACTCCTCCTGAATTATCAGCAGATATTTTAGATCGTGGTATTTTCTTAACTGGAGGTGGAGCACTTTTAAAAAATCTTGATAAATTAATAATGGAAACGACGAATCTTCCTGTTCATGTTGCAGAAGATCCATTAACGGCAGTTGTTCGTGGCACAGGAAAAGTGTTAGATAATTTAGAGTATTATAAAAGCGTAATTAGTTAATACCAATGAGGCTGCCTCTATTTAATATAGAAGATGCCCGTGATTATATAATCACGGGCTTTATTCTTTTAACAGCCCTGTTTCTCATGCTATCACGTAATGCAGACGGAATAATTACATTGAGACGGTTAAGTATTGCAGCCTATTCTTTTCTTGAAGAGCCTCTAGCAAATGTGCGTGTGTACAGACAAGCCTTAACCACTAATGAACAATTACAACGTAAAAATATTCAGTTACAAGATGAACTGAATCGCTTACGATCCGTTCAAGCAGAAAATGAAGCTTACAAGGGAATGTTAGCATTGGCTGATACTACAAAATTATCTTTATTACCAGTTCGAATTATTGGGAAAAATCTTACTGGAATTAATAATAGTTTAACCATTAATGCAGGTGTTGAAAGAGGTATTGAGCCAGGAATGGCTGTTGTTAATTCTGAAGGACTAGTAGGAAGAGTTGTTCTAAGCTCTTCTCATTATTCTGAAGTTATGCCAATAATAAACTCTTTATTCAAAGTAAGTGCAAGAATTCAGGGTACGCGTGCTTATGGTTTAATAAGTTGGGATGGAGAAAAACTAAATGAACTAAAAATGTCTTATGTGCCAAAAACCATACATATTGATTCAGGACAAGTAGTTGAAACCTCTGGATATAGTTTAGAATTACCTCCTTATGTTCCTGTCGGAACCGTTTTAAGAACACAACTTCAAGAAGGAAAAGAAACACAGATTGTGTATGTAAAACCTACAGTGGAATTATTTAGAATTGCGGAAGCATTTGTGATTCTGGCAAAAAAAGATTCATCTTTAAAGGCGCTATCTAAAGCCTCAATTCTCGATGAAAGGAAGAAGTAATAGATGAATCCAGTAATTATAAAAGATTTTATTTGGGGACTACTTTATATAGCTATACAAATAGTATTAGTTAGACATCTACGATTATTTGATGTTCAGGCAGATATCTTTTGGCTTTACTTGATTTATATAGCTGCGATTAAAGATAGAACCTATACTATTTTTATAACAGGAGTGCTTACTTTCTTGTATGATGCTATGTTAGATACTTGGGGTTTATATATGTTTTCCTATACAGCAGCATTGTTTATTACTCACAGATTTATTCCAAGAATATTAGATAATCGTTTGCTTACACCTCAAATAGCCTTAATTCTTATTGGAGTAAGTATTATAGCGAACGGGATTGTGGCAGCAATGACAAATTTTGTTGATATTTATTCCTCCGAAGTTTTCTTTTGGGAAATCTTACTAGGAAATTCAATGTATACCGCCTTATTAGGTAGTTTTCTTTACAATTTCAGTTCTGCTACACAAGGTAATTCATGAATTCGTATAAAAGAGAACGAAATAAGACTTCAATCCGAGTTCTAATCGGTCTTGTTTTGCTCATTGGAATAATACTAACTGCTCGGTTGTATCAACTTCAAATTCTGGAATATGAAACGTATGGTCCATTAAGTCGGGAAAACTCATTAAGACAGGAACAGGTTCATCCGTCGCGTGGGTTAATATATGATAACAAAGGGAAGTTGCTAACAGACAACGAGCCGATTTATACAATAACCATAAGCCCATCAAAGTTTGATAAATCTAAGACTGGTTTATTAGCAAATTTAGTTGGTGAAGATTCTGTAAAACTTGTAGAACTTATAAAACAAGCTCAAAAATATTCATGGCAAAGACCATCAAGAATTTTTCCAGAGGTAACGTTTGAAGTATTCTCAAAAATTGAAGAACATATTTGGGAATTACCAGGAATCGCACATCAAATAGAAAGTAGAAGGTTTTATCCAACAAAGGTTAAAGCATCACATGTGTTAGGGTATTTAAGAGAGCTTAGTGAATCGCTTTATAAAAAATATAATGATAATTACAGATTAGGTGATAAAGCTGGAGTAACTGGATTAGAATTCGTTTATGAAGATAAAATGCGAGGAACGTTAGGGACAAGTTTTACAAGAATAAATGCGTATGGTCAAGCTTTAGGATCCTATGAAAATGGCTCATTAGATATTCCTCCAATTAGTGGTAGCAACATTTACACAACAATTGATACCGATTTACAACAATTAGCCGAAGAACTAATGGCTAATAAAGTTGGAGGGATAGTAGCAATGGATCCACGAAATGGTGCAATTAGAGCAATGGTAAGTGCGCCATATTTTGATTTAAATCGTTTAGCGGGGAAATTAGACAATGACTATTGGGCAAAAGTAAATGCGGATACCTCAAAGCCCTTGTTTAATAGAGCTGTTTCGACCATGCAACCTCCAGGATCAACTTTTAAACCACTAATGGGACTAATTGGTTTAAAGCTTGGAATTATAACACCAAAAACCACCATATTTTGTAATGGATCCTATGTAAAAGGTAGAGAGTACAAATGTACAGCTTCTCATGGTGAACAAACGTTGGAATTCGCAATTCAAAATTCATGTAATACCTTCTTTTTCTCACTTATGAATAAAATTGGTGTTTCCAACGAATTTAACAACTGGTCAAAAATGGCAAAAAGTGTTGGTTTAGGGGCATTTAATGGAATAGATTTGCCCAATGAAGCAAAAGGTATCATTCCTGATTCTGCTTATTTTAACAGAGTTTTTGGTAAAAATAAATGGGGAATTGGTGATATTATTAATCTTGGTATTGGTCAAGGTGCAATTGGTATAACTCCTTTACAATCGGCAACAATGATTAGTGCCATTGCTAATGGTGGCTATTTAGTCAAACCTCATTTAGTAGATGCTATTTCCGATGGATTTGGGAAGAAAGTTGTAAGAGAGTATCCCAAAACAAAAATTGACTGGCTTAGACCTGAAGATCTAGAACTTGTACAAAGAGGAATGAGAAGAGTGGTAACCGATGGTTCAGCTCGTTGGTATGCCAATATTAAAGATGTACTCATTGCTGGTAAAACTGGAACTGCTCAAAATCCACATGGTTTTGATCATGCTTGGTTCGCAAGTTTTGCTCCAATCAATAATCCTGAATTAGTTATTGTAGTTCTGGTTGAAAATGGTGGGTTTGGCGCATCATCTTCACTTCCAATTGCCAGTTTAATGATGGAAAAATACTTTACGGGAAATGTTAAACGTAACTGGTTATATCAAAAAATGTTAGAATTTGAGGCTAAGGCAGCGGTGGTAAAACGATGAATTGGTATAGAAACTTTGATTGGTTACTTTTTTTTAGTTGGATGGTCTTAACCGTATTTGGTTTAATTGCAATTTATAGTGCAACACAAGGACCTGTTGCTGAATTCTTGCCAGCTTTTATCCAACAAAATTTTAAAAAGCAACTTACTTTCGTAGGTATTGCATTTGCAGTTGTCATTGCCTTACAATTTACTGCGCCAAGAACGTTTTCTCAGACCGCTTATTTTTTATACGGAATTTGCATTCTTCTTACAATAGGAACGTTGTTTTTAGGTGTTGAAATAAATGGTGCCAAAAGTTGGATTATAGTTGGCCCAGTCCGATTTCAAATAAGTGAATTAATGAAAGTGGCGACAATTCTAGCCGTAGCGAATTACCTAAGTAGTCGGCGAAATATTTCAATGGAACGTTTGGGTTCAGCTGTAACAGCGACCTTATTAATTGTGATTCCAGGTGTCTTAGTATTATTACAAAATGACACAGGAACTGCATTAGTCATCTTTTCCTTGACTCCTTTTTTATTATTTTGGTCAGGTTTACCTTATGGTATTTCTCTATTTATTGTATCACCTGCATTAGTCGGTTATTTCTCCGTTATAGAATGGTATTGGGGCATTTTAGCTTCGTTAATTATTGTTTTGTTAATTTTTGTAATACAAAAGCGAGTTTGGTTAACTATTTCATCAGCAGTACTCAACTTATTAATAGTGGCAGGGGTGAATGTTGCCTTAAATAATGTCTTACAAGCCTATCAAAAAGCTAGAATTCAGGCCTTTATTAATCCACAGTTTGATCCAAAAGGTTGGGGTTGGAATGTAATACAGGCAAAAACAGCTATTGGTTCTGGAGGTTTAACGGGTAAAGGGTTTATGGAAGGCACGCAAACTCAATTACGTTTTTTACCTGAACAATGGACTGATTTCATTTTTTGCGTAATAGGTGAAGAATTTGGTTTTATAGGCTCATTTCTGATAATACTTTTATTTATGACGCTAATTATTAGATTGATTTATGGTGCGGGGCAGCACAAACATCCTTTTGCACAATCCGTTCTAGTTGGTGTGGCTTCAATTTATCTTATTCATTTTTTAATAAATACGGGTAGTGCATTGGGTTTATTACCTGTAATTGGTTTGCCCTTACCTTTTGTGAGTTATGGTGGTTCAGCGTTTCTCTCCAATTCACTAATGTTGGGAATTAGTCTAAATTTGCTCTTGTATAAGAGAGAGTTTTCGATGTATATCTGAGTTTTTTATTTGTGTGTGTCCAATTCTGGCAAAAAAGTATTCCCCATTTTATGCATTAGGCTGTTGTTCAATTTCAAGTTGGGTTCAATAATTTATTTCTCGTTGAGACATGGCATGCCATGTCTCAACGAATGCTCGGAATAGTTTGGTGGCAAAATAATCATCTTCATAAAAAAAGGCATTAATTTTCATTAGCACCTTTTTTTTATTCAATTACAAAAGAGACTGAATCAAATCAATCGTCGTCCTCATCATCTTCTTCTTCAGCTGGGATGTTCTCTAACTCATCATCGTCATCAGAAGAAGTGTCTGCTTCACCTTCAACTACGACTTCTTCCACATCTGCTAGTGCATCGTCTTCCTCGTCATCTGCAACCTCTTCAACCTTTTTCTTTTTTGGTTTAGCATCAGTTGCACCAGCTCTTCTTAATAACATAGCCACTTCTGGTTGTTCGTTGTCGTTAGCAATGTTTAAGGCTGTATCATTGTTTTTATCACTGTCTCTGATATCGGCGCCATTTGCAATTAAGAAACGAACTACAGGAATGTGACCTTCTTTAGCTGCAAGCATCAAGGCTGTTTGTCCCCAGTTGTTTTTTGCGTTTATGTCAGCTCCGTGTTCCATTAAAAAGCGAACTGCTTTAAGATGACCTTCACGTGCAGCGCCAATTACTGCAAGAGGTCCAATTTCTGCGCCTTTTTCAAGGAGAAGTTTCATCATTGGTATATTGCCAGTTTGGGCTGCTCTATTTAAAGCTGATCCACCAATTTTGTTTTTTTGATTTACATCGGCACCGAATTCTACAAGAAAACGCACCATTTCTAAATTGTTATTTTGTGAGGCATAAATAAGAGGAGAAGTACCACTTTTTGTGGATTCATTTACATCTGCTCCTTTAGCATGGGCTCTTTTTAATGCTTCAAAGTCGTTATCAATAGCTGCTTGAAGTAATTCTGGTGTTTCGTAATACATAGATTCTGTTCTTAAAGCGTGAAATAGGCCAATTTTTTGTGCGGTGGAAGATATGATTTTTTAAGGATGAATGAGAATGTTTTTCGATTAAATGATTAAATAATGTAAGAATTTATTTTCTAAATTCAGGAAATAAGTGCATTTCCACGATATCCATTTAGGAAAGAAAAACCATCCGTTTCGGCTTTGCCTTCTAATTGAACTCGTTTTATTATGATACAGTTATCGTTACAACCAATATATAAATTGCCATTTTCTGTGAAAATTTTCCCAATTCCAGGACTAGGTTTATCACTAACTATACTTTCTTTTAGTTTCAATTTTTTACCATCTAATAAAATCCAGCTTCCTGGAGCGGGATTCATTCCTCTTATTCTGTTATGAACAGATAAAACGGGAAAATGGAAATCAATATGTGCATCACTAGGAAAAACTTTTGGAGCAGGGCAGGCTAATTCATGATTTTGCTCAAGTGGTTTTGTCGTTCCTGATTCAATAAGATGTAGTGCTTTTAGTATAGTTTGAGATCCTAATTCCATTAATTTGGCATAAACATCGCCCGTGGTATCAGACTTTTCAATCCTAACTTTTTCTTGAAAAATTAAATTTCCAGCATCAGTTTCTTCATTGAGATAGAAAATAGAAACCCCCGTTTGTTCTTCACCATGTGTTACAGCCCAATGAATAGGAGCAGCACCTCTATATTTTGGTAATAAGGATGCATGAATATTAACTGAACCGATTTTTGGAATCTCAAGAATATTTTTTGGGAGAATTTTAAAGGCAACAATAACGATTAAATCGGGCTTCAACTCAACAAGTAAATCGTTTAATTTAGGATCTTTCATTTTTTCAAATGAATAAACCTGAAGACCAAGTTTCAGAGCGGTGGCTTTAACTGGAGTTGGGCTTAATTCGTTACCTCGACCCCTGCGCTTATCTTCACCCGTTATTACTGCAATTAGTTGGTGTTTGCTAGAATGAATTTGTTCTAAACTTGGTACAGCAAATTCTGGTGAACCCATAAAAACTATTCGCATAATGATATATTTTAAACTTAGGTTCGTGGATTAAAAGTGTGACTTCTATCGTTAAAGAAGCATATTAAAAACAAGCTGTTCAAATAAACAAAGGGTAATTATGAACAAGTTATTTAAAATTCGTTTGATTTTAAAAGTTTTGAGTTTTATTCTAAAATTAATTTATGTGCTTACTCCGAAAAGTAGTTTTCAGCAAAATAATCGTAGAATTCGCAGGATTTGGAAGGGTGTAAACCGAAAGCATCGACTTTTTGGAGTGGACTCATTTATGAGTTTTATCATTGCAGAATAAAAAAACGAATTAACCTGAATTCGAGATATGGATTAGAGCCATTTTTTTTATTGAAATAGAAAAAGCGTCAGTGCACTGAATCGTGATACCGTTGGCGCGTGAACCGATTTGAAAATCCATGAAATGTAATTTCGTATTTAAACCCAATTGGTTAAAGATTTCTCTACGAAATCCCGATTTAATCGGAATCGTTTTTCGTTTCACAGCGCTTTGAGAGTGTCAACAATAATCGAAGGTATTGTGAAGTCAAATGACGGTAGTTTTTTATATCGTTTTTATTATTTATTTCTTTCTTATCCCGACCTCAGGTTAGTAACATTTTTAGAAACTCGATCTATTTTGGAACAACCGGATAATCAACTAAAAAGGTACCATTCTCGATACTATCTAATTTAGACTGAATAATTCTTTTCCTAAACGAGCCGAGATAATCAATAAATAGAACACCTTGTAAATGATCATATTCATGTTGAATTACACGAGCTAACCAACCGTCGGCCAACATTGTTTGTTCATTGAAATCTGCATCAAAATATGAAATGGTGATTTCAGTTGGGCGAAAAACACGATCTCGTACATCAGGAATACTTAAACAACCTTCCTCAAGTGGAATTTTCTGATTGCCAAAAGAAGTGATTTTGGGATTAATAAATACGAGTTCACCCTTTTTTAAATCTTGTTCTTCATCCTCGAGCATTGGATCGGCGTTTACAATAAAAAGTTGAATAGGTAACCCAATTTGAGGAGCAGCTAAACCGACCCCATGCGAGTTGTACATGGTTTCAAACATATCTGCAATTAATTTCTTTAGATTGGGATAATCTTTTGTAAGTGACTTGGTTTTTTCACGTAAAACGGCATCGTTAAACGTAACGATTGGTAAAATGGGCATTGGATTATTTATTATTTAAAAAGTCTTGTAAAAGAACCACAGCAGCAGCAGAATCAATTAATCCTTTATTTTTCTTGATATTCTTAGACTTTCCGCTATCACGCAGGGCTTGTGTGGCAATGGTTGAAGTAAATCGTTCATCACGAGTAAGAATAGGTATATATCCAACTTTCTTTTTTAATTCTCCCAAAAATGATTTTACCATGTGAACAGATTCGCCTTCGGTTCCTGCTAAAGTAAGTGGCCAACCAACAACAATAGATTCATATTCAATCGTTTTGAGCCAACTTTCGAGCTTAAGATAAAATTCTTGGGGGCTAAAAGTGCCAATCGGACTCGCTAACATTTGTAACGAGTCCGATTGGGCAACACCTATTCGTTTTCGACCAACATCGATGGCCAGAATTCTTTTTTTTAGCAATTAAACGCCTTCTGTTTCAGAAATCGTAGATCTCAAAAATTCTTTAAGAAGTTTACTTGGTTTGAAGTGAGTTTTGCGGTGTTCTGGAACGTAAATTACCTCGTTCGTTTTTGGATTTCTTGCTTTTGGTTTTGCTTTTGTTTTTTTTACTTCAAAAACACCAAAATCTCTGATTTCGATACGGCATTCTGGACTTGCATCCATCATTGTGTTTCTAATGGCAGCAATTACAATGTCAACCCATGGTTCAGCTTGTACCATGGGTACATCATGTTCTTCAGAAATACGCCGTACGATATCGCGTTTAGTATAAGTCATTGTTGATAAATCTAAGTGTGAATTTTTCTGTTATAAGAAAATTTTTGGAAAATACAAGATATTTATGTAGCACTTAATACCTTGATTTTTAAGCTTTTGAGAAGATAACAATAGCTTGAATAAGAAGAAATATAAAAATGTTAAAATCTCACTTTTTTAATCTTTTTAACTTTTTTTCTTAATTGTGCCTTTTACACTTCCGCATTTTAGCATCATTGATCCAAAGTAAGGATTTAAAATATCTTTACTTTTGCTTAACCAAAAGGCCCCTTTATTAGAATCTGCCATAGGGCAAAATTGAACAAAAAGTGTTTCATCATAACCATGGGTTTTGGCAGATTCGATTAAATGATTTGAAATTTCAATAAACTCGGCACGAATTCCTTTAATATCAGTTGCAAGGGAAGCTTTTGTAACTGCAACTAACATTGTACCATGTTTCTCTGCATGATCCATGTCTTTTTTCTTTTCTTTTTCTTTCTTCATTTTCATGTCTTTTTTCAAACCCATTATATGATGATCACTACCTTTCATAACTTCTGCCTTCAATTTTTCAACAGCAGCATGAGCTTTTTCAAAATTATCGGAATATAAGGCCTCAGTAGTTTCAAGATATGCCGACATCATTGACGAAAAATGCTCGTCGTGCATCGTCATTTTCTCAGTAGTTTGGGCAAAACTTGTTTTTAAGCCAAGAACTAAAATTAAACTAATTAGAATTGTATTTTTCATAGTTTCAATAGAATTTTATACTTAGAAATATTGTGGAGACTAATATAACTTATTTCTCAGTAATTATGTGGTGCATTTTTTTTCAATTTCTAGCTTAATGGGTAATTAATAGAGTGTAAATTTTATTACTTTTATAGCAAACTAATGGTAGAATTATGAAAGCGCTTGATGCACAAGAAGTACTTAAAGAGTACAAAGAGTATAAGTTAGCGGATGCTCAAGAGCTTGAACTGAAACAGCTACTTGAAACACTAAAAAAGTATCATCATTTCTTCGATGAAGAATTAATTAGACGTTCGTTCACATTGTGTTTTGTTTCACATAAGACAATGACTAGAGCAAGTGGTGAGCCCTATTATTTGCACCCGTTAGCAGTTGCAATGATTGTAGCACAGGATCTAAAGCTAGATGATATTTCTATATCAGCAGCGCTCTTACACGATGTTGTTGAAGATACTCCTATAACCATTCAGCAGATTGAGTCTGAATTTGGTAAAGCTGTAGCTGTTATGATTAGCGGATTAACTAAAATAGCTGGGGCTTTTAAAGATCGGAATGTAAAGCAAGCTGAGACATTCATGCGTTTATTACTTTCGATGGCTCAAGATGTAAAAGTTCTCTTTATTAAATTTGCAGACCGTTTGCACAATATGAGAACTTTGAGGTATTTACCTGCTCCAAAACAAATTGCAATTGCTACAGAAACCTTAGAAATTTATGCTCCTCTTGCTCATAGAGTAGGTATGAATAGCATGAAAAATGAATTTGAAGACTTATGTCTAAAATATCTTGATAATAATTCGTACAAATTTGTAGCACGAAAACTCAGAGAAAAGAAAGAAGTAAGAGAGCTGTTCATTCACGAATTTATGAGTCCTTTAGAAGAAAAACTTAAAGATTTAGGGTTCAAATTTGAAATTAAAGGAAGACCAAAGCATATTTATTCCATTTATCGGAAAATGAAAAAACAACGTATCGCTTTTGATCAAATCTATGATTTATTTGCGGTACGAATCATTTTGGATGAACCTCATACTAAAGAAGATTGCTGGCGCGCCTATTCTATAATCACCGATATGTATCGTCCAATCCCTGAGCGTTTCAAAGATTTTATTTCAATTCCTAAAAAAAATGGGTATCAATCATTGCACAGTACTGTAATTACTAATAATGGACAGCAGGTTGAGATTCAAATACGAACGCTGCAAATGGATGCGTTTGCGGAACACGGAATGGCAGCTCATTATAAGTATAAAGATGGAACAACAGGAACAGCAAGTCCTCTCGATGAATTTACCTCTTGGATTCGTGAAATTTTAGAGAATCCACGACCCGAAAAAATTACAGAATTTGTTGATGATTTTAGATTAAATCTATTTTCCGAAGAAATTTACGTTTTCACTCCCAAAGGTCTTCTAATTACGCTACCACAAGGTTCAACACCAATCGATTTTGCATTTGAAATTCACTCAGAAGTTGGTGAACATACGGTTGGCGCAAAAGTAAATCAACAGTTAGTGACTTTGCGTTATGAATTAAAAAGTGGTGATCAAGTTGAGATTATGACCACAAAACAGCCGAATTTGAGTGCTGATTGGCTCAATTATGTAAAAACACATAAAGCTAAAGCGCGAATCAGGCAGTTCGTAAAAAATCAAGAGAAAACTAATATTGAAAATGGTCGTGAGTTATTCCGTAAAAAAATGGGAAAACTTATAACTGAAGTAAATGATGCAGATTTAATTAAGGTTGCTCATAGAATGAAATACACCTCAATTGGAAATCTATTTCATGATATTGGTATTGGTAGTTTAGAAGTTTCAAGATTTGTTAAAGCTGTTAAAGTTCATTTAACAGAGCTTGAAAAAGAGGAATCGGATTCTAAAGTAGTGCGTCTTTCTGAGAAAGAGTTTCAAACTTTGTACCATGAAGATGCAAGGGCAACTGGAGAAAATGGTTTAATCATTAATGGCGCTTACGCCAATATTAAATACTCCTATGCAAAATGTTGTAATCCAATTCCTGGTGACGTTGTTATAGGATTTTTGAGTAGAACAGGTGATATTAAAATTCATAGAACGAATTGTAGTAATGTACCCAATTTGGTAAAAACTGAAAGTGAACGAGTTATTGACGTAAAATGGCCCAAAATGGTAAATAACCAATTTGTAGGGGCAATTAAAATAATCGGGCAAGATAGACAAGGCTTAATTACGGATATTACCTCTCAAATTTCACGTCAAATGAATACAAATATGAAAAGTATTAGTGTTGCAGAAAGTAACGGTTTATTTGAAGGTAGTTTAATTCTTTACGTTATGGATTTACAACACCTAGAAAAAATTATTAAAGAATTAAAAGGGATTGATGGGATTAAGGAAGTCTATCGTTTTGATTAAAAGTTATGAATTGAAAACTTTTTATGAAATCAAACTGAGTGCTTGAATATAAACCTAAATTAAACGGAACTTGTTTTGACACACCGTCATTATGGCGAAAGCCATCATCTCTTGCTCTCGCTCCGAACTAAATTCAAAACTCCAAATTCGGCCAAGATCTTGTTTTTAAAAAAGATTATAACATGAATTTATACATGCATGACTCTTTTTATTTATGCGCAACCATGGTAATTCCAGTTAAAGAATTACAATTTCCACCACCCTGATTTACTCTTCCAGTAACGTGCAATTCTGCGATTTCATCAATAAAACCAACATCTCCTGTAAAGTAAAAAGTCTCAGAGATCGTTGTTGGTGATTTTAACCAAATTTCATTTTGTTCACCTCGAAATTCAAGTTTAAATTCATTGGGAAGTATCCCACAATTGCCTGAATCTTTATCTGTAAATTCTTGAACCGATTTTCTTAAAAAACTAATCAACCCGCCTGCTTCAGTTTGGCCGTATGCTTGCGTTAATATGGTACATTTGTTCATCAAAATTTGGTAATCATCAGGAACCAAAGTTGCTCCGCCCGTTATGATTTCATCACAAAACCAATCTACTTTATAAAAACTCCTTAAGGCTCCTGGCACGGTGAATACATGCGTTGGCTGAAATGTTTCGATAAGTAATGGAATTTCTGTAAGTTTCTCCACATAAGGAATGATTGTTTGAAAGGTAGCTCCAATTTGTTCAGCTGCTAAAGCCCAAGTAAAACCTGCAACATGCCAAGGACTTGCAATTACTAAAACGCGAGATTCTTTAGTGAGATTAAACGGCTTTATGGATAAAGAAGTGTTAAGATGTAATTTCTTTTTGGACAGAACTATTTTTTTAGGAAGTCCTGTTGATCCACTAGAGAATAAAGTAATCGTATTTTCTTGATGAATATCTCCAAGTGTCTCAAGTTCTGTCATATCAATTTCTTCGAAACGAGGTGGAATGAAATAATAGGAATTTGAGTCATTAATAAGAGAAGAAAATGATTCAAGTTGCTTAAAATCATTTTGGAGTAACTTTTTCATAAGCAAGCAATAGAATTTTTTTTATTTAGTATGAATCGGCAAAAAAATCAAACTATGAGGCAACTCTGAAAAATCATTTTTTCAGTTTCAATTCCTCGAAATCTGTGAATTTACCAAAAATATTGCTTATAACTAATTCTAGTAGTTGACTCATGTATAATAAAATGTCAATTTAATGGTAGAATAATAAACTAGTTAAGTTACATCCTCAAATTCGGACTTCGATTCAATAAAAAAGGAATTGGTTTTCGCAGAGAAACGGTCATCCCTTGCCTGGCCACGATTCGAAAATCTACGATAAGCTATCTCTGTCCAATATCATTTTACGCAACAATCACTTTTTCTTTGAATAGATTGGTTCTATGCTGAGATGCTGGGTCGAAGCCCAGCATGACCAAATAACAACTATGAACTAAGCTCAATAGGTTGCGAATAAACTCTTGTTTTCATTAATTATGCTATAGAAAACAGTTAACGAAATAATTCAATTTGCAAAATGACAATGTTCGAAAGTTAATTTACAACCCTAAAGTACTAATTTTCAAAGAAAATTTTTTACACAATTATTGAATAGTAAATAGAAAAATCATATAAATACCTGTTATTTTGTCTGTAGGTGGAACGAACATAAAACGTAGTTTTCTGTAAAATAATCAGCGATAATATCCTATATGAATCAGTGAAACCGACAAGTATGACTTTTAGTTTCAACTCAAAAATCAAATTAACAAAACGTTAAGTTCGAACATTTTACAGATTTAAATTATTGAATCAGTCGATAACTCAGACCGATTTAACAAATTATAGACGAATTCTAGATTTTCATTTACTATTTCCTTGTCAAGAAGTAGGCCAATTGGTTGAATAAAAAAACTACAAATTGCTGCTTTAGATTGAAGTGTAAAATCTTCTTTATCCTCAATCAAAAGTTTAAAGTTTGCGAGATTATTATATCTAATCCAATCGCTTTGAAGACGAATCCATAAATAACTTAGTTGTTCTTTAAAAAACGACTCGTTTGCTATTATTTCATTAGTGTGAACATTAGTTGGAGTGTTTAAATAGTCACTTGCCAGTTCTTCAAGTTCAGTTCTAATCCAAGAGTAATAAACTTGAATCGTTTCAACAGCAGATAAATCCTGTTCAGCCTTAATTAATATGCTATCCAAAGCTTCTTGAAGCTTTGGATTTGTACATATTTTTAATAGAG
>CAZNTR010000004.1:0-56851 GCA_964575925.1 uncultured Chitinophagales bacterium
CCTGTGACGGAGCCGCGAATCATCTTCTCGGCTTCGGTTTTTTTCCCGATATCATCATTGGCGATTTAGACAGTTTTACGCCCGATGCCTTTCCTTCTCTAAATCCTGAACAAACTACACGTATAAAAGATTCCGATCAAGAAACCAACGATCTTGAAAAAGCATTAAACTTTGCCTTAACTAAAGGAATTAAACAGGTTGAAATCATTGGAGGTTTAGGAAAACGAATTGATCATACACTTAAGAATCTTTCCGTTTTGCTTCAATTTTCCAAATCATTTGTGTCTATTTTTTTTCTTGATGATTGGGGGATTAGCTTTTTTTCAAACTCTCAAACAAAGATTTCTGCACCGGAAGGAACTCCGATTTCTTTGATTCCATTTAATGGTCGTGTTGAGGGAATTATAACGGAAGGTTTGGAATATTCATTAAAAAACGAATGGCTGGAAATGGGGAAACGTGATGGAACTTCAAATAAAATGACTGATTCAAATGCGATGATTTCAAAAGAAAGCGGTGATTTATTACTTGTACTTGGTGTTCAGGTGTTTTCAAAAGAAATAAAGTTTGAATTCTCGCAAAGTGATTCGAACTTGAGTTTTATAATTAGTAACTTGATTTTGCGATAAGAAAAAAATCTCCTCTTTGGCCAAGAACCTAAAGTACGAAGACGATAGATTTTGAAAGGGAGTTGGGGTGTTTTCAAGATGCTTTTTCTATCGAATATTACTTGTTTTGAAACAAATCTAAGCAAAACTTCTCCTATTAAGAATAGATTATTATTATTATCCCGAACTCAGGCTTGTAGTAAATAACTGAGATTCTTTGGTATCAATATTTTGTATTGAAATTCAATTTTTTTTTCAAATTATTATGAATGAGCTTAGAAAGTCTCTCTCTACAGATTGCTAATTATTCAAATCGTCAGACTCTGAGTAGGGGAGAACGAGTGGGTGGTCAATTACAAAAGAAATTTTAATTGAGCGCACTCCGAAAAGTTTTTTCAACTAAATAATTGGCGTTTCTACAAAATCTGAAATCGCTGAATCTGATAAAATCGACGTTTTTTTGTAGACTCAAAATTAGAAATACGCAAAAAATAATAAGTACATAAATAAAGCTCAGACTCATTACCTTATTTAAGTCACAAAAATCCAAAGACAGAAATAATAAACAAACTTTCTACAAACTCAAGTATTTCAATTTTTAATTCAAGACTTGGTTATTTTCACACATCAAAATCACCCAAGCTATAATACATTTCTGAATGCTTTCTGCTCTCGATTATTCCCTAATCTTATTGTACATAATTACGCTTCTTGTCATCACTTTTTTCAAACGAAAGAAAGATGAATCAGAATCGGATTATTTATTAGCCGGACGCTCCTTAACACTTCCCGCTTTTATTGCAACCTTGGTTTCCACTTGGTACGGCGGAATTTTAGGCGTTGGCGAATATGGATATCAATATGGGATTTCTCAGTGGATCGTTTTTAGCATGCCTTTTTATGTTTTTGCGATTTTGTATGCGGTTTTTTTCGTGAAACGCATTCGTCTTTCTTCCGCTTTAAGTTTACCTGAAGCCATTGTTCAAGAATATGATATCACTTCCGGCAAGATTTCGGCCCTTCTTATTTTCTTACTTTCGAGTCCTGCTCCTTATTTTGTGATGATAGCTTTATTGCTAGGTTTTATACTACCGTTTGGAATTCCATACTGGATTTTAGTCGTATTCTCATCACTTTTCTCTCTGATTTATGTGATTTATGGAGGATTTCGTGCGGTGGTAAGAACAGATATTCTTCAATTTGCTTTGATGTATAGTGGCTTTTTTGTGATACTGATTTTTGGTCTACATCGAGTTGGGAGTTTTGAAAACTTACTTTCTTTAGTTCCTGAACCGCTTTTACATCCCACCGGACATCAGCCTTTTTCCTATGTTGTTGTTTGGTTTTTCATTGCCCTTTGGACCTTTGTTGATCCCAGTTTTCATCAGCGGGTTTCTGCTGCAAAATCTCCGAAAACGGCTAAAAACGGTATTTTAATTTCAGTCATTTTTTGGTTTCTTTTTGATGCAATGACCATAACCGCATCACTTTTAGGAGTTGTTTTACTTCCTGATTTAGCAAATCCCGTAATGGTTTATCCTGAATTGGGAAATCTCCTACTTCCATCAGGATTTAAAGGATTGTTTATTCTTGGTTTATTAGCAACAATAATGTCAACCGCAGACAGTTTTTTATTTCTATCTGGACAAAGTATAAGTCGTGATTTATTGGGAAAATCAGGCTCAATAAGTATTACAAAATGGGGAATTTTTGCTTCCGCAATTGGCGGAATTGGCTTAGCCATTTTCTATCCAAGTGTAATTCAACTTTGGTATGGATTGGGAACTTGTATCATTCCAGGTTTATTACTCACCGTTTTAGGAACCTACTTCCCATTTTTTAAAATCCCTGTAATTTTTAATAAGTGGATGATGATTTTAGGCTTTTTCGCATCTCTTATTTGGTTGAATTTAGGATCTTCAGAAAATGGAGCCTTTTTAGGAATCGAACCTTATTATGTGGGTTTAGGATTAGCTTTGACGATTTGGTTTTCGGGAAAACTACGTATTCGCTTCGTTCAAAAAGCATAATCAATTAACATTTTTCTTAGGCTTATTAATTTGATAGAAAATAATCAATTTTACAGAGCAGGTTTAAATACCAGAGTTCGGGATAAGAAATTAAAATAAAAACAGGAAAAAATAAATTTCGTCATGCTGGGCTCTGACCCAGCATCTCTGCCTAATTTGGGAATAAATTAAAAATGACAAAACTAAGCAAATGCAGGCTCTCAAATGCTAATTCAAATTTTTAATTAAAATTATTGTACTAATCCTACGCAGAACTCAGATTAAATGAATAAAAGCAATCTTCATTTTCACGATTATATTTTTAGATTGTGATTACAGATCTTGTCTAAATTCTTCAGAATTGAGTTTAACCATTCAGCAAACGGTTTGCTAAATAATATTTTAAAGTTCAATCATTAATCTTTTCATAATTAATTTCGGAAATCATTCAATTATTTTCAGATAAATAGGTATTTTTGGCTTACGTATTTTCTAATGTATCTCTTAGAGTTCGATAAATTCATTATTAGGTTACATTCAGGTACAATTGAAAATTAACTGAAATTTTTGCACGAGGTATAAAAGGGACAATCGTATTAAATGAAAAGTTTTTTAATCAAAACCGTTTTTAAAAAATATTTTTGAATTAAGCACTCAAATTAAACTTGTTGTCTTTCTCTGAAATCGGATACAAAACTCAAACTATAATTATGATGTTCATGGATTGCCTAATTCGCAAAAGACATTCCAAATATAATTTATTAAGCCTATGAAAATATTTTACTTAAGTCTATTTTTTATTGTATTTCCACAATTCATTTTTGCTCAAACTTTTTTTATAAACGATCGCGATTGCGTCGTCTGCCAAGATGCTCAACCTGGAGATACTGGTGAAATTGATGGTGTTACTTAAACGGCTGTGGATCGAGCTATGCTTGATGAAAAAATTAACAATGGTGACGATTTAACCAAGGTTTGTGTGAGTTTGGTTACGGATATGAGTCGCTTGTTTTTAAATAAAAGATCCTTTAATCAGCCAATTGGAAATTGGGACGTGAGTAACGTGATTGACATGAACCACATGTTTGCAGGAGCACGAGTTTTTAATCAAACTATTGAGAATTGGAATGTGAGTAGCGTGACGGATATGAGTTTTATGTTTGCTTCTGCACTTTTTTTTAATCAGCCCGTTGAGAATTGGGATGTCAGCAATGTGACCAATATGAAGTCGATGTTTGATGAAACTAGGTTGTTTAATCAATCAGTTAATAAGTGGGATGTAAGTAAGGTTACCGATATGAGTGATATGTTTAAATCGACAATGTTTTTTAATCAGCCCATCAATAATTGGATTGTCAGTAATGTTACCAAAATGAATGGAATGTTTAATAATGCAGACTCCTTTAATCAACCAATTCAAAATTGGGAAGTGAGTTATGTAATTGATATGAATAGCATGTTTAAATCGGCTAATTCTTTTAATCAAACAATTGGAAATTGGGATGTGAGCAATGTTTCTAATATGGACGAGATGTTCTCTTTTACAAATTCTTTTAACCAAGATTTAAGCACTTGGTGTGTATCAAATATCACATTTGAACCTTCATCTTTTGCAATAAATTCTCCATTACAAACAGACTTTTATCCTATATGGGGTTCGTGCCCAGAAAATATTTTCCCGATTGAATTTATTCGAATTTTACCTGTTGAGTATGCTCAATTTTCATGGAAACCCAATCCACTAGATAGCCAATATCAAATAATTATTTATAAAAAAGATGAAATAGTACCCTATTTAGATACCTTAGTTACTCAATCAACACTTACTCTTCAAACTCCTCTCGAAGAGAATACTGTGTATACATTTTCTATTCGTGGAATTCAACAAGAACCTTTTTTACGTGGCAGATGGGTTGAACCAATACCCTTTGAACGTGTTAATTTAACACAAAAGCCGTTTTTAATAAATGAAAGAGGATGTTTAACTTGTGAGGATGCAGCGCCAGGAGATGCTTTTTTTATTGATGAAGAACTTTACGTTGCAGTAAATAAAGAAATGCTTGTAAGAAGAATTAAGAATGGTTTCGATTTAACGAAGGTTTGTGTGAGTTTGATAAGTGATATGAGTGATTTGTTTGCTTGGCAATACCCTTTTAGTCTGATTATTAGGAAATGGGATCAGAACATTAGTCATTGGGATGTGAGTAAGGTTACAAATATGAGTTCAATGTTTACTGGTGCAAGATCTTTTAATCAGTCACTCGCGAATTGGAATATGAGTAAGGTTACTGATTTGAGCTCTATGTTTGAAGGGGCACATTCGTTTAACCAACCTCTTGAAAAATGGGATGTCAGTAAGGTTACAAATATGAGTTCAATGTTTACTGGTGCAGAATCTTTTAATCAAGCTATTGAAAATTGGGATGTCAGTAGTGTAACGGATATGAGTTCCATGTTTAGTTACACTCATAACTTTAATCAACCCTTAGAAAAATGGGATGTCAGTAATGTAATTGATATGAGCCAAATGTTTGAATGGACACCTGTATTTAACCAACCGATTGATAATTGGAATGTAAGCAGCGTAACAAATATGTTTAGAATGTTTTTTTATGCCACCTCCTTTAATCGACCTATTGGGAATTGGAATGTTCAAAACGTAACAAATATGGATGCTATGTTTGCGGGTGCAATTTCTTTTAACCATTCCATTGATAAATGGAATGTGAGTAAGGTAAATAGTATGGGTGCGATGTTTTACGAGGCAAACGCCTTTAATCAGCCTATTGGGAATTGGGATGTCAGCAAAGTGACAAATATGAGTCAAATATTTTTCGAAGCAGACTCCTTTAATCTTCCTATTGAAAACTGGGATGTCAGTAGTGTGATGTATATGCAACAAATGTTTAGTAATACCAATTCTTATAATCAGTCTATAGGTAATTGGGATGTTAGCAATGTGATTACTATGAATCAAATGTTTAGTGATGCAATTGCCTTTAATCAACCCATTGGGAATTGGGATGTGAGTAAAGTGACAAATATGAATAGGATGTTTCATGGTGCGATTACATTCAATCAAGATATAAGCAAATGGTGTGTCTCTAATTTCCAATCTGTTTTAGGGGATTTTTCCCTTAATTCACCTTTACAAACAGACTACCTACCCAAATGGGGAACTTGCACGTAAAACCCCATAAGCATCGAATCCATTCAATTTTCTAACTCAACGAATTCAACTATTTCTTGGAAAGCCAATGATTTAGCAAGTCATTAGCAAGT
The DNA here is from genome assembly GCA_964575925.1 of uncultured Chitinophagales bacterium. Classification (GTDB taxonomy): domain Bacteria; phylum Bacteroidota; class Rhodothermia; order Balneolales; family M1805; genus M1805. Next base: position 5,900 of record CAZNTR010000004.1, read on the forward strand.
TCGTTTGCAGCGCAAAGATGAAGCTAATCCATTTTTAGATTCCACAATTACTGAATCAGTTCTAAGGCTTCAAACTCCGTTAGAACAAAATGAATTTTATCAATTTTCTATTCGTGGAATTCAAGATGAACCGTTTTTACGTGGAAGATGGGTCGGCCCAATTGAGTTTCATGGAGACAGCACAACGGTTTCTAACGAAGAAGAATTTATTCTTCCTACAGAATTCCAACTTGCGCAAAACTTTCCAAATCCATTTAATCCGAGTACTCAAATTCGATATAGTTTGCCCAAATCCAGTTTAGTTAAGATTGAAGTTTTCTCTTCACTTGGACAAAGAATTGCGGTTTTGGTGAATGAACAAAAACCAGCAGGCGAACATACGTTTCAATCTAATGCCCAAAATTTAGCGAGCGGCGTGTATTTATATCGAATTGTTACTCCAGAATTTTCGCAAACTCGCTTAATGAATTTGGTGAAGTAGAGGGTGAAAATAATCCTTTCAAAACAATTTTGAGCTAACTCTAAAAAGTCGAATAGGTCGATTTATACTCTTTCAAATCGTATACTTTTGCTGATTATTTTGTTGAAAACTATTTTTCAGAGACTGAATTATCTCAAAACTGGCAAATTGACATTTTCTTAAGTAAAAACACCGAAAAATTTGGAATCAACCACAAAAGTGGCACAGTTGCGACTGGTGACACCATATAGAGTCACACTTAAATTGAGAAACAAATCACAAAACTACGAATTAGTGCATCACTTGTCAGAGATGCTGGGTCAAGCCCAGCATGACTTGCGTTTTACATATTCTCGTTTCTCAATTTAATCCAACCGAAGATTTCCTTTTCTTCAAAGCGCCATTTAGTTTCAATTCCTGTATTTTTGAACTATGAAAAAATTGTTGCATCTAGATCTTGGTCATCAGGAATACATTCCTACTTGGGATTTTCAATTAGCTGTTCAGGCAAAAATAATTCAGGAAAAGCGTGCTGAACAAAAAGAGAATCGTCTCGAAGATGTCTTATTGTTTGTGGAACATCCTCACGTTTATACTTTGGGGAAAAGTGGCGATGCTGGCAATTTATTAGCTTCCGAAGATTTCCTGAAAGCTGTTAATGCAACCTACGTTCCTATCGATCGTGGCGGCGACATCACCTATCACGGACCTGGACAATTGGTCGGTTATCCCATTTTAGATTTACACAGACATTTTACCGATTTGCATAAATATCTTCGTTTTTTAGAAGAAGTCATGATTTCCGTTTGTGCCGATTATGGTTTTGAAGCTAGTAGAAAAGAGAAATTAACGGGTGTTTGGGTTGGTGAAGAAAAAATTTGTGCTTTAGGTGTTAAGGCTTCTCGTTGGGTAACGATTCACGGTTTTGCTTTAAACATAAATACGAATTTGGATTATTTTAATTACATCGTTCCTTGCGGAATTACAGACAAAGGCGTAACAAGCTTGCAAAAATTACTCGGTCGTGTGGTTGATGAGCAAGAGGTTAAAGAGCGTGTTCTTGCTCATTTTTCTCGTTTATTTGAAGTTGAGATAGAAGTGATTAGTAAAACGGAATTGGAAAAGAGAATTTTATAGATGGATTTTTCGGCTTGATGAAACCTGAGTTTGAAATATAAATATTCGAGTTAGACAGAGATGCTGGGTCGAGCCCAGCATCACTTTTTTTATGTCATCCTGAACTTGATTCAGGATCTCGGCCTAATATCCGATTTTGCTAATAGTACTTTTTTTGCATAGTTGTGAGTTAAGACAGAGATGCTGGGTCGAGCCCAGCATGACCTCGCTTTAAAGAATTAGGAGTGAAACTTAAAGCTCTTCGAATCTGCTTTTCAGCTCAACTCAACAACTCTTTTCCTTTTTCATAAACCTCTTTTTTTGCATCTTCTAAATTTCCATAAAACCAGCCTCCTGCAGCGCGAACATGTCCACCACCGTTAAAGTTATTAGCCCATACATTGCAATCTAAATCACGTTTTGAGCGCAGACTCAGTTTAATTCCCTTATCTAATTCTGCAAAAAATATGGCCGCAGTTACACCTTTTAAACTTAAAGCGTAAGCCACAAATCCTTCCGTATCAGCGTAGCTTGTGCCCGTTTCTTCCATAAATTCCTTCTTAATTTGGATGATTCCAATTCTACCATCACCAGGTGCTTCAAGTGTAGTAAGTGCTTTTCCTAACAACTGAACTTGATTCAACTTCTTATTATCGTAAATTTTTTCGTGCACTTCTGAAGGTGAAAACTTCCCACGACGCAAAATTTCAGAGACAACCGTATGCACATCTGCATTCACAGAATCAAAGCGAAACGAACCAGTGTCGGTTACGATTCCTGCATAAAGTGCCATTGCGGCATCTTTTTCTAATAAATCCATATTGGTATTCAAAAACAATTGAAAGACCAATTCTGCTGTTGAACACGCTTTTACAGAGTGCAACATTGACTTAAAATCTCCAACAGGATTCGGATGATGATCGATTAAAAACGTAGGTTTTTCACTTTTGAAAATATACTCTCCAAATTCACCAAAACGTGATGCACCATTTCCATCAAGAAATAAAAAGGCATCACATGAATCGACCAATTCTTTTGTTGGTTTTTGAATCGGGAAAAAGCGCATTAACCAATTTATGTTTTCAGGAACGGCGTCATCATTAAAAGCAAGAACGTTCTTGCTAAATTTACTTAGCCAAATACTTGCAGCCACCTGTGAACCAATAGCATCGCCATCAGGGCGAATATGAGAAAAAACTCCGAATTTTTTATACTCAAGAAGGGATTCAATAAACGATAAAGACATGATTTTTATAAACTCTTATTTATTTTTTACGTTTTGATAGGGGAATCAGATTCACTGGCAATCGGATTTCTAAACTTCATTTTTTACCAAAAAGAAGCTTTTCAAAACTCGTTATTCATTTAAAATTACACAATCTATTTAGCTGAGTGGAATAAATTTTTGTTGAGTAACCTAACCTCAGGTAAAAAAACAAATACTATGAACCGAATGTATGTTTTAAACTTAGTCTTTACATTAATGACAAAGATTTAATTTCCTCTTATTTTTTTTATTCTCCTCTACTGTTTTCAACCATTTTCCTGATGTCGGCTAGATGGTCTGTAATATTTTGCCCCGATATTTCAAAAGCTTTTTTTGCTTTGCTTATTACATTCTGAAAATTGTCCCATTTGCTATACCCCAAATGGTGTTGCAAATCTCTTGCGAACCAAAATTCTATACCATCTTCGCTTAGGTTCAAAAAGTCTTCAAAAGTGTCGGTGAGTTTATATATGATTTCTTTTTTTATCATAATCTCTTGTTACATGCAAAATGAATATTAATATTTTGTTGGTAACAAATGCGCCCGTTTTAAGAGAGATTATAATAGAATTTTTTCTAACTATGTTTGATTTCTATCTTTTAAATCTATTCGCACAATATCTTAATCAAGTAACCTTTAAATAAAGTAATCGACTAAATTATACCTTTGAAATTATAGTACTTTTTTAGCTTATAAAAAAACTCACAAATTTCGAATTAAATTAGATTAATGAAACTATTTTTCTTAAGCCTTAAAAATCAATCGCTTGCAAAGGCAAATGAACAATAAATTCCGACCCTTCTTTTGGAGTACTATCAACAGAAATAGACCCTTTAAATAATGAGATAAAATAATTACTTGTAAATAAGCCTAAACCTGTTGCAGATTCCCCATTCGTCCCAAACTGATTCAATTTATGAAACGGCTCAAATATAGCTTCTTGTTTATCTTTCGCAATTCCTATCCCGTTATCTTTTACGATAACATGAGCCATTCTTTTTTCTTTTGATAGACTGATTTCGATTATACCACCATTTGGTGTGTATTTAATCGCATTTTGAATAAGATTAAATAAAACACGTTTAATTTTCGGAATATCAACTTCTACATAAAGAGGGAAATCGCAACGCTTAAATAACAATTGATGCTTTTTGGTTAAGGCTGGCCCTTGCATTACATCACACACTTCTTGTGCAATCCAATTCAAATCAACTTTTATGAAATTTAATTCTATGCGTTGTAATTCCAACAAGGCGATTTCATTTAATTGATCCACTAAATCAGCAACGTTAGAAACACCTGATTTTATTCGTTTGTGTAAATCGGCTAAAAACTCTGTTTTTTGCTGCTGCTTAATCCCTTGATCTAGCATATCTAAATAGCCAATAACGGCTGTAAGTGGACTACGAATATCGTGTGTTGTTAAGCTTAAAATATTGTTTTTAAAATTTATAGCCTGCTCCAATTGTTTTTGCTTGCGACTAATCGACTCATTTTGATATTTCAATTTTGCAGTTTGATTCGCCAACTCTAACTCTTTAGCCATAAGTTGTGCGTACACTTTTGCAATCTCAAAGTAATCTGATTGAACTCCAGATAGAGCTAAAAACCCAACTATAAATCCCTGAATTTTGATCGGCGTAAATGTGTAAAGTCTAATTCGAACTAACTCGCCGCAAAATAGTTTTTCTTCTTCTTCTTCTGTGAAATGAATTTCAAATGGGAAATCTCCTAAAATAGCTAAAGGAACATCTTCATCAACACTTAAAAAAACAGCGCCACCAGAGGCTTTTGAACACTTCAGCAGCTGACTTAACTGTCCTTCAAGTGCAATTAAAGGTTCCGCATCCCTTACCTGAACTGTATGAGCTGCCGACAGTCGGTCAGGATGATGTCTATACATAAATGTGGTTGAAATTTCTGCTGTTATCACAAAAAAGGGATTCCCTTCGTTTGTTGTAACGTACAAAATCCTAAACTGAACTGCCAAAATATTTCGCAGATTTGTGAATTTTTTTGCCTTTTTTGGCATTTTTTTCCGTTGAGTATAATTAAATACCCAGTATTCTTAGATTTCTATTGATATACTATTTTAAATAGCTATTTAAACACCCTCTATTCTCATAATTATATAAGGCTTTTTTAATCATTTGTTTGACTACGAACTACTTGAAAACGATCTAGTTCGTGTAATCTTCGTTTAGATTCTTCCCTAATAGACCTGTCTTTAAGCAATTGAATACAATCTAAAGCGAATTGCGATTCATTTCTTTTTTGCAGAAAAACCAACCATTTCAGAATTTCTGTATCTGAAACGATGTCAATAACTTGCTGAATTTTTGAAATTTCTGAATAGGCGCGTTTTTGTTGAATAACCAATATGGCGACTTCAATTAAATCGCTTGGAAAATGTCTAAAAGAAGCTGGAAATTCACCTGAATACCAAAGTTTGCAGAACGTTTTGTGAACAAGTGATTCGGATCGTAATGTTGATGTTCTAAATAATGAATCGTTTTGCATTTTTAATGATTTCAAATCATCTTCTTTACCCGCTAAAAGCAAGGCATCGGACCATAAAAATGTACCAATTTCCTTTTCTTTTTGATAAAGAAGAGCTGTATCAGGCTGATTTTCATTCAAATAGAACAGAAAAATTTGCCGTTTATAAAACGAATTCCACAAGGAATCCTGAATCTCATTTGCACTGAAAAGTGCCTTTCGAAACGAACTTGAATCCTTCTCCGCTTTAAATAAAAGAAGTTTATCCCAAAGCGCATAACCAGGATTTATAAAACGTGGACATTTTTGATTAAATAAAGATGGTTGGGCAAATCGCTTCCTTGCCGTTTTCTTCAAAACAGAATCAACCGAAAACGTTCTTAAATAAGTTTGCCAATTAGTTATCAAATCTTCTTCTGATTTATTAAACGCTTCTAGAAACGAACCTTCAGCATACCACTTTTTTACCGCATCAACCGACTCGTTATGTATCAAATATTGCATAAATGAACCAGATTTATAATACGCATTTGCTAAAGATTGAAGATAAAATCCCGTTAAACTAAACAAGGTTTTCATTTCAGTAACAGTGGGTATTTCTCCAGCTGCAACAAATTCATCAAGTGTGTTTCTTTCTGATACATTCGGATTTAATGCGGTTGCTAAACCTTCTGTTATTCCTAAATTTAACGAAGCCCCAATTGGTGAATTAGCAAACGATTTTGCAATAAGATGAACAAGTTCATGCCGAACAACATCATCCCAACTCTCCATATCGATATGTAATTGATAACCACTTGACCAAACTGGAGTAAATTGAGTGTATTTCGCGCCAATTAGCTGTTTCTTCTGCCACGGATGTTTGTACAAATAAATAGAAATTGGCTCTTTGATATCTGTTTTTAACCAAGATTGTACCTCGTCAAAATGAAACATTGCGGTTTGTAAATAATAGTTAAGTAAAACAGAGTCTTTTTCTGATGGATCAACATACAAATGAATATTTTTGTTTGATAAATGAGTCGAAAGGATCTGCTGTAAATCTCTCTGTGTCCTAAGAATCCCAAGCTGACGAAAATTTAAAAACAATAAACTAATAGCTGCAAAAAGAACCGCGATTCGAACCAATTCTTGTTTTTTTCTAGCGATTTCCCAGAGCATAACCGCCCAAAGAAGTACATAGAACCGATGAATTACTAATTGAAAGGGAAAAGTTATTTGTTCATCATAAATCGGTCCGGGCCAAAATCCCCAAATTGGATTATAAAGAAAAACCGATGGATTCAATTTGAGCTCAATTATGGGAATCCCAATAGCAATGAACAAAAATATCACAATTGATATAATTCGAACTCCAATTCCAACTTCTTCTTTGTCCTTAGAATCAGAAAAGTTTTGAACAATAGTTCGAATTGAATTCGATAAAAGCAAACTTGGAATCGGAATTACTAACCAAAAAAGAAGCCCATCTAATGAAAAACAGCCTCGAATTCCATCAGAAATCAAAATTGGAATTAGACTCAAATAAACAAAAATCAAACTTGAATAAATGAATCTTCGTTGTGCTTTTTTTTGCCCCAATAACCATAAAGAAGCAATAACAGTACTCACAGCAGCCGACTCAATATGAGTATTTTTAAGAAGTGGAATTCCTAAATAGATAATTCCAAGAATTAAAAAAAAGAGTCCTTCTATTGAAGAAAGAACTCTTTTAAAAAATTCCTTTATATGTTCAAAAATCATTTTTTCAGAGTTGAATTTATAGCCTCTCTTACAGAAGGTATAGTAATTCTTACTTGCAATAATAGTTGATATGAATCGTAAACTTTCATTTGTATTAATTCTGAGATACTTTGTTTATAATTAACAGTCTTTATTTATTGATTTTATTTAACGGATAAACTTTAACAAAGAATGCATCATCAATCATAAAAATCCATGTCGTTCATCATTTCAATTAAATCATCGTCATATTCTAAAAGAGCGTCTTCAGGTAATAAATCAATAATTGCTTTTATGGTTTGATTAATTTTTGTCTTTGTATTTGATGCGTTTAGTGTGTTATAAACCTCTTCAAAATCAGCTTTATATTCAGTAATTCCTGCTATATTTTTATTTACGTATTTAAGCGCTATTTCTTCGGGATAATGCAAAATGTTGGAAATCACGGCAAAACGAGGATTCATAAACATCATTTCTTTCTCCAATTCTAACTCATCAACCTGTTCTTTTAAGGTGGCGTTATAGGCTGCCAATTTTTCCTCAGATAATTGCTCAATATGATCGTTTTCTTTGTTTAGTACTTCAATTTCGAGCTGTAACAACCTCTTTAAGTCTTTATTTTTGTATGCTTTTGTCACCTCTTTCATTAAGGTGTCTTTCTCTTCTTTTCGACTTTCATCAATTTCTTTATCGGGATGAACCGCCATAACTAAGGTTTTGTAAATCGACTTCATGCTTGTTTCTTTCAATTCAAGCTCTTTTTTTACCTCTTCTTCTTTATCCTTGTCTTTTTTTGATGACTTCTTATTTTTCTTTTGCTTTTTATTATTTTCTATAAATTCACTTGCCGAATTTTCTAAAAGATCTTTCAATTTTAACTGAAATTCTATTTCTGACTCAGAGTTTTCAAACAATTCGTTTAAATTTACATCTATTCCAAAATTATCAAATAGTGTTTCTTCCATTGCTAAAAACATATCATCACGTCTCTCTTCGTGGAGACTATCATAATTTTTACCTGTCCAAGCTAGATAAATGGATTTATCTTGTTCGGTCAACTCATCAACAACTTCTGAATACCGATCAAAAAAGAACTTAAGAATCATCTCTAATTCATATTTCTTTGCTTTTGACAATTTTACGCTATTTGCTTTTTGAAATAAGAGTTTGCCTAGCTCGAAATTTTGCAGATTCAATGAACGTTTTACAGGTAAAACATCGGAATAATAAAGCTGAGTGTATGTTTCTGCTCTATTCAACATTTCGGCATTTTGTTTGGTCAGCCTCTCAATCATTTTTACATATTTATTGAATTTCTTCTGTTCTTTAGAAAGCTCACTTTTTTGAGATTTTTTCTTAAAAACTAAAGCATTTGAGATTTTCTGATGTTTTGCAAATTCAGGATCGATTTCGTCAAAAAGGCTTGGCATATTCTAATTATTTAGCTTTGGTTTTGTTGGAATTTAACCAATCTATGTTTGTGTTTCAGAACAAATTTTCCTTTCTGATTATATTTTGAAGGAATCAAGCATGTTTAATGAGATGAAGGACTATCTTTTTGAGCGATGTTAACCAGTCCCAAATGCTTAAACTAAGTTTTAGTGATTTTCTTACCTTTGGTCATGCAAACACAAACAGCTACACTTTTAAATCACTCCGTTTCTTATTCTATTATTGGCAACGGAAAACCATTACTTATTTTACACGGTTGGGGATCATCTTCTAAAGCAATGTTTCCTTTAGCTCAAGAAATGAGCAAACATCATACGTGTTATTTGCTAGATTTTCCGGGTTTTGGTTTATCTCCAGCACCGGATTCTGCTTGGGATGTTTCAAATTACACCGATTTAACACAAGTGTTTATCTCTGAAATAATCAAAGAAAAATCAGACATCATTGCCCACTCTTTCGGTGGTCGTATTATGCTCAAATTATTAAGTCGCAGCTGGAGCAAAGAATTTATTGGTAAAATTTTGATTACCGGAGGCGCAGGAATGAAACCAAAACGTAGCTTGAAATTCTATTATCGAAAATATTTAGCGAAAACACTCAAAGCGCCTTTTCTAGTATTACCTGGTTCATTACAGACAAAAGGACTAGATTTTTTGAGAAATACGGATTTATGGAAATCTTTGGGTTCTTCCGATTACAAAACACTTCAAGGAACCTTGAGAGAAACTTTTGTGAAAACTATTTCCGAACATTTAGAAAAACATTTGCCAGAAATTCAACATGAAGTGTTTTTATTATGGGGAAAAAATGACGATGCAACTCCTTGGTATCAAGCAGAACGAATTCAAAAAGGAATCAAAAATAGTTCTTTGGTTGGTATTGATGATGCTGGTCATTATGCTTTTTTAGATAAACCGGCTAAGTTTTACGCTATTGCAAATGCGTATTTAATAGCTTAAGTTCACGAACTTTTCAAAATACTTAAGCTTTGTTCGGAATAAAAATTAGAATTAAAACAGATAGAAATTATTTTGTCATGCTGGACTCCGACCCAGCAACTCTGCCAAATTTCAGCTAAACTTTCTGCTGACTTTGACCTTTTGTAAAGTTTATTAATTTTTAAAAAAGTTCAATTTTGCGAATAAAATAAAAACAAAAACCAATTCGCAGAATATTGTTCTTATTTCACATACGTCATTTGGTCATGCTGGACTCGATCCAGCATCTCAGCCTAAGAACCAATCTTTTTAAAAAAAGTGATTGTTGCGTAAAAAAGATATTAGATAGAGATAGCAATTCGTGGTTCAACGAATCGTGTCAGGTCACGGTATAACCGTTATATTTTCGTAAACTACTGCCTTTTTTTTAGAAACGAAGCCGAATTTGAGATAAGAAATTGAATTAAAAAAGGTAGAAATAATTTTGCCATGCTGGGCTCTGACCCAGCATCTCTGCCAAAGTTTAGTTTAAATTCAAAGATTTCACAACGAAGCAAATGGAGGTTTTCTATTTTTTGATCTTGGTTTAATTTTAAATTTTGCACTAATTCATATTCCAAAACACTTATTTGCGTCCACATTCAATATATTCGTGTACATTTATCTTCTTTTTTGAGATTCTTTACCCAAACCTAAGCCCTTACATAAAAAACTTTGCCTGGTATCTATATTCACGTTCCTTTTTGCCGACAAGCCTGTAGCTATTGTGACTTTTATTTTGTCACCAAAACGGATTTAATTCAAGATTTTACCAATGCATTAGGCAATGAAATTGCTTTTTGGTTCAAACAAGATGTTTTTCCAAATGGAATATCAACCATTTATTTTGGCGGTGGAACTCCATCCCGATTAGGAAAAAAACATTGGCTTCAGATTTTTGAAGATTTAAAACCATTTCTTGATTCAAAAAATTCCATTGAAATTACAGTCGAGGTAAATCCCGATGACGTTTCGGAAGATTATCTTTTATTCTTAAAATCGATTGGCGTGAATCGCTTAAGCATGGGCGTTCAAACCTTCGATTCCAATTTATTGATGTTTATGAATCGTGCTCATACAAGCGAACAAGCTGAAAATGCCATTCAACTCATAAAAAAGTGTAATTTCGATAGTTATACTGTCGATTTGATTTATGGAAATCCTGGGCAAACTATGGAGGAATTAGCTCTTGATGTAAAAACTTTTCTAAGTTTTGATCCGCCACACATTTCTGCCTATAGTTTAACAATTGAACCCAGAACAAGATTGGGTAAGGCATTTGAAAACGGGAAATTAGAACCTGCAGAAGACGATTTGGTCGCTGAACAAATGTTGTTTATTCAAGATGAATTTGAAAAAGCAGGTTACACTCGATATGAAGTCAGTAATTATGCAAAACTGGGACATGAATCCAAACACAATTCCGCTTATTGGAAACATGAAACTTATTTAGGTTTTGGGCCTGGAGCTCATTCATTTTTCTGGAATGAAAATAAAATTGCTCAACGTTGGCAACATCCCGCAGATTTAAAAAAATGGATTGAAAATCCAACTGAAAAAACAGATATTTCTCAATTGAATTTTCGAGAATTAGTTGAGGAGCGATTTCTTATTGGATTGAGAACCAAAGCAGGTATAGATATTCAAGAATTAGCGAATCGTTACGGTTTTGCACTTTCTGAGAAACATCTATCACTTATAAAAACCTTTCAAAAACAAGGTCTTTTTGAAGAAATGGATTCTCACGTAAGACTAAGTCCCAAAGGTTTTTTATTAGCAGATCGAATCGCACTCGAATTAATCTCTGTATAGTTGTTCAGCTTTTCCTGCCGATGTAACAATTCCTTTTATCATTGCAGAACTAAATCCTTCATGCTCCATTTGATTTAAACCTGCGATTGTACAGCCCATAGGTGTTGTAACTCTGTCAATTTCTCGTTCAGGATGATTACCCGTTCTCACCAATAATGAAGCAGCACCACGAGCAGTTTGTGAGGCAATTTTCAAAGCAACATCAGCATGAAAACCAATTTGAATTCCTCCTTGTGAGGCTGCACGAATAGAACGTAAAAAAAATGCAATTCCACAGGCTGCTAATGCCGTTGCAGAACCCATTTGATCTTCACGAATGACAACCGTTTCACCCACACAGTTAAAAATTTCTTCTGCCAATTTCATCGCAGCCGATTTTTCAGCACCAGCTAAACAAGTCATTGATTCACGAATTGCTATTGCTGTATTTGGCATTGCACGAACAATTGGTAATGTTTCTTGAGTGTTATGTTGGATATTTCGAATAGCCAAGCCAGTAATTACAGAAATTAAAATGTGTTTTTCGGGATTTAAGACAGGCTTTAGTTCTTGTAAAACGTTATTAGCATGATGTGGTTCTACAGCTAGAATTATGACATTTGCTTGCGTAACTGCTTCACTATTGTTTGATGTTATGTTACAGCCTAGTTCTAAAAATCGATTCAATTTGTCTGTATTTCTTTTGCTTAAAGTAAGTTGTTTTGGTTCTACAAAAGATGAAGCTAATAAACCGTCAGCAATGGAACAGCCTAAATTTCCAGCACCAATTATTGCGATTGTATTGATTGACATAAATTCTAAGTGAGTAAAAACGTTGATGGATTACTATGAAAATACTTGATTCTGCATTACTATCAAATCTAGCAAACTTGTTACTAACCTGAGTACGAGATAAGAAATTAACTTTAAATCAGGTAAATATAAATTTCATCCATTAGGTTTAATAAAGCGCTTTGGAAAGATATTTGCTAGAAAGTAAGAACTTAAAAAAGCACCCAGTTTACCGACTGATACAGGCGCATAATAATTCGTCTAAGTAAGACTTATAGCATGTTATTATCCTGTATCATGTTCGGCTCTGACCCAGCATCCCTGCCTAGTTTCGTTTTAAATTAAAGGTGACACCGCTAAGTAAATGAAGGTTCTCCATTGTTTTTTCACATTTTTGATTAAAATCATTGAACTAATCATAAGCCTTAACTCAGATTAATAATCTAGTTTCGTCACAAATTATCTCCGACATTGCACTGAATAATGATTCAAAGAATACTATATTTGTATTGTTCTATTTCATTAGCAAGCTTTTATTTCGATAGACCTTTATGGACAGCATCACTCCTGAACAGATTTATTCTTTTTTAGTCAAACTCATTTCAACACCCATTTTTAGTGTTAAAGAAACGCCGATTACTTTCGTTTCTCTAATTATTCTCATCGGAATGTTAGTTGGAGTTTCTTATTTGGCTAAAATGACTAAAAAACTTCTTATTCATTCCATCCTTCCAAAAGCGCAAATGGATATTGGAACACAATATACACTTGCCAGAATGTCACAATATACCGTTGTTACGGTTGGTTCCATTTTTGCTCTACAATTTATTGGGATTGATCTAAGCGGACTTACCGTTATCTTTGGTTTATTATCTGTCGGTATTGGTTTTGGCCTTCAAAATCTAACTTCAAATTTTGTATCAGGAATAATTGTTTTGTTTGAGCGCCCTATTTCGGTTGGTGACCGAGTTTTGATTAATGATATCGAAGGAGATGTTACTGAAATCAATATTCGCTCCACTAAGATTCAATCTGTAAATAACATCTCCTATATTGTCCCAAACGCCGATTTTGTCTCAGGAACTATCATAAATTATTCCCACGGAGACAGCCGAATTAAAATTGATATTGAAGTGGGTGTGTCTTACAGCTCAGATGTGGAAACCGTAAAAAAAGCACTAAATGAAGTCGCTCAAGAAAACAATGAAGTGTTATTAATGCCAAAACCTGAAATTTTTTTAACCAAGTTTGGAGATTCAAGTTGGGATATGATGCTACGAATTTGGATTCCAGATGGAAAACGTAGATTGCAAGTTACCTCCGATTTGAATTTCGCTATTGTTGATAAATTCAGACAATACGAAATAGAAATTCCATTCCCACAACGAGATATTTGGTACAAAAATGAAGCGGAAAAAAATGCAACATAAATAAATGAGATAAAAAAAGAGTGATATTTTTCTCACCTCAATTTACACCCATTTAAGTACCCAATCTGCTAAAAAAATCGGCAGATTTACCAATTTTCCTTGTCTTTGAATATTTAATGCTGAAAACCTAATCATTCTACTTGGATTATACGCTTTTTCATATTCCATTAGACTTTTGGCTTTTACATTCGAACCCGACTTTACTTCAATTGGAATAATTTCAGTCTTATGCTGAATTATAAAATCGACTTCTGCTTTTCCTGAAGATGACCAATATCTTGGTAAATCAAATCCTTGAGCAAGCAAACTTTGTAATACATAATTCTCAGCCAAACTCCCCTTAAATTCAACAAATAATTGATGTAATTCTATAAAAGATAGTCGAGGTAAATGGGCTAATGATCTAATTATACCTATATCTAAGCCATATAATTTAAATGCACTTAAATCATCATAAGCACTTATGGGTAATCGTGGTGTTTTATTCAAGTGAATTTTGTACACAAGTCCAGACCTGACCAACCAATTTATGGCATCTTCATAGTCTCGTGCTCTAGCACCTTCTTTAATATGTTGATACATAAACTTTTTGTTTTCTTTTGCAAGTTGGGAAGGCAATGACTCCCAAATTAAATGAATACGTGGAACATCCTTTATTTCAGCATGTTTTGAAAAATCGTAGTTATAACTTAATAACAAATTTTTTAGAATCATTTCGGATTCTGCTGCATTCATTTGAGCCACATAATGCTGTAGAACTTCTGGCATTCCACCAAACTGTGTAAATACAACAAATTGTTCGCGTATTTGATTAAAAAAAAGTGCAGGAATGGGCTCTTCGCCACTTAGTTGCTCAATATATTCATATAAGTTTGGTTGATAACTAAACAAGTATTCGGCAAATTGAATAGGATAAAGATCTAAAAATTCAACTTTTCCAACAGGAAATGAATTCATTTTTCCCATACTGACGCCAAGTAAAGAACCTGCTGCAATTACTGCAAATTCAGGAGCATTTTCAGCAATATATTTTAGAAAGTTTATTGCATCAACACATTCCTGTATTTCATCGAAAACAAGTAATGTTTCGTGTTTTCTAATTGGTTCCCCTCTTATCATTGAAAGTTGTTCAATAATACGATTTACATCTTTTGTTGTTAAAAAAAAGGCTTTTAAATCAGGTTCTTCATCAAAGTTAAAATACGCTATATCTGCAAAGTGCGTTTTGCCAAACTCTTTTATTAATCGGGTTTTACCTACTTGTCTTGCACCTTTAAGGATGAGTGGTTTCCTATTTAACCGATTTTTCCAGGTCAGTAATTCTTTTTCTGCAAATCTTTTAATAAACATATTCACATTTTAGGTTCTAAATATGTGAAATATAGCACATTATTGGTTCCAATTATGTGACCTTAATCTCTTTAGCTTATTTAGGATAAGTTTTTGTAAATGTGTTGTTTCTGCACTTAGGATTTCCCTATTGCTTTACTTACTTTTTTCTGAAATTTACTTTTACTTTCGAGCATAGAACAAATAACCTATTTTTTATAAAGAGTATCTAATTTCACTAAGAATTCTTACCCTAAACTAAGAATTCGTGCAATTCCCTTAAATAAAACTGACTTTCCCAGAAGCTTTTCCAAAACGAAAGGGATCTAACTGTTGCGCATAATCATAGAATTCCTTCGATTCCTTTTCACTTCCATTAAACTTATGAAAATCACCTGTCAATTTATATAATTCTGGATGCGCAGGATAAACTTCTAATAGTTTTTGAACCAATTCTGAGGCTTCAACAATATGCTTTTCTCCCAATAAAATTTTTAGATGATAAATATGAGCATCAATAAAGTTTGGATCTGAACCATAACTATTCAAATAATGCACACAGCGAGAAAAAATATTACGTTCAAAATAATACCTAACAATATCTTGAACTAAAGTAATCGGTAGCTGCATCTCATCTAACTGAATTTCTAAGCGACGAAGTATATCTCGTTGATCCGTTTTAATTAACATCGAAGCAATACTCACCGCTTCATCAACTTCCCACCTTGTTTTTACAATTTCCGTTTTCACTTCATCGGTATAAAACTCCTTAAACAAACTAAATAAATGAGGTTCAGGATCAATCGGGTTCATTAAACTTGAAATGTATACACAGCGATCTAGATACTTTAACTGATTATACTTTTCTTCATATTGTGGCTCAATTCCCCACTTGCGATACAATTTAGCTAAATTCAAATAAGAATAATCACACTGATGACTTAAACCCATCTGTGATGTAGTACGCGCAAAGGTATGCTCAACAATGAGTTCTGTAATCATGTAGATTTTTTTCTCCATTTGCTGAACCTGAAAGGCCAAATCGACATCATCATAATAAGCTAAACCAAATTGCTCGTCCATTCTGAACCCATCTGCTTTTTTTAGCATAAAACAAGCCGAATCCATATTTTGAATAGCCACTAAAGTATCATTTTTCCTAACAGTTGACTCTTCTTTATCCTGATCAGGAATCATACTAAACGATAATACCGGAACTACAATTCCAGCATCAGGTTTATCGTTAAAAACTTGTTCTAATTCATATAAAATATCGTTTTCGAAATCGATATCATTATGCATTACTAAAATGTATTCACCTTGCGCAATATCAATACCCTGATTTACGGAAGCCGCAAAACCCTTATTTTCTTTATTTGTAATTACTTCTAAACGAAATATTTGTTGGCTTTGAACTTCGTTTAAAAAATCGAACGTATCGTCCAAACTTGCATTATCAATAACAATAATTTCTGTTTTTTCTCGGTCGATAACATTTGCCAATGTCGTGAATGTTTGTTCCATTAATTGAACACCTAAACCTGTAGTTGGAATAATAATCGAATATTTTGGTGGTTCTAAAGTGGGGTTTTCTGTTTTTTCTTCTTTTGGAACAGCAGTAATAAACTCAGGTTCGGCTGTTACTTCTTTTTCCAGTCCTACAGCTTGAGGGCTAGAGTGTTCAATTTTTGCTTTTATAGGTTCAGGCTTTTGTTGCTCAAATTCCTTTTTCTTCATTTCATCAGCTTCAACAAAACGACCTGTTAATTCTAATAATTCTTTATAATAAACCTTAATTTCTTGGTTTTCAGGGTCTTCTTGATGGGCTTGTGTTGCAAAATGAAGTGCTTTTACAATATTTCCTTTGCTTTTTTCTTGGCGAGCTTTGTCTAACAGAGTTTCTGCTTGTGAGTGGAATTGCTCAAAAGCTTCGGCTTCTGTTTCTTCCATTATGGCGTAAACTCGTTCGCGCAAGGTTTTATCAAGCTGATAATTTCGCAACCAATGTAGAGCAAGTTCGCGTTTAACAGCCCAATTTTCATTTTCTGGTTCCTCAACAGCAGCTTGAAACCAAGCTTTTTTTTGCAATAAGATGGGAGATTGCTCAAGACGCCACATCAGCTCAAATGCAACCGAATCGTATAAATAAGGATCAAAAAATTGTTGATTTCCAGGTAAGCTTGCCCATTTCCAAACAAAACCGAGGCGCTCTTCTACTGTAGAATGATGAATTACTGAAACCCACTCTTGAAGATCATTTGGAATCTTTTTTAATAAACAACACATTACGGCTTCAGATTGCTCTAAAGACTGAATTACATGAAATAATTCGGGTTCATTAATGCGACCAACTGAATTTACAACCCAAATAAATTCACCTGAAACCTCCTGTAAGACCTCATTTACCCTTACACCAACTCCTGCTTGTTCGTTTTGTTCGAAAAAGAACGTAAAATCATGATCATAATATTCAGAAAGAGATTGAATAATTGATGTAGCATCTTCACCAGCCCCATCATTTACAATAATTAATTCAAACGGAATATCCCGTAATTCATAAATGGATGTTAGTGTGGTTTCAATGAGATAGGGTTCACTGAAAACACAGATAATCGTGAGTTTTACAGGTGCAGACATAAAAAAATCGTTTTGACAAAAGTTATACTTGTAGAATATAACTGAATTTTTATTCCAAATTTAGATTTGTCAACAGTTCATAATGGTTAACATTTCCTAAGCCAAATACTAACGGTTTTTACACATGCCGCTCAGCGTGATACGAAGATCTAACTAAAGGTCCACTTTCAACATGTTCAATTCCTTTTGCTTCACCGATTTCTTTATACGCTTTAAATTGATCGGGATGAATCCAAGCCTCAACGGGTAAATGCATTTTTGTAGGTTGCATATATTGGCCTATAGTGAAAACATTTAATCCAATTGCTACCACATCTTCCATTACTTTATAGACTTCTTCTGGTGTTTCTCCCAAACCGACCATTATTCCAGCTTTTGTTCTGAGTCCAGCTTTTTTTGCATTATGTAAAACTTCCAAAGAACGTTCATATTTAGCTTGAGGTCTAACCCTTCTATATAATCTTGGAACTGTTTCTATATTATGATTTAACACTTCTGGGTGAACATTTAGTACAACATCTAATGCCGATTTGCTTCCTCTGAAATCCGGAATTAATACTTCAATAGTTACGCCAGGAATTTCATGACGAAGACGATTTATTGTTTCCGCAAAAATAGGTGCGCCACCATCTTCTCGTTCATCACGATTTACAGAGGTGATAACAACATGTTTTAAGCCCATTGTTTTTGCTGCTGCTGCAACTCTGTTGGGCTCATCCCAGTCTAAGCCTTTAACAGGTTTACCCGTTTTAATAGCACAAAAACCACAAGAACGGGTACAAACATCACCTAAAATCATAAATGTTGCCGTTCCTGAGCTCCAACATTCTCCCATATTTGGACAACGAGCTTCTGCACATACTGTATTTAAGTTCTTGTTTTCAATAAGTTCAGATAACTCTTTAAATTTTCCTCCAGCTGGCAATTTTACTCTTAGCCATTCTGGTCTTTTTTCACGGGTGTGTAAATTTGGTTTTTCCAGGACTTCCATGTTTTTTAAATTTTCTTGCTGGTTTTCCGGTTCAAAATGAATTTAAAAATACATAGATTTAATGAATTAAATTTGAAGAAGCGTTATCTCTTTGGTTTTTGGGAACCATTGACTAGTTAAAACAAACCTAAATTGATATTCTAACTTATTATACATTTATAGACCATTTATATAATTATCTGATGAAAAAATCATTGAGCTTACACCAAAAAGTAGTTTTCTACAAAATAGTCAGCTAATTCTCAGGATTTGGAAGGATGAAAACCGAAAGAATCGACTTTTCGGAGTTGACTAAAGGTTCTAATTAAGAAAATAGTCCTTCGTTTGCGAACGCACTCATTAAAAAAAATTCATTACCAACTCTTCGCTTAATAGATTTCAACTTCAAGAATTCCTACCTTTTTACGAATCTTTTAACCACTTGCCATGACATACGTTCTACTAAATTTAGTTGCTTTTGGCGGACTTCTTTTTTTCGTGTATTATGTAAATAGAGACTCCCCAAACGTGAAAGAGATTACTAAAGAATTAAAAGCATTACGTGAAAAAACCGAACATTTACAACACAGAGTTGAAAATTTAGAAGCAATAATTGCAGATAAAGATTTTGATGCGTTTTCTAATTCTTCAACCTCTTCTGAATCGAATCGACTACGAACAGATTGAACAATCGCTATTTATTTACACAACTTTTGTACTTTTACCTTTTGTAAAATTTATTAATCGTGTTAAGATTTTTTTTATATGATTAATAAAAACAATATTTTTTAATATACGTCATTCCGTCAAGATGGCCAATGACCCAGCATCTCAGCCAAAGAATAAAATTATACAAAAAAATGCTTATTGCATAATATGATATTAGACCAAGAGAGCACTTCGTGGTTCTTCGAATCAGGTCGGTGTACAGGATGACTTTTTTTGCAAAGACTAGTACCTTTTTTAAAGAAACGAAGTCCGAATTGGAGATTTAACCTGATTTTTTTGAATAACCTTATTTTATCTCTCGTTCAAACCAATTTTTCAGTAAAATTTTACATTTGAGCAATCTCAAAAGATTCTTATACTACAAACCTAAGCTAAGTAGATATTTATTATGAAAAGATTGTGCTTCTTATCGCTGAAAGGCGGAACCGGTAAAACAACCACCTCTTTTAACGTATCCATTCAATTAGCCAAAAAAGGACTAAAAGTCTTGGCAATTGATTTAGATCCTCAAGGTTATTTAACCGTTTCCTATGGAGAAAGCACAGCCGCAGGTAGAAAAAACGTTCATGATGTAATTAAGGGAACACCAATTCGCCAAGCCATTCGTGAAACGAAATCAGGTGTTCATTTGCTCGCAGCAGATTTGGAATTAACTACTGCCGATTTAGACATGAGAGAAGATGGACGTGAGTTTTTTATGCGTAAAGCGCTTGAAAAAGTAAGTGGTTACGATGTTGTGATTTTCGATTGTTGTCCATTTTTAGGCATTTTGAGTCTAAATGCACTAGTCGCTGCAGACGAATTAATTATTCCAACTGAACCTGAGTTCTTAGCCATGAGAGGCGTTAGACAACTATACTTAAAAGTAGTTCAATTAATTCAAAAAGAACTTAATCCAGAATTACAATTCAGCGGTGTTGTTGTAACAAAATTTGATTCGAGAAAACGAAATCACAAAGATATTCAGCAAAAATTGAAAAAATTATTCCCAACTCAAATATTTGATACACATATTCGAACAAATGTAGCTTTGGCGAATGCCTCCGCTCAAGGAATTTCAATTTTCGATTTCGATCCATTATCAAATGGTGCAATGGATTATGAAGAATTAACTGAGGAAATTATGCAACGCTATGAATTAGTGCCAAAAGCGTAATATTTTTCTTTTAGATCAATTGTCGAATTCTACAATATTAGAAATTAAACCTTTATTCAATAAGTTGAATTACATTCAAAACTTTCTCCCTCCAGAAGGAATTCCATCAAAAAAATCTCTTTTGAATTGGAGGGAGACCAAGAGGGTGGTCAGATAAACTATAAGTTATTATTAATAAATAAATTAGTGACATGATCAATTCAGCGTTCTTCGAAAAAATATCACCCAACCTGAAACGCAAATAATTTTAAATATTCTGTTTCCATCATATTCGGATTTACAGGATGATCAGCTGGGTGAGTTGATTTATGTATCAATTTTAAAGTTCTACCTTCTTTATAAGCCGCCACTCTAACCGTATCAACAAATGCTTCTGCGGTAATATGATGTGAACAACTTGCCGTTACTAAAAATCCACCTGGTTTTGTGATTGAAATTCCCATTCGGTGCATTTTTTCATACCCTTTTAATGCAACTGGAACTGTTTTTCTATTTCGAGTGAAGTTTGGCGGATCAAGATTCACGACATTAAAAAGACCCATTTCTTCTTTTAATTCAAAACCAACTTTCATTAAATCAGCTTTTCTGAATTCAACTTCTAGATTATTTCTATGTGCATTGGCCTTTGCTCTTTCTAAAACATGTTCAGCAATATCAATGGCTATAACTTCTCCTGCTCCAGCTTTTTTTGCATTTAAAGCAAATCCACCTTCGTTACAAAATCCATCAAAAACTCGATCATTTTTTTGAATTAAGGTTTTAAACCATAAACGGTTATCTCGTTGATCTAAATACAATCCCGTTTTTTGCCCCGATAAAACATCCACTTCGTACATTAAACCATGTTCGGTCATCATTGTTTTTGCGTCTTCTTCGGTTCCTTTAGCCATTTTTTGTTCTTCAGGAAGATTTTCGAGACTTCTATGATAATGATCGTTTCGTAAAACAATAGCTTTTGGCGAAAGTAATTCATCTAATAACTGAATGATAATTTCTTTTTGAGTTTCTAATCCCGCAGAGTTTATTTGAACACTTATAACATCATTATATAAGTCAACTAATAATCCGGGCAAACCATCCGACTCTGCATAAACAACTCGATAAGAGTCACTTGTAAGAATTACTTTTTTTCTTAGTTGTATAGCTGCACTTAGCTTTTTCCTAAAAAAATTAATATTTATTTCTTCTTGAATTCTAGTTAAAACCCGAAATGTGATTAATGAAGATGGATTTACATAACCTCTTCCCGCCCATTTTCCATCTGCTGTAAGTACATCACACAGTGCACCTACAGGAATTTCTTTGAAATCGGGTTCTAGTTCATTGGAAAATATCCAATCATGTCCATGTAAATAACGTTTTTCAAGTTTCCGTCTTAATCTGAGCTGATAAAGTGACATAAGGCTGAATCTAAATTGTGTGATTATAAAAAAGATACGGATTCAACTCTACAATGACTTAAAACTGGAAAGAATGGGTAAATGAAGCAAAATTATACCCTATAGGGAAATATGTAATCCATTAATGCGAAGTAATGAGCCGAAAATGGGAGTCGAACCCACGACCTACGCTTTACGAGAGCGTCGCTCTACCAACTGAGCTATTTCGGCTTTAAATATGCTTAAAGATACTTATACCCCAACTCTTTTTCCATAGTTCTCTTTATCTATTTTTAGAACCTTCCCCCAATTCATCCATTAACAAGGAAAAAGCATCATGTCTCATTCTAAAGTCAGTTACTGCATTTGAATTCAACTTTGAATGTTCGTTTTTCACCTTTGAAAAATATAGAATATGCTATGGATTATCACCGCACCTGTGCAAAAATATAGCTAAAGTACCATCTAAGAAAAAAATTTATCTCCATCTCTGTAACAATTCGAAGAACTACGAAGTGCTATCTATGCGTAACGTATGATTGTGAAACTAACACAACCCATTGCGAATTTAATCTTGATGTGATTTTAAAGTAACATTCAACATAATGTAATCTGGAAACTAAACTAACACTTCAAGTCCATATTTAAGATTTTAGTTGAAAATAAATTATTCTAATTATGTTGTATCTAAAGATTAATTAGAAAAATCAATGCTATTCAACCAAAATATCGGGTAATTTTGCGATATAACAACGGTACGTCTTTCATCTCAACAATTTTTATTTTTCATTTTGTTCAACTTTATTTAATTAAAAGTTTTTATTATTTCTATTTAATGAATATAAAACGTGCTATTTATCAGTACTTTTTAAAAACATTTTAATACATTAGTTTATCACTAAATTTTCTGTAATGACCGCTAACAACGTTTTACTTATAGATGACGATAGAACTATTCTAGTTCTTTATGCAAATTTTCTCTCTAAAGAAGGAATTACAGCTTATCAGGCTGATAATGCAAAAATGGCGGTTACCACTGTTATGAATGTTCCTATTCGACTAATTATTACTGATATAAATATGCCCGACATGAACGGCATTGTTTTGGCAAAACAATTAAAAGATCGCTACACTTCAGTTCCAATAATTGCTATGTCAGCACTGCCCTTTAAAGATAACAAAGAGGCTTTAGTTGAAGCTGGCATTTCGGGATTTCTACGCAAACCCGTTAAACGAGAGCTTTTTATTGAAACAGTTAAAAAATATTTGATTTAGCTTCTTTTTTTATACGACATCATTTTGTCTTCTTTATTATTGCTACCTTTCAGCTTTATAATTTAGCACGATACACAATTTATGAGTCCTCTTTTTTATCCGAAATTTTACTCCTTAATTAAAGAAGGAATAGAAAAAAAACAATTGATTAAAGATATTTTTTCTGGATTAGTTGTTGGAATTATTTCCATTCCGTTAGCCATAGCTTTTGCAGTTGCTTCAGGCGTTTCCCCTGAAAAAGGTTTGATTACAGCTGTTGTTGGTGGTTTTCTTATTTCTCTTCTTGGTGGTAGTAGAATTCAAATTGGTGGACCAACAGGTGCATTTATAGTAATCGTTTTCGGAATTGTCAATCAATTTGGAATAAATGGATTAATAATTTCAACTATTCTTGCGGGTTTTTTGCTTATAGGCTTTGGGTTTCTTCGATTAGGAGCATTACTCAAGTATTTTCCTCACCCTTTAGTTGTTGGTTTTACTAGTGGAATTGCTCTGATCATTTTTTCTACTCAAATTAAAGATGCACTAGGCTTAGAATTAGAGTCGGTTCCTAGTGAATTTATTTATAAGTGGATTGCTTATTTCGAACATCTGAATTCGATTAATTTTACTGCTTTAGGTATAACTCTAGCGACTATGCTCATTGCAACTCAATTTAAACGAATCAATGATAAAATCCCCGGTTCTTTTGTGGCTATTTTGTTCATTACTTTTTTTACTCACTATTTTTCTTTACCTGTTACAACAATTGAAACTTTTTTTGGCGAAATTCCCAATAAATTCAGCTTTGCTTTCCCTGATATTAACCTACGTGAACTTCCTCAATATTTTGCTCCTGCTTTAACGATCGCCCTGCTTGGTGGTATTGAATCTTTACTTTCTGCTGTTGTTTCTGATGGTATGATTGGTGGGAAGCATCGTTCGAACACAGAGTTAATAGCTCAAGGTATTGCAAATATAATCACTCCTTTATTTGGTGGAATTCCAGCAACAGGTGCCATTGCTCGAACTGCAACTAATGCAAAAAATGGAGGGCGTACTCCCATTTCGGGTATTGTTCATTCTCTAACAATTTTGATGGTCATGTTGTTTTTTGCGTACTGGGCAAAATTAATCCCAATGGCTTGTTTAGCCGGAATTCTTATAGTTGTATCATATAATATGAGTGAATGGCGCTCATTTCGATCTATTCTAAAATTAAAGGGATCTATTTATGATACTATTATTCTTTTAAATACATTTTTCTTAACTGTTTTTGTCGATCTTTCTGTTGCAATTCAAATTGGAGTTGTTTTATCCGCATTGTTATTCATGAAAAGAATGTCTGATTTTGGAAATAAAATTCCACCAGAATTAGATGGTGATTTAATTGAGAATTATGAATCAATACCAAAAGAAATTGGTATTTATGAAATTTCAGGACCTCTCTTCTTTGCTTCTGCTAGGGAATATTCTGAAATTATTAATCAAATTGGTATAAAGAGTTCTATTTTGATTATTAGGTTAAGACATGTTCCTTTTATGGATATTACAGGTGCTCATAATCTCAAAGAAACCTTGTTTGAACTCAAAAAAAGAGGGGTTGTTGTTATTCTCTCTGGTGTTAAACCAAGACTTTATCTCGATTTACGTAAAAATGGAATTTCTCAAATTGTTGGGAAACCCTTTATTTTTGATTTATTTGATAATGCTCTTAAAGCTGCCTTTTCTATACATCAACAAATATTCCCACCAAAAAATTTACTATAATTGCTTTCTCCAGTAATCAAACCAAAAACTATGTACCTTTCTCCACTTTGAAATAGCACAATCACAGTTAAAAGTAGAGCATCAAATCCTTATTATGCTGAAAAAAATAAACCATTAAAAACCTCTTAGAACAGTTAAATGTAATTTAATCCGTTCAAAATTTACTTGCACTCCTCTTAAATTTAACTCAAATTCGGTCTTCGTTTCTAAGCAAACTTCACTGGTTTTTGCAAAATAAAGTTCATCCCGTGCCCCAACACGATTCGAAGAACCACAAAGTGCTATTTCCGTCCAGAATTTATTTAGACCATAAGCTAATTCTTTTGAATAGGTTAAGTTCTAAGACTGAGTACTGGATCGGGGTTCAGTATGACGAAATGACGTATGTGAAATAAGAGCTATATGTTGCGATTATGTTATTGTTTTTATTTTTTTTGCAAAATTTAACCTTTTAAAAATTAATAAACGTTACAAAAGATCCAAGTCCGAATTTGAGAATTTAACTTGAGTACTTTAAATATTACAGAATTTGAAATGATTGCTGTAGTTTGTTGTTCGCAATATGGCTCCATAAAAGTACATTACCTTGCATTTTGTAAACCATACACTGCTGATAAATATAAATCAGTCGATTTACTTGAATTTCTTTTGTAGAATAAGCTTCGGCTAATAATCAAGCTTTCAACATGATAACAAAACCATAGCGTTTTCCGAAGCTTACTATTTGGTCTCTCTAACAATTAACCTAGAATTTATAGCACCCGATTAGAAAAAAAACAATTGTTATAAAATGAATTAAATTGTACCACCATAATTAGCTCAATTAGTGACTTGAAATACGTACTGTTTATGTTAAATGTTAAACCGTCTAATAATGAATACGGACTAAACTTAATACATTTGTAACTCCTAAATAAAACTTAACGTGATTTCCCAACATGTTAGCTAGCGAGGAATTTACGATTCCATTAGTTTACTCTTATTTTTGAATACTAAATGTTATGTTTGTTTCTACCACTTTTTCAGTTAGCTGGGTTATAATGCAACAAAAAATGCTCAAATAGTTCATTTAAGAATGATTTTTATTTTTTTATTACTTTTTTTGTAAATAATCTTCTATCTCAATTTTCCATTAATTCATAAAATACTAGACTTACCATAAACTTTTTCATTCTATCTGTTAAATCCTTAAATTTGTCTTCACTCAACACAAACTAGTTTATATCAGTATGAATCAAACTACCGGATTTGGCCTTTTGAAGGGAAAAAAAGGTATTATCTTCGGCGCATTAGACGAAAGAAGTATTGCATGGCGCACTGCCTTAGCATGTCATAGAGAAGGAGCAGCATTTATTTTAACCAATGCACCTGTGGCTTTAAGATTGGGACAACTTAATGCACTTGCTGAACAAACAGGTGCCGATGTAGTTTCCTGTGATGTTACATCAGATGAAGATGTAATTAAACTAATGGAAACAGTAAAAGAAAAATTCGGAAAAGTTGATTTTATTCTACACTCTGTTGGAATGTCACCAAATGTTCGTAAAGGTAAAGATTACAAAAGCTTAAACTACGATTGGTATTTTCAAACTTTAAATATTTCAGCTATTTCTTTGCATCGAGTTTTACATCATGCAACCGAAACCAGTAATGTTTTGAACGATGGAGGAAGTGTTGTTGCTTTAACTTTTATTGCAGCTCAACGTATTTTTAGTAAATATTCAGATATGAACGACGCCAAAGCTCTACTCGAAAGTATTGCCCGTAACTGGGGAATGAGAATTGGCGCTCGTGGTATTCGTGTAAATACCGTTTCTCAAGCTCCTACTGCTACTTCAGCTGGTACTGGAATAAAAGGCTTCGATGCTATGTTTACTTATGCACAAGCCGTTGCCCCTATGGGCAATCCTACAGCAGATGATTGTGCTGATTATTGTGTTAGCCTTTTTTCAGATTTAACTAAAGGGGTTACTATGCAGAATCTTTTCCATGATGGTGGTTTCTCAACCACAGGAATTTCAGAACGATTTGTGTCTGAAATGAAGGAACTCTTCGGCGATATCGTTTAAGAATACATTTTTAACTTTTTCTAAAGGACTGATTTCATTTGAATTCAGTCCTTTTTTTATGAGTCTAAAAAAATGAATCTACTAGACTAAGTTATGGATATGAAATTAAAACAAAACAAAACAAAACAGGTAAATTTTAGATTCGCCATACAGGGCTTTAACTCAGCATCTCTGCCTAGTTTGGTTTAAATTATAGGTGGAACAAAAAGTAAATGTAGGTTCTCCAATGCTTATTCAAATTTTTGATTACAATCATTAAACTAATCATAAACCCTAACACAGGTTAAGATGTAAAATTTGAGTTAATATTAATACGATACAGTCTCAATTTTTATGTATAACACTCTTTTTGGCCTTTAAATCACCTAATACTTCTAATTTTCATCTATATGTGGTAAAAAAGTATTCTTATCAAGTATGTATTTTTCAAGCTATCTTATCTTAGATTTAACTAAATTAAACTCAATATCTTTTAATTTAAATTGGAAATTGGTCTGAGCAATTCTACCTTTATTCAATGAAAAATCAAATAGTTTTAGGTCTTGATCCTGGTTCGCGGACTACCGGTTTTGCCCTAGTCGAATTCACCGCAACAACTCGGAACGTTCTTATTTGTGATGTAATAAAACTCGATAAGATTCCGGAACATCAAGATAGACTCAAAGAATTATTTGAACATATTCAACAACTTATTGAAGTCTATAAACCTACAACTGCAGCTGTTGAAACTCCCGTTTATGGTAAAGATCCTTTAGCTATGTTAAAATTAGGAAGGGCACAAGCAGCTTGTATCTTAGCACCAAAATTAGCTGGTTTAACCATTACTGAATACTATCCTAAATCAGTAAAAAAGGCGATTACGGGTAATGGTAATGCTACAAAAGAACAAGTTGCACGCATGCTTGAACACATGACTAATTTAGATTTTACAAAAATTAAATTAGACGCAACCGATGCATTATCCGTTGCTATTGCTCATTATCTTTCTTTAAACCACCCTCTAAACGCTCAATTTCCAAAAAAGAAATCGCATCAAAACCGATCTGTTTCTTCTTGGGAAGATTTCGTTAAACAAAACCCAAGCCGTATTAAATAATAAAATGATTTATTTTCTTCAAGGAATTTTACACTCAAAACTCCCAACTTTTGTAGTTCTAAATGTGAACGGTGTTGGTTATGGAATCCATGTTTCTGCTAACACAACGGCTACTTTACCAGCAATTGGTGAAAAAACAGAACTCATTATTCATCATCATATTACAGAAATGAGCCAAACTCTTTTTGGTTTTGCTGATGAACAAGAAAAATCTTTATTCGAATTGTTGATAACTGTAAAAGGCATCGGTCCTAAAATGGGAATTTCAATTTTATCGGGAATGTCAGGTTCACAAATTCAAGAATCTATTGCAAAAGCCGATTTGGTTATGTTATCTCGAATTCCAGGAATTGGAAAAAAAACAGCTGAACGAATAGTTCTTGAACTCAAAGATAAAATGGGATTCCAATCATCGAGTAATTCTTCAAGTTTAGGTGAAGCTTCATCTAATTTAGCTCAAGATGCCGTTTCTGGACTTTTATCATTAGGATATAAACAGCTCGATGCCGTAAAACAAGTTTCTGATTGTGTTAAATCTGGTGTTGTTTATAAAAATGCCTCAGAACTTTTACGTGATGCGCTAAAAAGACTAAATTCATAAGTAATTTGTTCTGATCTATAATTTTAATTTTTTTTAAACTTGTAAGCTTACCATATTTAAAACGTTATCTTCATTTTGGTAACAATTTCTTAATTAGATATTAACCTATTAAAATGCTTAGTTTTAAGAACTTTAAATTCTTAGCCTAAATACAACGTGCAACAGAAAAAAACCATTCTTGTAGTTGACGATGAGAGAGATTTATTAGACCTCATCGAATATAATTTGAAAAAAGAAGGATATGATGTTCTTAAAGCCGAAGATGGACTTGAGGGCATCAGAATGGCAAAAAAATATAAGCCTGATTTAGTTTTGCTCGATATCATGATGCCAAAAATGAATGGGCTTGAAGCTTGTGAGCAAATTCGCGAAGACGATGAAATTAAGCATACTCCAATTATTTTTTTAACCGCTAAAAATGATGAAAAAACTGAAGTTAGAGGTTTAAATCTTGGCGCTGATGATTTTCTGACTAAGCCTATCTCAACAGCTAAACTGGTTTCTAGAATAACCGCTGTTTTACGCAGACTCGATAGCTTGAATGTGGATAACTCAGATCAACTCAGTGCAAATGAGAATTTATTAAAAGTACATGACCTTGTTATTGACCGTGAACGATTTATTGTTTTAAAAGAAGAAACTGAACTACAACTTCCTAAAAAAGAATTTGAATTATTATTTTATTTAGCCAACAGAAAAGGTAAAGTTCTTGATCGACAAACCTTATTAAATGAAGTTTGGGGAAGTAATATCTATGTAATTGATCGAACTATAGATGTTCATATAAGAAAAATTCGTGAAAAGCTTGGAGATGATTATATTGAGACCGTAAAAGGTGTCGGATATCGTTTCAAAGAATAAGCGTGAAATCATTTTTTTTTAAAACTTCCCTTAGAATTGCCGGTTTAACTTCTTTCATAGTTTTCGGGCTTTTATTTTCTTTTTTCAGCTTTCAATTTGGAGCCGAACGAAGTCTATTTCTTTCAGGAATTTTTACTCTATTAAATGCTCTTTTAATTTATGGAATTTCAAATTTTATTTTAAATGAGCGATTACTGCGAATTAATGATGATATTCAGCGAATACGGCAAAAAAAATTCGATGAGTTTGATGCGGACTTTAATTTAAATAGAGATGAAATTGATGGAATTATTCACCAAATTACACTTACATCGGAGACCATTGAAAAAGAATTAAAACGCTTAAAACAAATTGAAAATTATAGAAAAGAATTTATTGGGGACGTATCTCACGAACTAAAAACTCCAATTTTTGCAATTCAAGGTTTTATTGAGACTTTATTAGATGGGGCAATTGAAGATGAGGCAGTAAATAAACTGTTTCTAAAAAAAGCCTTGAGAAATGTGAATCGACTCATATTTCTTACCAATGATTTAATGGAAATTTCTAAACTCGAAACAGGTGAATTAAAAATTCAGTTTGAAGAGTTTAATCTAGCCACAACTATTTACGAAATAATTGAAAGTTTACATTTTAAAGCTGAAAAAGAAAAGATTGACTTAAATATGGATGAAGTCTCTGATGTACTTCGAGTTCGCGCAGATAAAAATCATTTTAGACAAATAATGATAAATCTTGTTGAGAATGCCATTAAATACAACCGACCTGATGGCTCCGTACAAATTGGGGCAAAATTGTATCCTCAGCACCCTAAAAAGATTCTTATTTATATTAAAGACAGTGGTATAGGAATAGAAAAAAAGAATATTAGACGATTAACTGAACGATTTTTTAGAGTAGATAAATCTCGATCAAGGGAAAAAGGTGGAACTGGGTTAGGCTTATCTATTGTAAAACACACCATTGAAGCTCACGGTGAACAATTGTTTATTGAAAGTATTCCTAACGTAGGGTCAACGTTTTCTTTCACCGTTCAGAATGCTCAAATGAGCTAGAATTATACTTATCAATCGTGTACTAATAAAAATACTATGATTATCAGCAAACTTGAGCATGATAGATTAAACCTAGAACCGTTGCAAAATTATGCACAAAGTTTCTCCCTCCAGAACAAATTAAATTTAAAAAAAATGAGTCTTTCATTTGGAGGGAGATTAAAAGGGTGGTCAGATTAAAATTATTTATAAATCATTTAAAATTCATTTTTTCACTATCCAATCATCAAAACCAGCCTGTGTTATCAAACCATTCTTAAAATTAAATTTTTCTCTTACATATTTATTTCTGAGTGCCTGATATTGAAACCAGTTTAAATAAACTCCCAAACTTTCATTCAACACGTTCTCTTCAAATTTTGATTTTATATCTAAGTCATTGAGCCAAAAGTTAATAGCACACCTATTTCCACTTAAATAATCCTTCAAAAAATCAAATGAATCTTCGTTTGTTTGGTCATCTATTTTCCACTCAATTCTAAAAGGGGCTTTTTTGGTGAAATATTTTTTATGCATAATTCGCTTTCTAGATTTAAGCGCATGCAAGCGGTAAAGTGACATCAACATACGATTCGTAGATGCAAGACCTTTAAAAGCCCCAAAGAGTTCGTCAAACGTTGAGCCGTGCTCTGTTAAAGCCCAACCTATTTCAATTGAGTCTTGCTTTTTTTTGAGACCAACAAATACATATAATTCGTGCTTTGTGTTTGCTCTATTGAACTGCGGTTTACATTTTCTGAGATATTCATTCTCTTTTAACAACGTTTTTTCTTCATTTTCACATATTTCCGTTTCTACTCGATCAATTTTACTCACTAACCGAACTAAACGCTTAGAATCTTTATCAGGTTGAATTCTTCCATAAGACAAGATTCGTGTTCTTAGCTGAATCGATTTACCTACATAGAGCAAGGTATTTGAAGCATCATAAAATCGATAAACACCACATGAATTGCTTATCCCTTCTAATATTCCAGTCTTAATTTTACGTTTAAATGGATTAATCCATTTAAATAAATTCAGTTGCCTGTACTTTTCTGTAAATTGCAGCATAATGTTCTTTTTGATCAATTTAATGTAGTACAATGTCAGAACCAGACACTCAAAAGAGAAAAGATTTTGCGACTAAACTAATTTTTGGAATTGGGATTATTATCTTAGTTATTAAGTTTTTTGCGTTTTTTGTTACAGGTTCATCAGCCATTTATTCAGATGCATTGGAATCTATTGTGAATGTAATTACAGCGGTAACTGCATTTATTGCAATACGAATTTCCTCTCAGCCTGCCGATAAAGATCATCCCTATGGCCATGGTAAGGTTGAATACTTTTCAGCTGCCTTTGAGGGTATTCTGATTATTCTGGCAGGTTTATTTATAGTTTATGAAGCCGTATTTGCATTTATTGATGGAATTCAAGTTCAAGAAATATCGAATGGACTAATTTTAATTCTGATAACAGCTTTTATGAATGGGTTATTGGGAATGTATCTCATTCGTACAGGTAAGCAAATGCGTTCAGATACCTTAATTGCTTCAGGTTATCATGTTTATTCCGATTCAATTACATCGTTTGGAGTTTTTATTGGGTTGATTTGTGTTAAGCTTACTGGAATATTATGGATTGATCCTGTAATTGCTCTTTTTGTTGCCGTTCATATCATTTTTCAAGGTTCAAAATTGCTCAGAAGTTCATTAATGCGTTTAATGGATAGTGCCGATGAGGAAGCACTTTCTCTAATTTCTACCTGTTTAGCAAAGATTAGAAGAGATGAATGGATTGCACCACATAGACTTAGAGCTTGGAGAAGCGGTTCACAATTATTCATAGATTTTCATCTAATAATGCCATGGTATTTTAGTTTAAGGCAGACTCATGATGCTGAACACGAAATTAAAAATCGATTTTCTGAAACAATGAATGAAAAGGTAGAATTAATTATTCATACCGAACCTTGTTTCCCTGAAGCTTGTCGTTATTGTAGAATGAAAAATTGCTTCTATCGTTCTGATGCTCAAGAAGTAAATTCCATTTGGTCTAAAGATATGTTGATGAGCATTCCTGAAATGCCAAAACCAAATAAAGATATTCTCTGAATTCACTTCAAGTTTTCCACACGTTTTAATATTCTTTATATAATTATATATATATAGTAAGTAAATAATAGAGCGTGTGGATATGTGGATAACTTTACTCATCACCAAATACAAAAGTAAATGTTTTTCATTTGTTGATAAGTTTGTTCGTAAACTTTGCAATAATATCAATGAGATAAGAAAGTCTGAGTATATTTATCCACATTTGTACATATAAGACATATCTTCATATATATGCTACTTATCCACATACTCTTTTCGAACTCATAGAATGTGAATAAATAATTCGAAATGTGAATCAATGTGTATTATTTTTAGAGCTTACAAAAAATTGAACCTAAAAGCATAGTTTTCCACATAGTTATCCACCTTATGAGAGCAGTTATCCAGAGAGTTTCTTCAGCTACTGTTACCGTTGAACACAGAATTACAGGTAATATAAATCATGGACTTTTAGTTCTTTTAGGGATTCATTCAACGGATACAATTGAAAAATTAGAGTGGATGGCTTCAAAAATTGCACGGCTCAGAATTTTTGAAGATGATGAAGGAAAAATGAATAAATCTGTTCAAGATGTGAACGGTTCAATTTTAGTTGTTTCCCAATTCACTTTATACGGTGATGCAAAAAAAGGAACAAGACCTAGTTTTATTGAAGCTGCGCCACCAAATCTAGCTATTCCATTGTATGAAAAATGCATCGATTTACTTGAATCCACCCATAATGTACGTGTCGAAACAGGTGTATTTGGAGCAATGATGAAAGTAGAATTAATCAATGATGGACCTGTTACCATCATTTTGGAGAAATAATGGCTGTTATTTTTATTTTTATTGATGGTATTGGAATTGGTAAAGAAAATGAGTTTAATCCCTTTTACACTAATCATTTACCAGGTTTTGAATTATTAAGTGGCGGAAAATTAGGTGAATCAAGTAAACAAATAATTTCACATAATCATGTTTTTAAACAAATTGATGCCAATTTAGATATGGATGGTTTGCCACAAAGTGGAACAGGGCAGGCTTCGTTGTTTTGTGGAATGAATATGTCTCTATTGATTGGAAAACATTTCGGTCCTTACGCACATTCACAAACGAAACCGTATTTAAAAGAAGAATCTCTATTTTCTGATCTTTTAAAAATGGGAAAATCACCTCATTTTATAAATGCTTATCCCAAACCATTTTTTGTAAATGCTGAAAAAAGAAGTCGATGGTCTTGTACAACTTGGATGACAATGGGAGCCGGTTTAAGTTTAAATACTGAAGATTTAGTCATTAATGGGGAAGCAGTTACAGCTGAAGTAAAACAAGATTATTGGAAGAAAAAATTAAGAATTGAACTTCCAGAAATAAAAGAAGCTGAAGCAGCTCAAAGAATCCTAAAAAAAGCGAATCAACATGATGTAGTTCTTTTTGAATATTTTTTAACGGATAAAGCGGGGCATGAGCAAAATCCAGAAAATGCATTTTCTTCACTTGAAAGAATTGATAAACTTTTGCAAGAACTAATTAAGGAAATTGGAAATCATACGCTTTTAATAACAAGTGATCATGGAAATATCGAAAACTTAGCGGTGAAGACTCACACTAGAAACCTTGTTCCTTTATACGCTTATGGCGAAAATGCACAAAACTTCGAAAAAATAGAATCCATTGTTGATGTAAAAAATGCTATTCTTAAATGTTTTGAGTGATTTAGATAATTATTAGAACCCCATTTATTAGTTACCTGAGTTTTGAATTAGAAAGAAAACTCCCCTTTTTACCCAAAACTAATTTGCTAAAAAAGACAGAAGAAATTTAAAGGGGCAAGGGGGATTTTACGATATATTTTATTTTTGTATGTATTTGTATAGTGTTTAGAAGTAAACAAAGCAAAATTGAGCATTTTTAGAATTGATTTTTGTAAATTGGATCCACTTAAAAAAACAAATTTCACGGTTTACACCCAATCCAATCTCATTTAAATAGCAGAATAGTTAAACTCAGGTTTTTATAGATAAAGTCGAAAAACTAATCATACTTGGTTTTTAAGGAATCACGGCTAAAAGATGCGTTAAATGTATAACTCAATTTTAAATCAGTTTATAACTAGTGATTAATCGAATACAAAGAAAACCAATTTTAATGGCTCACTATTAGTAATTCATAAAACAAAAAAAGTCATGAACTCTGAATTACTCCATTCGTTCTTGACTTTTTTTTTAAATAGCTAGAAACGAATTAAGTTAACTCAGCACAAATTCGGTTAAAAATATCTTCAACAGTTCCAACACCATTTATCGAAGAAAATATTCCAGTCGATTTATAATAGGCCATCACAGGTGAAGTCTCTTTTTCATAAACTTGAAGTCTCACTGCAACTTTTTCTGGAGTATCATCGGTACGATCTTGGCCTCGGGAAAGAATTCGTTTCTTGAGTTCTTCATTCGGAACTTCAAGTCCAATACAAGCATTCACTTTCATGTTATTTTCAGCTAAAAAAGCGTCAAATTGTTCTGCCTGATTAACTGTTCTTGGAAAACCATCGAGGATATATCCATTTTTGAATTCGTCTTTGCTTACAGCATCAACTACAACTTCAACCACAACCTCATCAGGTACTAAATTTCCAGAATCAAGTATTGATTTAACTTTTTTACCTAATTTGGTTTGGTTTTTTATATGACCTCTGAAAATATCTCCAGTAGATAATTGTTTGATAGAGAATTTTTCCTCCAATAATTTCGCTTGTGTGCCTTTTCCAGCACCTGGTGGTCCAAATAAAACTAAAATCATAAAATATTAAAAAATAATAGGTTAGAATTAAAATTATAAGCTTACGGCGAGAAGTACAAACTAAAACCAACCTGTTTTTTTGTTCCTGCTAAATAGTGCCGTAAAGAAAATGGGTCATTTTTTTGAATCAGGAAAATACTTTAATTACAAAAGAGTTCAAAAAAATAACAAATTCATAATTGAATTGATTCAATTATTAACAAATGCGTTTTACCTTTTCTTTTATTTTCTGTTTCTAATTAAAATTTTTATTTCATTCAATAGCTAGATCTACTCCGTTAAATGTAAAACCAAGATTTATAAGTATTTTTTTTAATGGTATTTAGTTTAGGATTGATGGATTGTACATTTCACAAATTTGATTCGTAATATGAAAAAATTAGCTCATCTTCTTACCCTTAGTCTATTGATAATAGCTAGTTTATCACTAGATTTATCGGCACAACATGTTAAACACCAAGCAGGACCTATGTTAGGTTATGTAGAGCACATGGAAGTTGGAATTTGGTATCAAACAAATTCAAAAGCATCTGTGCAGGTACTTTATTGGAAAAAAAGTGATCCTAAAAAGGTGTTTAAAACAGAAATAAAAGAACTCAAATCAGATGTATATTTTATAGGAAAATTTGTATTAACAAATTTAGATTTTGGAACAGTTTACGAATATCAAGTAAGTGTTGATGGTAAAATCTTGAAATTTTCTTATCCATTACAATTTACGACTCAAGATTTATGGCAGTGGAGAAAAGACGCCCCTGACTTTTCTGTTGCCCTTGGTAGTTGTCTTTATGTAAACGATCCACCTCAAGATAGACCTGGAAAAGCTTATGGCGCATCGCCGCAACTGTTAGAATCAATTGCTGATATGAAGCCAGATGTTATGCTTTGGACGGGTGATAATATTTATTACAGAGAAACTGATTTCTATTCTAAAGCCAGAATGATTTATAGAAATAATGAAGCAAGAAGTCTGAAAGAGATGCAAAGACTTTTATCCACGGCTGCAAATTATGCAACTTGGGATGATCATGATTATGGACCAAATAATGCAGATCGTTCTTATAAATTCAAAGATATAACTCTTGATTTATTTAACTCCTTTTGGTTTAATCCAAACGCAGGCGAAGTTGACAACAAAGGCGTTTATTTTGATTTCAAATACAATGACATTGATTTTATTTTACTCGATGACAGATATCATAGAGCTCCAAATGACTTAATCGATTCTACGAAAACATTTTTTGGAAAAAAACAACTTACTTGGTTAAAAGATAGATTACTAAATAGTTCAGCTCCATTTAAAATTGTAATTAATGGAAATCAAACAATTAATAAAAGTAATCCTTATGAAGGTTTTAATCACTATCAGAATGAACAAAATGAATTACTTGAGTTTTTAAAAAATCAAAAAATTGAAGGAGTGGTTTTTTTCTCAGGTGATAGACATCATACAGAACTTTTAAAATTAGAAAAAGATGCAATGTATCCGCTTTATGAATTCACAAATTCACCTTTAACAAGTGGTTATAATGCTAATTTGAGCGAAAAAGAATTAAATAACCCCTTAAGAGTTGAGGGTACTTTGGTTAATAACACTCAAAATTTTGGAATGATGAAGGTTTTTGGTCCTCGAAAGAACCGTTCTATTTCTTTACAAACCTATGATCCAAAGGGTAAATTGATTTGGGAACACACTATTAATGAAAAAGAATTGAAATTCAAATCTGATAAATGAGCGTACTCCGAAAAGTAGTTTTTAGCAAAATATGCGTCGAATTCGTAGTATTTTGAGTGGTATAAACTTAAAGAATTGACTTTTTGAAGTGGACTCATAAATAGATATAGTACTTAGAAATACTTAACTTACCTAGTTTTTTTTAATATGTATATATTCATCTTAGTTCATTAATTGATAATCTTAGTTCTTGATAAAAATTGTGGCAATAATATTAGATTTGAACTAAGAAAAACGTCTTTCAATTAATACTCTCAAATAGCCATGAAGCGAAAAGTAATCTCAAAGGCAACGTGAAATGAATTCTAGAATTTAACTCCAAATTGAATAAAGATAGCATTTCATGGTTTCTCAAATAGCTTCGCAATCACGAGTATCATTTTTCAGTGGATTGACAATACCTTTTTACCAGTTTTCTACTTTATTTCTTTTCGCATACTCAGTTTAATAAAATAAATTACATTCCTAAAACAAGATTTCGGTCTAAATAAAGTATTAATCAGCAATGTATAACTAATAAATCATGAGCAAGACGAACATTTTTTGGTAGCTCATTTTCAACTTCAGCTTGTTTTATTTGACTATTCATGTGAACAATCCAAGCATTCTTTGGGTTAATTTTAGTAATAACTTCTAATGCTTCAGGAATAGTAAAATGTGTTGGATGTGTTGGACTCATACGTAAGCCACTGATAACCAGTTGATTACAATTTTTACAAAAATGAATTGCTTCATCTGTTAAGTATGATACATCGGTTATATAAACAAGATCATTAATTTTGTAAGCCCAAACCTCCATAGTCCCATGTTGAACTGGAAATGGAGTTATTTTTATATCACGATATTCAAAAGATTGAAATAGATTTACATGTATAAAGTCAAAATCAACAGAGCCAGGAGTTTTAACAGGAGGAAACATGTAAGGGAATCGCTCTTTAATTGATTTTATACAATTTGGAGAAGCAATTGTTTTAATTGGTTTTTTTTGAACATAATTAAACGGTCTTAAATCATCTAAGCCACCGATATGATCTGCGTGTTCATGAGTTAATAGAAGTATATCAATTTTCTTAATTCCTGAACGTAAACTCTGTAACCTAAAGTCAGGGCCAACATCTATCAATAGAGAAGTTTGTTCGGTTTGTATCCAAGCTGAAACACGTAGACGATAGTCTCTTGGATCAAGACTAAGGCTATCATAAGAAAATCCACCTGCAACAGGTACACCCATTGATGTCCCAGTTCCTAAAAAGTTTAATTTCATGATAAATCAAACTCCTCATTTTTCTTTTTACTGTAAATACTCATCTTCCACATACGTTCTAATTCTTTTCGTAGAACAGGTTTTATAAACTGCTCGTCAATATTTAACTCATAAAGTGCTTTAGCAAGTAGTGATACCTGAAAATCAATGGGGTGTAATTTATTTAAAACTAGATATTTTTTACCCTCAACTGTACATGAATCACTCTTAAAATTGCCTTTTTCTTTTCTGATTTCAATTCCGAAACCAGTTAATAAATCCTCTAATTCTGAATATAATCGATCTGTTTTCATAGTTAAAAACTTAATCCTAATCCAAAAGTTAGTGCTTTTAAGTTATAATCAAAAAGAAATGAATCAATATCATAAATATGAAACAAGTAGGAATTATGAATAGATAATCGTGAGTTTCCCCATACTCTGAATGTATTTAATTGAACTTTACTCTCTAATAATGTTTTGCTCCCATATTTACCACCAATTCCACGTGCCGAAAATCCATAATGTGCTAATTGACTTAAATGAAGCCGTAACCAAGGTTTAAATTGGACTGAAGACTCAATACCTGTTCCAAATGTAAATCCTGTTTGTTCAAATCGACTTTCAGTTAAATCGACATTTGAAGAAGAAATGGTAAAAGAATCAGTGGTTAAATGTAGTGGAATCGCAATTAAAAACTTCTTTGTTCGTGTTAAAGTAATGTTCCCTAAAAAAGTTAAGGATAAACTTGTGTAACGTAATTGATTTTGTGATCCAAGAGAAGTTCCATAATCAATATGAATATGAACTAAACCGAATTGACCATGTAAATAATAAACAGGGTCGATAAAATTGAATTGAGCAGTTTGTAAACGGTAATCTGATGAGGTTTTGCCTTTGTAGGAAAAATCGACAAATGAAGTTCCTGCCGAAAAAATTAGAGAAGATTCGTCTGTAATAGCATCTTTTTTTTGTGACTTAACCGAAAACATTTGCGCTGATAACGTTTCAAATGTTAGAAAAAGAAAAAGAAAAATGTTAAGTTTGAGCTTCACTTTATTCATAGATAGAAGAGAAAAGGAACGTTTTTCGTTTAATTTTAAATTCTTAAAACACATAGTAACAATTAATTTTTCAAAATAGTATGAAAATTTTAATATCTATCCTTATTGGTACTTTTTTTATGTCATTTTCATCTGATTCATTTTACGGTTATAAAGTAAAAAACATTGATGGAGAGGAAATATCACTTGAATCGTACAAAGGTAAAGTATTGCTTGTTGTAAATACAGCATCAAAATGTGGTTATACTCCACAATATGAAGGTCTTCAGGATATTTATGCTGAATATAAAGATCAAGGCTTTGAAATCTTAGGTTTTCCAGCTAATAATTTTATGGGGCAGGAACCTGGAAGCGATA
Organism: uncultured Chitinophagales bacterium; assembly: GCA_964575925.1. GTDB lineage: Bacteria > Bacteroidota > Rhodothermia > Balneolales > M1805 > M1805. The sequence goes on from CAZNTR010000004.1 coordinate 45,591, forward strand.
AAGAAATTAAAGAATTCTGTACAGCAAAGTATAATGTGGAATTTCAAATGTTCTCAAAAGTGTCTGTTAAAGGAAAAGATCAACATCCTTTATTTGCTATGTTAACAGAAACAGAGAATCCAGATTTTAAAGGTAGTATTAAATGGAATTTTGAGAAATTCCTTATTTCAAAAGATGGTACATTGCTACATCGTTTCCGTTCAGGTGTTAAACCGACTGATAAAGAAATGAAAGCTGCAATTGAAGAAGCTATAAAAAACTAAATGTTTTTTTTAACTGCTATTTCAGAATTCAATTTTTGGATTTCAATCATTCAAATAGTGTTTAACTGTGATTAATTTGCTGCAATACCTTCTTTGAATAATCTGATTTTTAAACATAAAAGGCTGTCTGAGTAATCTGGCAGCCTTTTTTTGTAAATATTTTGATAAAATTATAATCAGTTGTTTTTATTCAACCCACTCGGCTATAAATACATTAGTTTCACGACTTGGTTTTCTATCAGTTCTTCTATTAGAAGCAAAAACTAAGAACTTACCATCATGAGAAAACATAGGGAATGCATCAAATGTGCCGGAGTTTGTTATTTGCTCAAGTTTTTTAGTATCTGGATCAATCATAAAAATATCAAAGATGCGACCGCCTTTATCCATTGTATGATGGTTTGATGAAAAGAGAATTCGATTATTGTCTGGGTGAAAAAATGGAGCCCAATTTGCACCTAGTAAACTAGTAATTTGTACAATATTATTTCCGTCAATATCTGAAGTATATACATTCATTTCTTTTGGTTCAACTAAGCCTTTAGACAGTAATTTTTTATACATAGGTAATTCTTCTTCAGTTGGTCTGCTCGCTCTCCAGACAAGTTTTTTAGAATCATGGGAGAAGAAAGCACCGCCATCGTAACCTGGTAAAAACGTGATTTGTTTAATTTCTTTAGTTTCAAACTCATAACGCCATAAATCTAAATCACCAGATCGTGTTGAAGTAAAAATCATGTATTTACCATCTGGTGAAATGGTTGCCTCTGCATCGTAACCTTCACCACCAATTAACAATACAGATTCAGTTGAAGCATTATCTTTGATATAAATATCGAATGTATTGTATATGGCCCAAACATATCTCCCATCTTCAAAAACGGGAGCTTTTGGACAATTTGCATCAGCAAAGTGAGTAGAAGAGTAAACTATTTTTCCATTTGGATGAAAATAAGAACAAGTGGTTCTCCCTTTCCCAGTTGATACTTCTTGATATTTTGAGCCAGTACTTAATGGACTTCCATCAGCATTCATAACATAAATTTGATCACAAGCTTGTGAATTTATTTCTGACCAATCCGATTGAAAGATGATTTGTTTATTGTCAAAACTCCAATAGGCTTCCGCATTATTTCCACCAAAGGTTAATTGGCGAATGTTTGTTAGATGTGTTTCGGTATCAAATTTTAAGGAGTGGTTTTGAGTAATTACTTCTGGTTTTACTCTATTTTCAATTGGTTTTTCAACAATTGCTGGCTTTTCAATTGTGCAAAAACTAAAAAACGACATAAAAGCGAATAGGTATCTTTTTTTTAATAACATAGGTATGATTCAGTTTAATAAATGTGAACGTAAAAAAAATCTTGGAATTGTCACTTTAAGCGTATGTCCTTCTTTTGTTTCCATCTCATATACGCCTTCCATTGATCCTGATGGTGATTTTAGGACACAGTAACTTTGATAGGTAAACGATTCGTTGGGATTTATAAAGGGTTGTTTACCAATAACACCTTCACCATTAACTTCATAAATATCGCCCATACTATCTTTTATTAACCAACTTCTTCTTAAGAGTTGTACGGTCACTTGTTGTAGATTTACTATGGTCACGGTATAAAGAAAAACGTATTTCTGAGTTAAAACATTAGACTTATCTTCTGCAAATACAGGTCTAACGCTAACACTAATTTCATTTGATAGTTGTTTATATTCGAACATGACTAAAAATAATAATTAATAGTACATTTTACAGCATAATTACCGTATTTAGTATTGACTTCAATTAAATATTGTTGGTATATTTGAGTCTTCCAAAAAATGGTCCGGTAGTTCAGTTGGTTAGAACGCCTGCCTGTCACGCAGGAGGTCGAGGGTTCGAGTCCCTTCCGGATCGCAAGCTCATCATTTTAATGATGGGCTTTTTTTTTATATAAACTATTCAAAATCTCGTGTATTTTAGTATTAAGTGTAGTTATGGTTTAGATTTTTTTATTCTAGAGCGTAGCAACATTTCGTTTCATTCTTTTAATCAGCCTTCTATTCAAATTATTAAATCTTTATGCTTTCATCAAATTATCCCAAGTACGATGTTATAGTTGTAGGTGGTGGTCATGCCGGTAGTGAAGCCGCCGCCGCCGCCGCTGGTATGGGTTCAAAAACCCTACTCATATCCATGAATCTTCAGACTATAGGTCAAATGAGTTGTAACCCTGCAATAGGAGGTGTTGCTAAAGGTCAAATTGTTCGTGAAATTGATGCTCTAGGTGGTATTATGGGTAAAGTAACTGATCAAGCATCCGTTCAATTCAGAATGTTAAACTTGAGTAAGGGTCCTGCTATGTGGAGTCCAAGAGCTCAATGTGATAGGATGTTATATGCTCAATTAATTCGTGAAGCTTTAGAACGTTTACCAACATTACATTTCAGGCAAGACAATGTTATCGAAATACTTATCACCGATAGCAAAGAAGTATATGGGGTAAAAACCCAAATAGGACAGGTTTATCATGCTGATAATATTATAGTTACAAGTGGTACTTTTTTGAATGGAGTAATTCATATTGGAGAAAATCAATATGGTGGAGGTAGATCTGGTGAAAAAGCATCAAAAGGAATTACCGAGTGTTTATTACACTATGGTTTTGAAGCTGGTAGATTAAAAACAGGCACACCACCACGTTTAGATGGAAGAAGTATTGATTATTCAAAACTAGAAGAACAATATGGTGATGAAAATCCAAAAGCATTTTCATTTTCTACAAAGAAAATGCCTACTCATGAAAAACAACTTTCATGTTGGATTGCTTATACAGATACAAATGTTCACGAAGAGCTTCGATTAGGTTTTGATAGAAGTCCTATGTTTAATGGACGAATTAAATCAACAGGTCCAAGATATTGTCCATCCATTGAAGATAAAATAAATCGTTTTGCAGATAAGGATAGACATCAGTTGTTTCTCGAACCAGAAGGATGGAATACGTATGAGATGTATTTGAATGGGTTTTCAACGTCTTTGCCTGAAGATGTTCAATATGAATCGTTAAAGAAAATAGCTGGTTTTAAAAATGTTGTTGTCTTACGTCCTGGTTATGCAATTGAATATGACTATTTTCCACCACATCAGGTAAAACGTTCTTTAGAAACCAAATTAATAGATGGCTTATTTTTTGCTGGTCAAATTAATGGAACAACAGGGTACGAAGAAGCTGCATGCCAAGGACTTATGGCTGGTATTAATGCTTCAAGAAGAGTTCAAAAGAAAGAGCCAATTATATTAAAAAGATCTGAAGCTTATATTGGAGTCTTAATTGATGATTTGGTTTCGAAAGGTACAAACGAACCGTATAGAATGTTTACATCTCGTGCAGAACATCGAATTATTTTAAGACATGATAACGCAGACTTGAGATTGATGGATATAGGAAAAGAAATTGGACTAATAAATGAGTCCGTTCATCAGGAGTATTTGTTAAAAAAGAAAGAAATTGATCTATTAATTAAAGAATTACATAATTATTCAGTTAAACCTGAGATCTATAATACTTTCTTAGTAACTATAAATTCATCTAGTCTAAATCAATCTATTAAATTGCCTAATTTGTTAACAAGGCCAGAAATTAGTTTAAATAATTTAATAACGATTGATGAATCGCTTAATGCTTTAGTTTCTGATATTACAAATAATGATCAAGTCATTGAACAAGCTGAAATTCAAATAAAATATGCTGGCTATATTCAAAAAGAATTTGAGATGGTTAGCTCATTTAACAGACAAGAAAGTTTAAAAATTCCACTTTCAATTAATTATGGAGCAATTCATAGTTTATCAGCTGAAGCCGTTCAAAAGTTAAATAAAGTTAAGCCCGAAACCATAGGGCAGGCTTCTAGAATTTCTGGAGTTAATCCAAGTGATATTGCTATATTAATGGTATATATTAAAAACTAATGTTTCACGTGAAACAATGAATTATATAAATGAATAAAAAAATCGAAATAGTTAATGTTTCACGTGAAACGTTTCAAGAAGTTGAGTGGTACAATATGAAATATTTACCACACTTCAAGGAATACGTTCGTCAAATCTTGTGGTGGAATGCAAAAATTAACTTAGTAAGTCGAAATCAGTCTGAGCAATCAATTCAAGAGCATATTAGGCATTCGCTTGTTCCTTGTATTACGGAAACGTTTTGGAAGGCAAGAACAATTGTAGATGCGGGAACAGGTTCTGGTTTGCCTGGAATCCCATTATCCTATTTAAATGATGATGCCATATTTCATTTGGTTGATATCAATATGAAAAAAGCAACAGCCGTTAAACAAATGGTATACAATCTTAAATCGCAATCTACTGAAGTTCATTGCGCAGATATAGAAACGTTTATTCCACAGCATCAAGAAAAGGTAATAATGGTTAGTAAGCATGCTTTTAAGCTTAATGAACTGTTATGTAAAGATTTTCCAGTAAAATACGATGGGTTTTTATTCTTAAAAGGAAACGATTATCAAACAGAGCTAAATGATGAGATTTTTGATAAGTTTAACGTTAGAGCCTATAATTTACAATCTGGAACAGAAATACCCTTTTATAGACAAAAATATTTGCTAGAAATTCTTTCAAAATAAAAATATCAAATTTAAAAATATGAGTGACTCGATTAAAAGTGCAGACAGACGATTAAAACTTTTATTAATGCTTCAATCGAGTAGACAGTTGTCTGTAAATAAAATTGCAGATTATTTTGATGTAAGTAGAAGGACAGTATTTCGCGATTTGAGAGCCTTGCAAGATATGGAAGTGCCGATTATGCACGATTCAGTTGAAGGCTATAGTCTTATGAAAGGTTATAAAGTTCCCCCTTTGATGTTTACTGAAAGAGAATTAGCTAGTATTGTTTTAGGTTTATCCTTTATGAAAGGTCAATCAGATAATTCTATGAGAAGTGATGTAGCTCAGGTTTTATTGAAAATTAAAAATGTAATTCCTTCAAATCTATTGTCGTTTATACAATCTATTGAAGAAAATGTGATTTCATCACCATACTATTCAGATTTTAAATCTCTACCTCAATTAGGTGATTGGTTCTCGATTTGCTCAGCAATATCAGAGCGCACAAGAATACAATTTGATTATATAAATGCACAAGGGGAGAAAAGTAAGCGTCAAATTGATCCTTATTTTGTTGTTTTATACCAAGATCATTGGAATGTTATAGGTTTTGATTATTCCCGAAATGATCGAAGAAACTTTAAGTTAGAAAGTATTTCAAACACAAAACATTTGCTTGAACGTTTCGAACCAATTACTAATGATCAAAAACAAAAATTAATTTATAATCAAAAAGTCGAGAGCAATGTTGTCTATGTCGTAAGTATTAAGAATGACCATTTAAATCCGTTTTTACGAATATTCCCAGCATACATAGTAAAAAAAGAAGTAAAAAAAGAAATAACAACACTTAGTTTTGTTTTTGATAATGTAGAATTTATTGCTTCATTTTTAGTAACTCATCTTAATTATATAGCCGTTGAGTCTGAAGTATTAAAAACTGAAATAAAAAACCAGTTGCGGAATCAACTTTCGAAATTGGAATAACTCCAAATCATTTCTTATTGATTATCAACCCTTAGTATCTAAAAGAGTTGAAGCCAAAGAAAACAGCTTATCCAAGTTCAAGAATAGTAATGAATTAATATAAGCCAAATTAAAGTTCATCGTTCTGTACGGAACACTTTTGGAAGCAGCTGTGCCTAATTTTGGCGTAGTTTCGAGATCGCTTTCCATGGTTTTTCAAATTGTTTCACCTAGTCATTAGTGTCATTTAGAAGCCAAATAAAATTCACCCTGTTTTATTCTAATTGTTGACTAATTATTTTGTATTTAGCATTAACCCGAACTCAGTTATTTAAAATTTAAAATCAATCGTGCAATCAAAAAACAAACTTTTAAAATAGGAGAGATAGTACTCCTAGAAATAATTTGGAATTAGGGTACTATTCAAACAAATTTAATTTGGTGAATGTTGAATTTATAGGAGTAGTTTATGATGTGTAATAATTTGTTTGAAAGAACTAATTATATGTAATCGAAATCTAATTTAATCAGCTATCAAAACTTGAATTTGCAAATTTTAAATCCTTTTTTTTTATTTTCTTATAAGGTGATGTCCACTCCAAAAATTTGCTTATTACGGTTAACACCCTTTAAAATTCTACGTATTTGACGAAATTTTTTCAAAATAAATTTTCGGAGTACGTTCAGAGAATCTATTTTTCATTAAAAATAAAAATAAAAACAAGAACCCTATGGCAACCTCTTGTTCTTATTTCATAAACGTTATATAGTGGTCTCCAACCCAGCATCTCAGCTTTTGAACTTAAGCTATACAAAAGAAGCGTTTATGGCGTAATAATAGTTTTCACCGAAATCCTGTGTAGTGTCACAGGATGAATTTTTATTTGAAAAACTAGTGATGTTTGTTTAGAATCGAAGCCCGAATTTGAGTTATAAACGTATATTTAAAAACAAAAAAAAGCTGAATATCTTACTATTCAGCCTTTGTCTTCAAATCGGTTGATTTTATTCTTCAGCATTATCGTTGAAAAGATCACCTGTTTCACTTCCATCCTCAGGAATTTGGTTTTCAGGTTTAACCACTCCAACATCACCAGCGGTATCAACTAAACCTTCAACTATTATCTCTTCATCGTCTTCTTTAACTACTCGTGTTACGCCTCCTATCATATCTTCGGATCCTAGACGAATAATTCGAACGCCTTGTGTATTTCTTCCAAGTGTTCTAATATCACTCACGTGCATTCTAATAATTTTACCATTTGTGGTAATAACCATTAAATCGTCACTATCTGAGACTTCTTTTAAGGAAACCAAATCCCCCGTTTTTGGAGTAATCTTCATGGTTATTACACCTTTCCCTCCACGACTTTGTTCTCTGTAATCATCTACTAGGCTTCGTTTTCCATAACCATTTCCAGAGATAGCTAATACAGTTGACTCATGGGTATTGCGCACAACTACCATATCGACTAAAGAATCTCCATCACCGATTTGAATACCTTTTACACCCGTAGTATTTCTGCCCATATCGCGTACATCACTTTCTTTAAATCGAATTGCACGTCCATCATTAGTAGCCATTATAATTGTGCTACTTCCATCGGTTAATGCTGCTTCGATTAAGGTATCATCTTCACGAATATTAATAGCAATTATACCATCTTTTCTAGGTCTAGAATAGGATTCTAAATTCGTTTTTTTGATAATACCATGCTTGGTAGCCATTATGATAAAATGATTATTTATATACTCTTCATTCTCTAAATTCTTAACAGGAACAAAAGTTTTTATTGAATCATCTTTTTCAATGTTAATCAAATTGACAATTGCTCGACCTCTCGTAGTTCTAGTTCCCTCTGGAATTTCGTACACTTTTAACCAGTAGCATTTACCTTTTTCTGTAAAGAAAAGAATGTAATTATGATTTGTTGCTACAAAAAGATGTTCAATATATTCTTCATCTTTCGTTACAGCACCTTTCATTCCAGTTCCACCTCTACGTTGCCGCTTATAGCCACTAACAGGAGTTCGTTTAATAAAGCCTCTATTGGAAATAGTAACAACCACATCTTCATCTGCAATCATATCTTCAACATTAAAGTCTTCTGCTGAATAAACGATTTGAGTTCTTCTGTTATCACCATAACGATCTTTTAAATCTTTTATCTCGTTTTTAATGATTAGTGTTTGTTTTGCTCTACTAGATAAAATCTCGCGAAATTCACGAATTTGATCAACTATTTCTTTGTATTCCAAATCAATTTTATGACGTTCCAAACCTGTAAGCTTTTGAAGACGCATGTCTAAAATGGCCTTAGCTTGTAAGTCAGTTAAGGCAAAATTTCTTCTTAACCGATTATTTGCCTCAGCAACGTTTGCAGAACTTCTAATTGTTTTAATAACCTCATCAAGATTATCAAGTGCAATTTTTAAACCTTCTAAGATATGCGCTCTTGCTTCAGCATGGTCTAGATCATATAAAGTTCTTCTAATGATAACTTCAATACGATGTTCAACAAAGTGTTTAATAATTTCTTTTAAACCCATTACTTTCGGACGACCTTTAACCAAAGCTAGGTTAATTACACCGAAAGTGGTTTGCATATTGGTGTACTTAAATAATTGATTTATAACTACGCTTGGTGTAGCGCCTCTTTTCAGAATAATAACAAGACGCATTCCATCTCTGTCAGACTCATCGCGAATATCAGCTACTTCTGTAAGTTTATCATCACCAACTAATTCAGCAATCTTTTCAATTAGCATTGCTTTATTAACCTGATAAGGTAATTCTGTTACAACAATTTGCTCTCTATTACCTCGAAGTTCCTCAACGTTTGCTCTTGCACGAAGAGTGATTTTACCACGACCCGTTTCATAAGCCTCTTTAACACCTTCGTATCCATAGATTATTCCAGCTGTAGGGAAATCAGGAGCTATGATAAATTTCATGAGTTCCTGATTGGTGATATCATTGTTGTCTAAAAAAGCTGTAACTCCATCAACTACTTCACGCAAATTGTGCGGTGCCATATTGGTAGCCATACCTACTGCAATACCTGACGATCCATTTACCAAAAGATTAGGCAACATTGCAGGAAGAACTGTTGGCTCGGAAAGCGTATCATCAAAGTTAGGTTGGTAATCAACCGTTTCTTTGTTGATGTCTGATAACATTTCCTCAGCAATACGTTTCATTCTTACCTCAGTATATCGCATAGCAGCTGCTGAGTCGCCATCAACCGATCCAAAATTTCCTTGTCCGTCAATTAAGGGATATCGTAAGGAGAAATCTTGAACCATACGAACAATAGTATCATAAACAGCAGAATCTCCGTGAGGGTGATATTTACCTAACACTTCACCAACAATACGAGCGCTTTTTTTGTACGGGCGATTATGTAACATGCCTAATTCGCTCATACCATAAAGAACACGCCTGTGAACCGGCTTAAGACCGTCTCTAACATCTGGCAATGCACGAGCGACAATTACGGACATAGAATAATCTATGTACGAGGATTGCATTTCATCTTCAATAGTAACTTTTATTATTTTATCTGTAGCCATTTTTACTAACCTGTATTAAATATCTAATTTTGCATACTTTGCATTACGTTCAATAAATTCTCTTCTTGGTTCAACGGCATCTCCCATTAAAACAGAAAATAATCTATCTGCTGCTGCTGCACTTTCAATGTTTACTTGTTGCAAAGTCCGTGTCTCCGGATTCATGGTAGTATCCCATAGTTGGTCAGGATTCATTTCTCCTAGACCTTTATAGCGAGATACATCCGTTTTAAATTTTGTTTCCTTACGGACACGTGCTAAAATCTTATCACGATTGATATCATCCCAGGCGTATTCAATGTTTTTACCAAATGTAATTTTATACAACGGAGGAGTTGCTATATAAATGTGACCAAACTCTACAAGTGGATGCATGTACCGATAGAAGAAGGTTAATATCAATGTTCTAATATGAGATCCATCAACATCAGCATCTGTCATGATAATAATTTTATGATAGCGTAGTTTCTCAATATCAAAATCATCACTGTGTCCAACACCTGTGCCAAGCGCAGTAATCATAGCACGAATTTCTTTATTCTCTAAGATTTTATTAATTCTCGATTTTTCAACATTTAAAATTTTTCCTCTTAGAGGCAAAATGGCTTGAAAACTTCTATTTCTGCCCATTTTCGCTGAACCACCAGCAGAATCACCCTCAACCAAGTAAATTTCACAATGTTCAGGTTCGTTAATAGAACAATCGGCAAGTTTACCAGGTAAGCCTGCGCCAGCCATTACACTTTTACGCTGTACTAGTTGTCTTGCTTTTCGAGCAGCTTCCCTAGCTTCAGCTGCTAGTAAGACTTTTTCAATAATCATTCTAGCAACTTTGGGGGATTGCTCTAAATGCTCATTAAGTTTTTCATAAACTAGAATTTCAACAATACTTTGAACTTCAGAATTACCAAGTTTTGTTTTAGTTTGTCCCTCGAATTGTGGCTCAGGGACTTTTACAGAAATAACAGCTGTTAGACCTTCACGGAAATCATCTCCACTTAAAGTGATTTTTCCCTTTAGCATGTTATTTTTTTCTGCGTAGTTCTTAAGCGAGCGAGTTAGTGCTCTTCTGAAACCAGAAACATGAGTACCACCTTCATGTGTATTAATATTATTTACATAAGAGTGAACATTTTCAGAATATGATCTATTATATTGAATAGCAATTTCTAACGGAACATTATCAGATTCACCGGCTATGTAAATTGGGCTTGAATCATACGTGTCTCTATTTTCATCCAAATATTTTACGAAATCACGAACACCGCCTTCATAATGAAAAAGTTCTATTCTTGTTTTACCAGAATCTTCATCCAACTCTCTTTCATCAATAACTTGTATGGTAACGAGTGGATTTAAGAACGCAAGTTCTCTCATGCGTTCAGCAATAATTTCGTATTTAAACTCTACTGTTTGCGTAAAAATGCTTGGATCTGGAAAGAAAGTTATAATAGTTCCTCTTTTTTCAGTATTACCAAGTTGTTCCATTGGAGCTTTAGGAATTCCTAATTCAAACTCCATTTTGTAAACATTTCCATCTCTATGAACTTCTGCTACAAACAAAGTTGCCAGTGCATTAACGCAACTTACCCCAACACCATGAAGCCCACCAGAGACTTTGTAGGTATCTTTATCAAATTTACCACCCGCATGAAGTTTGGTTAAAACAACCTCAAGTGCTGAAACTCCAAATTTCGGGTGGATATCAACAGGTATTCCACGTCCATTATCCGTTACCGTTATTGATCCATTTCTGTTAATTGAAACAGTTATAAAATCACAATAACCAGCAAGAGCCTCATCTATAGAGTTGTCAACGACTTCATTGATAAGATGATGCAATCCTCTAG
>CAZNTR010000005.1:0-53519 GCA_964575925.1 uncultured Chitinophagales bacterium
CATGTGACTCACCCGCAGTTAAATATCGAATCATATACTAAAAATGTGTTAAAATGCTAAGTTGATATTGAGCGCCTATGCTGCTAAATGAGGTTCGAGAAATATCAATGTTGAAACGTGAAATTTTAAAACCAGCACCAAATGCTGTTCCTGATAAATCAATTCTATTCTCTGTTTTAATGGCATCACTTCTATATTTATTCATTCCAAATCGTATTGTAAAATTTTCAGAGAATAAAAACTCCCCACCAAAAGCGAAATGCCTACTTAAATCAGTCCAAAAGCTTGTTTTTTTGCTATCGTAAATTGTTTTTAGTGGCCAATCTTGCAAAGAGTGCGAGGTAATAGTAAATCGAAATGGTACATATTTTAATCTTTTTGTAATTCCTAAACTAATATCGAAAGGAATGTTCTCTTTGTACAAATTAAAATTATTGAATTGAAATCCTAAATCTCTTAAGGCTAACCCTATTGTAATTAACTGTGATGGGATTAAATAATAGGCTCCTGCTGTAATTGAAAGTCCATTAGAAGTATAGTTTTCAATTGCGGAACGAATTAATGTAAAACTGGCCGCTATATTCAAATTGGTAAGAATAACTTTTGAAGCTGAAAAAGATAAACCCATATCATAAGAAGAGAAACTACCTGTTTCATTGCCAAATTCATCATATTTGCTAAAATCGCCATACGTTAAATAGCGCAATGAACTTGAAAGTTGAAGCGTTGAATCATAAGCATAAGAATAAGCTAATGCAGAATAATTAGCATCTGCGAAATGGCTCATGTAAGAGAATTGAACTTGGTTATGAAAAGACTTGTTTGCATAAGCCGGATTTCCAATTAAAGAAAATAAATCAGGATTTGCTAATGAAACAGCATGTAAACCATTTGTAGCAGATCTTGGCGAAACGGGAAGTTCTAGAAAAGAAAACACTTTTGTTCCACCTGATTGAGCGTTAACAAGATTTACTAATAGTAGATTAACAAATAAAAGAGTTAAAATGTTTATCTTATACATACGTTTAAAATACATGATTTATCTTGTTATTTACAGTTCAAAATTTGAAAGTCAACCGAGCTAATGACATTATTTGTTTTATTTGGTAGGTATTGCTTGTTATTGTATCAGGCATTGCGATCATTTATAGAAATAAAAACCTATAAGAAAAATTTTATACAAGAATTAATAAAAACGGGCTACGATTCAATCCCAATAATACTGCTTGTTGGTGCGTTTACTGGAGCGGTATTGTCTATTCAAACAGCGTATCAATTATCATCAGGTTTAATTCCTACTTCAACAATTGGCGCTATTGTAAGTAGATCTGTCATTATTGAACTAGGAATGGGAATTGGGGGGTTGGTTTTAGCAGGAAGAATTGGAGCGAGAATAGCAACCGAATTAGGTTCAATGAGAGTTAGTGAACAAATTGATGCACTGGAATCTATGGGATTTAACTCCGTTTCATTCTTAGTGATTCCGCGTGTTCTTGCTGGAATAATTTCATTCCCTATTTTATATTTAATTGTTGCTGCTACAGGAGTTTTAGGCGGGTTAATTTCTGGTCATTTAACAGGTGGCGTTACCATGTCTGATTATATGGTAGGTGCACGAATGGATTTTTATGAAAGTGACCTAGTATTTGGTTTAATAAAGGCAACTGTATTTGGCTTTGTAATCACCTCCATTTCCTGTTTTAAAGGGTATTTTGCAACAGGAGGAGCCGAAGGGGTTGGAAAAGTGACTACCCAAGCTGCGGTATTAAGTTGTGTATATTTACTTCTTTCTGATTTAATATTGGCTACTATCTTATTATGATTGAAGTAAAAAACCTTTCAAAAAGTTTTGGACAGAGTTTGATTTGGCAAGATGTAAGCTTCACCATTGAAAACAATACAGTACTTGCAATTATTGGGCGTTCCGGTTGTGGCAAATCTGTTCTCTTGAAACATTTGAACGCATTACTTGAACCTGATAAAGGTGAAGTATTAATTAATGGTGAAAATATTTACAATCTGAATTATGTAAAACTCAGAAAAGTAAGACAACTATTTGGAGTACTATTTCAAGGTGGAGCATTGTTTGATTCAATCAATACTTTTGAAAATGTTGCTTTCCCTTTACGTTATTTCTCAGATAAATCAGAATCTGAAATCAAAAAAAGAGTGTTAGAGTGTCTGGATCTTGTTAATCTTTCGAACGCTGGAAATAAAAACACCTCAGATTTATCAGGAGGAATGAGAAAACGTGTTGGTTTAGCACGTGCAATGGTTCTTGAACCCCGTTATCTTTTGTATGATGAACCAACATCTGGACTTGACCCAGAGACTTCTGATGAAATAAACGATTTGATTATAGATACAGCAGAAAAACTAAATGTTACGTCTGTCGTAATTACTCACGATATGCATAGTGTACTTAAAATTGCGGATAAAGCAATTTTTTTAGACGAGCAAAAATTAGCATGGCAGGGAACGATTGATGAAATGAAGGTAAGTAAGAATGAGCGATTACTTTCATTTATCAAAGCTGCAGAATATAGTATTTAAAAAACGGAGAACGAGATTGAAATTTACAAATGAAATAAAAATTGGAATGACGGTAGTATTCGCAACCCTCATAGGAGTTGTAGGATTTCGAGTAATGCGTGATGTGCCAATCTTTAACAATGGAAGACAAATCGTTTCAACTTTTTCTAAAGTTGATGGCCTTGGCATTGGTAAGAAAATATATTTTAACGGTGTGGACATTGGTAGCATAAGTTATGTAGAGTTATTACAGAATGATAGCGTTCGAATTACAATGACTATTGATGCAGATATAGTGATTCCAAGAGATTCAAAAGCGTTTATTCGTTCTATTGATTTTCTTGGTTCTAAAGCCATTCTAATTGAAAAAGGTAATTCACCCTCAGAGGTTGTAAATGGGGGGGCTTTAAAAGGTGTATTTGATGAAGGGACTCTAAACGAGTTACAAGCGAAGGGATTAAGCTTAGGCGATAAGGTTGCTGAAGTTGGCGAAAATTTAAATATAGCTTTAAAAAGAGTAAATACGACTTTAAGCGATGATGTTCAAAAAAACGTCGAAAAAAGTTTAAAGGAATTAGAATTATTGACTCGTGAATCAAGAAATTTGGTTCAAACGAACAAGAATTCTGTAACTAATTCTTTGGCAACATTAAATCAAGTCTTATTACAAGCAGACTCGTTAACAACTGAGACAAGACCTCAATTAAAAGATCTAGTGTCAAATTTGAATAAACAATTAGAAGGTCTTGAAATGGCAACAAATAGTTTAGACGAAACATCAAGGGAATTAACAATTCTGTTAAAGAAAATCAACTCAGGAGAAGGAACTCTTGGAAAGTTAGCAAACGATTCTTCTTTATATACAAATTTGGATAGTTTAACGATAGGATTGAACACTCTTATACGGAATCTAGATCGAGATCCTAAAAGATATTTAAAACATATAGGATTTAGCCTGTTTTAAAAAATAAAAGTAATTGTTTTGTAATGATATAGTTGGTTCCGATTGTTTAAAAGATAGTTAAATGCTATATTTGCAGGCTAATAACTAAATTAAAAATATTAATCTTTAATTTGACCATAGGTACCCAATGGGAGTAATGGAAAAATTCAGAGCTAGTACAAAATATATTTTGTGGCTGCTCATTTTATCTTTCGGTCTTTTATGGGCCTTAGCTGATACAAACGTTTTTGATGCCATGATGGCTGGACCACGTTCGTTGGGTGAGGTTAATGGAAAAGCCATTTCATTTGAAGCATATAATCAAAAAGTGCAAAATTATTCTGAGCGATATCGTTATGAGACAGGTGATGCTGCCACCTCAGAAATGCGTGCATATTACGAAGATATGGCTTGGGAAGAACTTGTTCTTGATGTAATTATAAAACAGAAAATGGATGAACTAGGCATTACCGTTACTGATGATGAGTTAGTTAACATGATTACTGGTCCTAATCCAGATCCATTTATTGCTCAGCAGTTTAAAAAAGAAGACGGAACTATTGATAGAGCCGCTTTAGATGCTGCAATTTCAGCTCCAGAAAACACAAACATTTGGATTACAATTGAGCAACAATTACGTGATAACCGTAGAAGAGAAAAATTATCGCAATATTTACAAGCTTCGGTTAAAGTTTCAGATGCTGAAGTTGCGCAAGAGTATATGGATAAAAATTCTACACTTTCGTTCGATTATATTCGTGTAGCCTACAATGAAATTCCTGATTCTGTTTTAAATCCAACAGATACTGAATTGAAAACTTTCTACACTAAAGAGGCAAAGCGTTATCAAAGAAAAAAAACGTGGAAGTTTAATTATGTTGAGTTTGACTTAACGCCTACTACTGAGGATACCCTTAAAACGCTGACTGAACTTCAAAGCATTAGAGAAGAACTTACTGGCGATACAAACGATTCGCTAATATTTTTACAATACAGTTCTACTACCCCATACACTGTAACGACAGTTGCTAAAAGTGAAGTTAAAGAATCTTATAAACCAGTTTTATCTGTTGATGTAAACCAGACAACAGAAATAATTAAAGAAGCTGATGCAAGTCTACACCTTTTGAAAAAAATTAGTGAGACTAAAAAAGAACTATCGTTTATTGATTATTCAACAAAAGTTGTAGCAGATCCACTTGGTACGGTTGATGAAAGAGCAAAAGAAGCAGATGATTTCGCATATTTTGCAACTGAAAACAACTCTTTTCAAAAAGAAGCAGAGACTCGTGGTTATACTATAAAAAGTGGTATTGCAACGGAAGATACACCCTTTATTGCAGGATTAGGACAAACTAGACAAACCTTAAATTGGTTAAAAGGGGCAAAAATTAATGAAGTTTCACAAAACCCAATTGAATTACCAAAAGCATTCGTTGTATTAGAGTTAATTGAAATTCAAGAAGCTGGAGCAAGACCTTTTGCAGAAGTTCGTCCACAAGTTGAACGTCTTTACAAAACTGAAATGCGTAAAAAGCAATTGTTAGCTAAAATAAACACAGCATTAAAAAGTAGAACAGACTTCAATGCTGTTGCATCTGAACTAAACAAAGAAGTTAAAACAGCTGAAAATGTTCGTTTTAATTCTGATATTATTCCAGGTTTAGGTCGAGAGCCTTTAGTTTTAGGTAAAGCAATTACCTTAGATTCTGCTCAAGTCTCAACCGTTGTCACAGGTGATTTTGCAGCTTTTGTTATTAAATTAAAAGATCGGAAAGTCGCCGACGAAGCTGGTATGAATGCTCAGGTTTTACAACAAATTAGAACTGAATTAGAGCAAAAAAGAAATACAGCTCTTTCAGCTGTTTGGGTAGAACAATTAAAAGAAGCGGCTGATATTAAAGACTTCCGCACGTTAGTTCTTCGCAATAGATAACTAATTATTTTAATAAAAAAAGCCGTTTGATGTTATGCAGCAAACGGCTTTTTTTGTAATCATGTTCAACCTAGTGGCTTAAGGTAGTTTGCTCGATTATTTTTCGATAAAATTTTTTGATATTAGCAAGATGAATGTCCTCATCAGATTCAATACAATTGAGAATCGGTAACTCAAACCAAATCTGATTGTTTTGCATGAAATCTTGAATAGTAGCATCAAAGACTGTATCAGTATCCCATAACTTGTGCATAAATAAATCTGAGTTATATTGTTTTAGAGCTAATAAATAGTAACCCCCGCTGCGAGAAGGCCCAATTACAGCGTCCGTTTCCTTTAGTTCAAATATAGCTTTATCTATAAGCTCAAAGGTTAATTCTGGGTAATTAATGGATAGGAATACTACTTCTTTATATCCAATTCTGAATAAAGATTCAAAAGCAAGAGATAGACTTTCGCCAAAGGTGCGTCCAGTTTGAATTTCATAAATGAAATCGGAATCTGGCCAATTAGAATCATTCTCAGGTAGGTCGTCTTTAAAAAAAACATATCTATGAGCCTTAACTCTTGCTGCTTCTTTAGAAGAGTGCTGAATGAGCTCTGTGTAAATTTCAGAATAACGATTTAAACTAGTAACGTGTTTCCCATCAACAGAAGAATCTTGTTCGTTTTTTTCATTTGTTGATGGTGAGAAAATAATTAGAGCTTTTTCCATTGCTTTAAATTCATAAGTAGATAAATGCATTAAATAAAATTCTTGTGTTTTCTAAAGCTAATAATTTAAAATTTTGTGAATTTAAAATTATCGTGACATTAAAAACTTAATACAATTGGTATGGTAATGTAAAGCCTGTTAAATATCAAAAGAAAAGTTTTAAAAGCGATTCTTTTTCAAGGATTTATTGTGGTAAAGTGTCGTGTTTTGTTAAAACGTGGAAAAAAGCAGAATAGAATTTAGTATTTTGCAGCTTGGATAGCAACGTATCATATATAGAAAAGAAGTCAGTAGGTAACCTATGAATATTTATGTTGGAAATCTTTCCTGGAAGGCTAAGAAAAGCGATTTGGAAAATTTATTTGCCCATTTTGGAGATGTTAGCCGTGCCTTTATTGTTAGAGATAAAAAAACAAAACGATCAAGAGGATTCGGATTTGTAGAATTTTCTGAAGATGAAGCTGGTAAAGCAGCCATAGAAAATCTAAACAATACCTTATTTATGGAGCGCTTATTAGTTGTAAATGAAGCAAAGCCAAAAGAAGAATCAGAAGCTTAATTCGTTTTTTAACTCAATTAAAGATTTATAAAAGGACTGTGAAATACAGTCCTTTTTATATTAAGGATTTTATAGATGAAAACATTGTATTTAATGAGACATGCAAAGTCAGATTGGTCAGAACCCAATAAAACTGATTTCGAACGTGGTTTAAATACTAGAGGTACAAAAGATGCTCTTAAAATGTGTTCAGTAATTCAACATTTCAAAGAAAAACCGAGTCATTTTTTTTGTTCAACTGCTAAAAGAGCAAGAATGACCATTGAACCATTTCAAACTCATCTTACTTTCAAACTAAGTTACACTGATAAATTGTATAGTTTTACTGGGTCAGATTATATTCAGTTTATCAAAGAAATTCCGCACAACTATGAATCCGTTTTGATTTTGGGACATAATCCTAGTGTGGAGTATGTTGTTACCTATTTACTAAACGCAAAGGGTGGAAGTATAAGAATCCCAACATCGTCATTATTAAAAATTGTGATTGAGACAGAGTCTTGGAAAGAGATAGAAGCCGGCAGAGGAGTCTTACATTATTTTCTTTACCCTAAAATTGTAGGGCAGATAGTCTAGCTCATTTGTATTTAAACTAATGACTGATTATCAAGCTCCTGCCTCAGTAATTGAGACAACTCATTAATTTCTTTCATTAAGGTTTGAGTAAGCTGTTCAGTTAATTTATGAATCGAAGAATCGGCTTGTTGAATTCTTTTTGTTACTAAAGCTAAACGATTAAAAAATAAAGAGTCAGCACTTCCTTGAATCCGATGTGATAGTATTTTTAGATGGGAATAATTTTTAGACTCTAGCATTTCTTTGAGAGCCTCTAAATCTTTAGTAAAATGTTTAACAGATTGCTCTAAAATTTGACTATAAATCTGTTTATTGAAATCTAGAATTCTTAAAAAAGCTTCGCTATCAAATACTATTTCATTGTTTTTAAACAGATTTTGAGTTTCGTTCGATTCCCTATTATTGGAAAAATCAGAAACTGTCCACTCAAACAGAATATGTTTAATTTTATTTAAAATGACTGGCTTTGCAATATAATCAGACATTCCATTGGCGAGACACTGCTCTTTTTCTCCTTTTACGATACCTGCGGTTAACGCAATTATTGGAACATGTTTTCCGTTTTTAAAAGATCGTATAGATTTTGTAGCTTCAATTCCACTCAATAATGGCATCTGAATATCCATAAAAATGATATCGGGATTTGTTTTCTGAAATAAATCTACTGCTTGCACTCCATTTTCTGCTTCCACTATTTTGAATTCAGAATTGATTTTATTTAAAATAGTTCGTGCTAAAAGCATATTTATAGGGTTGTCTTCTGCAACTAAAATGGTTAAATAATGTGAAAACGTAATTTCCTCATTCTTTTTTACCGAAACTGGAAGAGAATCCGAATTAAGGTCAAGACGTGTATCAGATTGTAAAAGAACATCGAAATAAAATAAACTTCCATTACCTAAAGTACTATCTACCTTGATGAAGGAGTCCATTAAGCCCAGTAATTTATTAGCAATGGTTAAGCCTAAACCTGTACCTCCAAATTTTCGGGTGGTTGAAGTGTCTTCTTGACTAAATGCTTCAAAAATCTTTTTAATATTTTCTTGAGCTATTCCCACACCTGTATCTTTTACGGCGAAACGATACAATCCTGTTGTTGGATTGGTCATTTGTAGGCAATTAATAGCTACCGTAACTTCACCTTTAGACGTAAACTTTAGTGCATTACTAATAAGATTTACAAGAATTTGTCGAATTCGAACAGGATCAAGAACTATTTTTTTAGGTACTGATTTATCTAAATTAAAGCGAATTGGAATGTTTTTCTGTACAGATTGATACTTTGTGATTTCATTTATTTGATTTAAAAGATCACTAAGGTCCGTGCTTTCCATTTCAAGTTCAAGTTTGCCAGCTTCAATTTTTGAAAAATCAAGAATTTCGTTAATAATTTCCATTAAACTATGAGCGGATTGATAAACAGTCTGCATGTAATTCTCCTGCTCATCAGACAAGTTTGTTTTCATCAAAATGTCTGTAAATCCAATTACTCCATTTAAGGGTGTACGGATTTCGTGACTCATATTGGCTAGAAAATAAGACTTTGCATTACTTGCTTCCTCTGCAATTTTTTTTGCTTTTGCCAATTCAAGCTTATCGTTTTTTATATCATTAATATCTTGAATTGAGCCAAAAAGGCGAACACACACTCCGTTATCAATCTCTGCATTTCCGATAGATTTGACCCAAATAGTATTCATTTTAGCCGTAATTATTCGAACTTCATAGGCCCAAGGTTGCCCAAATTTAATAGCTTTTTCTATAGCTAAATTTAACTTTTGACTATCCTCTGGATGGTAAAATTCATTAATTGAGTGTAAATCTGGTTTAAAATATTCATCAACCTCTAGAATGTTTCTTATCATAGAAGACCATTCAAGAGAATGATTGAGCATATCAATTTCCCAGCCCCCAACTCGAGTTAAAATGCTAGTTTGTTCCAAAACTTCTTTAGTTTGGCTTAAACTTTTATTTGAAATGGAAATGGCAGTATTTTTTTCCTCAAGTAGTTTGTTTGTTTGAGAGAGTTTTTTTCTACTTCTTAAATTAGATAGGAGAAGTAGTGTAAGTGTAATTAAACCAATAAATAAGGTTGCGCCAATAAATCGAATTAAATTCTGTCGTTCTTCAATTTGTTTGATTTCAATCTTTTGTTTTTCGTACTGAAGGTTAGAATTCACCCAATCAATTATTTGATTAGCTTGACTTGTATTTAATTCATTAATCACATCAATTTGTTTTTTTCTGAACACATAAGCTTGGATAAAATCATTTTTCTGAGCGTAAATGTCTGCAAGAACCCCTGCTGCTGCTGCAATACGTTTATCAGCCGCTGAAAATGTTGCTTTTTCAAAAGCTTCGTTGGCTAATTCTAAAGCTTTTTCATAATTGTGGATTTTTAAATAGATTTCAGCCATCGCTGTTTTTAAGGCGACAGTACTGGCGTAAGGGTCATGTTCCTTTTTGAGATCTATGGAACGTTGAGCAAATGATAGAGCGGATTCCAATTTATTTTCAGCTACATATAAACGAGCTAATCGTTCAAGTGTACTAGATAGACCTGCAAAATTTTGGTCTTTTTTTCGAATTTCGTACGATTTCAAAAAAGCATTTTCTGATTCCCTAAAATTACCCATATCAAAATACATTTCACCTAGGCGTAACCATGCATAACCTAAACCAACTGGATGATTTAATTCAGAAAATAATTGAATAGCTTTTCTGAGGTAGTTTTCAGCCATTTCATAATTTTTTTGAATACTGTAAATTTCCCCAATATTATTGTAAGCAAAAGCTAATTGCTCATTGTCTTTAGTTCTTTGAGCAATAGCGAATGCTTGTAAATAATAATTCAAGGAAGAAGCATAGTCGCCAAAATTTCTGTAAATAACACCCACAAAAGACAAGTGCTTCTGAACTAACTTATAATTATTAAGTTGTTGAGCAATTTCAACGGCTTGCATTCCATAAGTGAGGGCTTCGGGTAGATTTAAACCTCTTAACCGCCATGCTAATTCTCCAGAAATAATACAAGCTTCTTCAGTATTTAGGCTAATTTGTGATAGACGTTTTTTTAGCTCAATAACTTCAGGGGAATCTTGAGCAGCAAATGAGTGAGAAGCACATAGACTGAGCAAAGAAAATAAAAAAACACCAATTAAAGTAAAATGACGCATACCTTTATATCTGGATCACTACAAAATTTAATCAACACAAAAATGGTTGATTATAAATATATAAATCAATGAGATATGAAATTGTATTCATTAATTTATTTATTTAAACATACGGCTTGCTAAGTAAGGGTTAAATTATTTTAAAGCAACAGTAAAATGAATCAAAAGGGTTATTGTTTTATTCTTTCAAATCATAGAAGTTAAGAAATGAATAAAAAAATAAGAGTATCTATAGTTGAAGATAATAATGGCATTCGCGAAAGTTTGTCTCTATTGATAGAAACAAATGCTGAGTTTGAACTTGTAAAAACGTATGCAAATGCAGAACTAGCCATGCAAGATATTGGAGATCATATTCCTGATTTAATTTTAATGGACATTAATCTGCCAAATCGGTCTGGTGTGGATTGTACGGTTTTTATAAAAGAGCACTTTCCGAGCATTCAACTATTAATTTTAACTGTTTATGAAGACGCAGATGTTGTGTTTAATGCTTTAAGAGCAGGTGCTTCTGGATATCTATTAAAAAGAACTTCATCAAAGGAGCTTATTGAAGCCATGCATGATTGTTTAAATGGTGGCGCACCAATGAGTAGTGCAATTGCAAGAAAAGTTGTGCAGTCGTTCCATACACCGATTTCAAAACCAGACCCAATGGCAGAATTAACACCAAGAGAAGAAGAGGTTTTACAATTTCTATCAAAAGGGTTCAGAAATAAAGAAATCGCTGAAAAGATGTTTATTAGTGTAGAGACGGAGAGAAGACATGTTCATGTTATTTATGGAAAATTACATGTCAGATCGAGAACAGAAGCCGTTTTGAAATATCTCGGTTCTTCTTAGAGTTGTTTTACAAATCCGTTTAAGCCCTTTTCTTTTAGTGTTCTTTGCCATTTTTTAGCTTCATTAGAAGTGTTGAACTTTCCAGAATACACTCGGAATACAGTTTGCCCATTTGCTTCACCTTTTAATACGAACGATTTGGGTATTTTTTTTGCGTTTTGTTCTGCACTTTTACTATCAGAATAGGAGGCAAGTTGAACACTAAACTGCTCTCCGGACGATATTTTTTTAGAAGAATTTTCCAGATCACCTTTAACTAAAAGTAATTTTACATTAGCCGTACCAGTTTTAGTTATGCCAATTTTTTTGGCTGCCGCCTCAGAAAGGTCAATAATTCTATCTTTTGCATAAGGACCTCTATCGTTAATTCGAACGGTTACTGACTTCCCGTTTTCTGTATTAATAACTTTTACTAATGTATTAAAGGGCAATGTTTTATGAGCAGC
This sequence comes from uncultured Chitinophagales bacterium, assembly GCA_964575925.1. Taxonomy (GTDB): domain Bacteria; phylum Bacteroidota; class Rhodothermia; order Balneolales; family M1805; genus M1805. The sequence goes on from CAZNTR010000005.1 coordinate 11,727, forward strand.
AGTTAACCTATTTTTATTGAATTTTTCTCCATTAGCTGTTTTTTTTCCATGAAAACCTGGACCGTACCAACTGGCAACTCCGGTTTGAATATCTTTTAACATTCTACTTGACGAACAAGATGCAAGTAATAAAAAAAGAAGTATCGGAAGAGATATATTTTGAAAAGATAAACTCATAAGACTTAAAACATAATAAGATTGAAAGGTAAGGCTTTGGTGCGGTGTGTTAAAGGAAATAAGAACAATAAATTAATAATTTTTGTAAATTTACAGCGTTCAGAACCGTAACATAAACTAGGAAATGTAGCAAAATGTCAGGCCAAGAAATGATTGTGGCGATAGTTGCCTTAAGTATTTTTGGTGGAATAGCAACCACTTTCATTCGTTCAGTTTATAAAATAATTAACAAGAAGTTAGATAATGCTAATTCACTACCCGAATTAGATAAGAAATTTTATGACGATTATATCACTTTTAAACAAGAAGTAAGAGCTGAAATTGCAGCAATAAAAAATCAAAGTGCTAAAAAAGTGCAATCTGAAAAGACCTTCGAAAATGCAAAACCCTTGTTAGATTCAGTAGAAATTCAAGTGGATGACATAGCGCCATCTCCTAGGCTCAAAAATATGCTTGACCAGAAAAAGTAATAAATGCTTAGAGTGGAATCAGTATATTTTGGGCAAATAAAATCACTAGTGAACACATTATTAGAATAACAGGAACCTGATGAAATTAACTGCACTCGAGATTAAACAACAAAAATTTGAACGATCTATAAGAGGTTTTGATGTTGGTGAAGTAAATGCATTTTTAGGAGTTATGGCTACTGAATGGGAACATTTAGTAGGGAAAAACAGAGAAATGGAAAATCAGATTCAACGATTACAAGAAAAACTTCAGCATTACGAACGAGTTGAGTCTGCATTACACGAAACATTACAAACGGCCAAAGACACAGCGACACAACGAATAGATAATTCTAAAAAAGAAGGGCGAAGAATTTTTGAAAAAGCTGAGATGGAAGCAGAACGAGTTTTACGTGATGCAAGACAAGAAAGACAGCAAATTAGACAGAGTGTTATTCGATTAATTGATCGTAGAGATGAAATTATTCGAGGAATTAAATCTTATTTAGATATGGCTAATGAGTCGCTAAATACCTTTTCACGAGATGATAGTAATCTATATTCTCTTCCCAGAGACGACTATGACGCTCAACAAACTGAAAATATTCAAAAAAGAACTGATGAGAAAGAATCCATCAGATCTAAACTAGGACAAGATGATAATGCGTCTGTTCCTGGCTTAAATGATGTAGATTCAATCATTGATCAACTTGATTAACTGAAAAAGAACGTTAAAATAAATTTGAAAAAATAATGAGAACATTTGATACCGTTGAACAATTTCGTACTAAACGTGATGAGGCCGTTGCCTACATTCAATCAAAAACTGAAATGCGCCCTGAGTATTTGGTTATTCTAGGAACTGGACTCGGTGATTTGGTAAAAAAAATAACAGTTATAGACTCCATTTCTTATAAAGATATTCCTCATTTTCCTGTTTCAACGGTTGAAAGCCATGCAGGTAGATTGCTATTTGGTGAATTAGGGGGCAAGCAAGTTGTAGCCATGCAGGGTCGTTTTCACTTTTATGAAGGTTACACCATGCAGCAAATTGTATTTCCTGTTCGTGTATTACAAGCAAACGGTGCAAAAACCCTTATTGTATCGAATGCGGCTGGTGGTATGAATCCTTTATTTAAAAAAGGTGATGTGATGTGTATAAACGACCACATAAATCTAATTGGAGATAATCCACTTATGGGTCCCAACGATGATGTATTGGGGCCGAGATTTCCTGATATGAGTCAGCCATATTCTTTTAAATTAAGGAACAGCGCTGAAAAAATTGCTTTAGAACAGGGTATTCGTTTGCAACATGGTGTGTATGTTGCTGTATCAGGTCCAAATTTAGAGACAAAAGCAGAATACAGATTTCTTAGAAATCTTGGCGCTGATGTTGTTGGAATGAGCACCGTTCCTGAGACTATTGCTGCGGTTCACATGGGTATGAGTGTATTAGGTTTTAGTGTAATTACGGACGAATGTTTTCCAGATGCGCTAGAACCTGTTCAAATGGCTGATATTTTAGCTGCTGCTGATATAGCCCAGCCCAAAATGACAAAACTTATTGTCGGAGTTCTTGAATCACTCTAAAATAATGTTGAAATTAAATAAATGGCTGAAATTAAATTTGAAGAATTTGGCCTTTTATATCTTATAATAATTTACAAACAAACACATTTAGATTTAGTAGCAAATGGATTTTCCTAATTCTGTATGGGATGAACATCGTTGGGAAGAACACTTGAAAAGTCTCGAACTTGGTAGTGTGAAAAGGAAGAGTTTTGTAAATAACTCTTGGGGTGATAATGAACCTGTTTGGATTCGCTTTCTAAAAGAATATGATGATGTTGAAGCAGCTCTTGAAAGTTTTTTGGACGATGAATTGACCTATGAAGAAGCCTATTTCCCTGAAGACCCCGATGAAGACGAAGAAGATGATGATATTGATGATGAAATTTTTCTAAATTCAGGAGATTTTTTTGGAGATATTGATGTTGAAACTGAAACAGACTCCGATTTTCCGTTTTCTTTGGGTGAGTCAAGTATGCCTTATATATTTGATCCTGCTGAAGAGTTTTACTTTGATGATTACGAATCAATTAATGAATTAGATGATGAATTAAATGAATTAGACTATTCAGAATTAGAAGAAGGCGATGAGTGGAAAGCGGTTCTACCAGAGTTTCAAACAGATCCTTATGCTGAGATAGACGATCCATTCTATTGTTATTTACATTATGATGAAATTCATGAGATAAGCTTGTATTTTTTACATAGAACTCGAATTTTCCCAGAAAGTCAAACATCTTTAAGTTATTTAAACTTTATGCATGAACTTTTGCAAGGCACAACAAAATACGCTGCAGGACTTGCGTTTGACCATGAAGAACCCACGGTAATAGGTGCAGTAATAACCTATTTTAAAAAAGCTTTAAGTCATATAAACCTGGCCATTGATTTATTAAGGGTGTTGAAGGTAGAAGGTTTGCTGAACGACAGAGAGTATCTCCCTTTAAATACTAGAATTTTTGAACTGAGAAATAATTTAGGAATAATGATTCAAGAGATGCGTGAACACCTAAATAAATTCACAAATAAATAGCTTAATATTCTTTTTGAATCAGAATACTATTTAAATCTGATTCACTATTCCTATATTAAACAGAAGGTATGTAAATTCTGAACCGTTGATCACCTACTATGGCTAAACAAATTGCAAATAAAATGGCTCCATTATGGGGTAATATTTTTAGTGCACTTAACTTTTCTAAACAAGAATCTGAAGTTGATATACTTAAAAAAATACCGATTTTTCAAGATTTAAGAAAAAGAGAACTAAATATAGTCTCTAAAATTTTGTATGAAAGAAAGTATGAAGCTGGCGAATATATGTTTGAAACGGGTCAACCAGGTGCGGCAATGTTCATTATTAAAGAAGGATCGGTTCAAATTACACGAACTAGTAAATCTGGAGAAGAATTAGTGTTAGCAAATATAGGAAGCGGTGACTTTGTTGGAGAATTAGCACTTCTTGACTCATCTGCAAGATCTGCCTCAGCCTATGTAATAAAAAATACGGTTGCGGTTGCCATCTTTAGATCAGACTTAGAAAAACTTTTCGAAAGCAATCCCGATTTGGGAAATAAAGTAATGAGACGACTAGCTACTGTTATCGGTTTGCGACTCAAAGCAACAAATGAATTACTTATAAATCTGGAAGATGAGTATGGCAATCAGCAAAACGAACCCTGAACGTCTTAAGCGATCAAGAATTTTTTACGGGGCTCTAACTTTTTTTATAGTTTCAATTATCACAGTTTTGCTTTGGACTTTAAATGCCTTAGTTCTTCCCATAATAATTGGTTTGATTTCGGCTTACATTGCAATGCCTGGTTTGAAATGGCTTATGAAGCATAGAATACCGAAATGGCTTGGCATTTTAATGCTTTTCGGTGGCTTCATATTTGTTGTATTTATTTTGGGGAGACAAGTAATTTCGATGTTACCAGACGATAAGGAGCAATTGGAACTTAGAGTCAATATTCAGTATAAACTATACTCAAATTTTCAGGATTTTATGAACGAAGACACATCTTCTCCTAGTAAAGAAATGTTGTTAGCCGTTTTTGGTCCCGAATTAACACCAATTCTAAACTCTATTGTAAGTTTTATTTCTTTAAATGAAGATGAAGGAAAAAAACTTTACCAATTAAGTCAGTTTACGGAAGAAAATCAATATCCTATAAAACCGTCAACTGTTAAGCGTTTTGAAGAATTAAAGAACTTAGGTTATTTATCAACGGATGTTGAAGAAGAAAAAGAAGGCACAGAGAAGAAATCTTTTAACGCCTTTGCTGCAGCTCCTGGAAGTAGTAGAATTGCTGCACTACTCTCTGCAATATCTAACTGGATTTTAACACCATTTGTATTCATTTTTATTCTATTCGATGATGGCGAGATTAAACACACTTTGTTAAATCTAATTCCGAATAGATATTTTGAGATGTCTCTTACTACCATGGATAATGCCGATAATGCAATTGGTTCTTATTTGAGAGGAACACTAACAGAATCAACTTTGGTAGGTATTTGTTTTATTGTTGGATTGATGTTAGTTGGATTTGAACTCCAAGCAGCCGTTTTAATTGGAATTATTGCTGGTGTAGCAAATGCTATTCCGTTTTTAGGTCCTGTAATTGGGTTAATCGTTGGAATTAGCTACGCCTTGATTGTAGAAAATATTGATCCTTTACTACCATTTTTAAGTAGTGAAAGTGCCATACTAGGAGTAGTAATTGTTGTAATAACTGTTCAATTATTAGATAATGCGTATTTTGGGCCTGTAATTTTAGGTAAAGCGGTGAATTTACATCCACTTGTTGTCATTATTGGCGTATCTGGTGGGTCAATTCTATTTGGTTTTACAGGAATGTTATTTGCAATTCCTAGTATAGTAATGATAAATGTAATTATTTCGACTGTTTTTAAGCAGCTCAAAGCTTATTACATAATCTATTGAGGGATACCATTTGAAAATAAACCCGTAAAACGCCATTACAGAATCACACTTTTTGCATTTCAGTATTAGTTAGAGTACTGATTGTGAATACTATTACTTTTTATTCTCTTATTATCTAGCAAAAATATTTTTCAATTCGTTTGGTATTACCCTGTATTTCAAAAAATTTAATATACTTTACAGAAACGAAGATTCAATTAACGAGGCATCCAATTTGAGTTAAAACAACACCATAACAAACAAAGTTTGAAGCTGAAATCATCAACTAGAAAGTTTAAACATAGCTGTAGATTAAAATTCAACTTGCTTAAAAACCTTCAAATCAATTAAAACTGTGAAGTCTTAAAATCTCGTTTTAACTCTCTTTGACTATCTCTTTCAGCTATACTATCACGCTTATCGTGTTTCTTTTTACCCTTAGCTAAACCAATTAAAATCTTAGCAAACCCATTTTTGAAATAAATCTTTAAAGGAACAACCGTGTACCCTTTTTGATGCAGTAAGATATCTATTTCTTCAATTTCTTTTTTCTTTAGTAATAACTTACGTGTACGAGTAGCTTCGTGGTTATTGTAGGATCCAAACTTGAATTCTTTAATATATAAATCCTTCAGTAAAATCTCCCCATTGTCCATATAGGCAAAAGAGTCAACAAAACTAACTTGTCCTTCACGTATCGATTTAACCTCTGTTCCTTGAAGAGCAATTCCAGCCTCATATGTTTCTTCAATTAGATAATCGAAGGTGGCTTTGCGGTTTTGAATAGTTGGAGTGGTTTTCTTTTTGTCTTTTTCTGCCATAAAATGTTCTAAACGAACGTTCAACTGCGACTCAAATAAGTAAAGAAGCTCGGTTTATAAAAAAGTTTTGTCTCTTAATCAGCAATGTCTTGTGGTACTTCTCGACCCATTTGTTTATAAATCCCCTCAATTTGCTCAATTTCAGCCATAGCTTTTGAATTTCCAGGCTCTAATTGTAAAGCTTTTCTAAAATGCGCTAATGAACCGGTCATGCGTTCTTTCATTCCAAGGTGATCTCCATAATATTCCATGAAAACTCCCATCTCAACATAAGCTTCAGCTAAAGCAGCAGCATTTTCCCTAACTGAACTATCTGTTTTCTTTAGTTCAGTAATTTTGTTTTGTAAGTAAGCGCTATTTTTAACACGAACGTCTTTTCCTAATTCAGTGGATTCTTCAGAAAGAGGAAGCGAAGAGATGTATTGAAGCGCCTCGTTAAATTTATTTTGACTTATTAAGGTTTCCACCTGTGCTTTATATCCAGTTTTTTTATTTTCTGAACCGCAAGAAATAAGTAAAAATGTAACTAAAAGTGCTGATAAAATGATTTTCATGATAAAAAAAATGAATTAAAAAAGGAACTAGGTAAGTGTTGAATTTAGCAGAAAGTAATAATCAGTAAAGTATGACTAAAAAGTGTAATGAATAGATACTAACGGCAATTGGTCTTAACAAATTTGAGTCATTTATAAAATGTACACGATTTAAATCAACCATTCAAAATTTGATTTAAAATTACAAAATGCAAAGAACCTAAAATACACAAATTTGGATTAATACGATAATAGATACAAAGGACTTGGACTTATACAAACAACGAATAAAAACATACCAAACCAGCCTAAAGCACGACGAACTGGGTCTAATTCTTGTTGGTAAATAACAGGAGGGTGTTCAATTTTTACAAAAAACAATATAAAAACCATCCAAATCGCCCAACTTGAAAGACCATTCCATTGAGCTGCTCCAAAAATATTGACTAAGACAAAGCTAATGATTAAAGAAGGAACAGCTGTAAAAATAGTCCAATTTAGATTTCGGTGATAAGCTCGTTGTAGCATCAAAAATAATATAATACCCCAAATAGCCCATGCGTACATCCCCCAGCCAGGATTGCTTCCTTCTAGTAATTCTATAAGTAAAGGAATGATTCCTAATGCCCCAAGAATAGAAAGAAGGGCAAAAAAGACACGAGCAAAAAATTGGTGTTTTTTGAATCCAATTAGTGAATATAAAATATGCCCACCATCGAGTTGACCAATCGGCATTAAATTTAGCCCTGTAAAAAACAAGCCCAGCCAACCTGCGAATAAAAAAGGAAAATGGTACATTTCCCACATAGGTGGAACATTATCAAAAAATAATGACAGGAATGAATAAAGCAGTGTATCTCCAACCATAAGTACAGCACCATCTTCGGTTATAATTGGAACATCAGGATATTCCCCATACGATTGAACATAAGCTTTTAATTCGGCATGCCCTTCAAATGATTGAACATAATCGGGACTTGGTAAAGTAATGAAGCCTATAATTAACAAAGAGAATGAAACTACAAAACCTGCTACAGGTCCAGCTATTCCAATATCAAAAAGCTTTTTTGTAGATTGTATGCGTTCTTTAAGTCGAATTACGGCACCCATAGTTCCAATAGGAGAGATAAATGGCAAAGGAATAAAGTAGGGAAGAGTTGCTGAAACTCTATGATAAACAGCTGCAAAATAATGCCCGAATTCATGTGTAGCTAAAAACAGTAACAATAAAGCGCTAAATAAAACTGATTCCTCAATAGTAAAAAAAAATTGAAGACTTGTTATCGACACCGCAAAAAAAGTGATGACTAATAAGCCAACATGAAAAAGAATTGTTTTTATGGATAAGCCAAGTCGTTCCAATGTGGAACGACTTTCTTGGGCTTCAATTATTTCGAATTCGCTTTTAATTTCTTTCAATGTAGTGTTATCTAATACTAATTAGCCAATTCTTGAAATAGGCATGGTCATACAACGTGCACCACCTCGACCACGGCAAAGCTCATTTCCAATGAAAGCAATAGCCATTTTTGTGTCAGGCGTTGGGTTAAATGGTTTGTCTTTAAAGCGGTCTAGAAAATCAAACTGAGTTAATAATTCATAACCGTTATCTCGCAACGTATTAAAGGTATTTGTATTTCGTTCATAACCAACAATAACACCTGGCGCTAAACAAAAAACATTTGCTCCATCAGTCCACTGTTCACGACTTTGTGAAATAGTATCTTCACCGCCACATTTTATAAAGTTAATGGCATGCCCCATTTTTTCTTCCAAAGTATAATGTAAGGATGGTTTACGATGAGTAACAATTTGGCCATTTTCATTTTTGCTTAAACAAACCACATTATCGGTTCTTTTCATAATTGCAGGTGGGTAAACAATACAATCAGAATTACTTGCAAAAGTGAAAATAGTGTCTAAGTGCATGTATGCACGTTGTTTAGGTATATCAACGATAAGCACATCTTTAATACCAAATTGGAAAAAAGCTTCAGCGGCTTTCATAATTCCACTAAATGAACTACGCTCAGACATACCCACTAACGCTAAGTCTTTAGATGGAATTAAAACGTCGCCACCTTCAATGGAATCGTAATGTTTTAAACGAAAAGCGGAATCTCTAACATTTTCGAATAAAGGATGGTAATGTACAACTGTATCGATAAGCATGGATTCTCTCGCACGTGCCTTTTTCGCAGCACGTGAAATGATAATTCCATCATTTATGACTGCGGCTAAATCACGAGTAAAAAGAATATTTGGCGACGGTAAAATGCTTATTTCATCTAATGCTTCAGTTCTTCCTAAAATGGCAAAATCTAATAATTGGTCCGCTGAAAGTGTTTTTAAAGAATTTTCAATAGGGTGTAAATTCCATTCAGGGAAACTATGAACAAGTAATTCAACAAAATAAAGACGTGCCTCTTCATGTTGAAACGCAGTTCGTATTAAATCACAAATTTCATACACCTGCCCATCTTTTGGCAGTGCAGCTTTGAAAATGTCTAGCATTGCTAAATGTTCATTTCTAGCATCTGACTCAAAGATAATGTCATCGAACAAAAGTTCATCTTTTATTTCGGGACTAACTAAAGTGACTTCTTGCCCCGGAGTATGTACAACAACTCCAGATAAGCGACCGGTTTCGGATGAAACATGAATATTCATATAGGTATTTTGTTAAATTGATGGTGAAATTATCCTCGAAATAGTAAGCTCACCTATACAACAGCGCAAAATGTAAGAACTTTCGCCATTTTTTAGCGAATTTTAATTGAAAAATTGCAAAATGGGCACGTACACGGCTCACATTTAGTATATTCTTCTATATTTATTTTTTTAGTGTTAAAAATTCAACGTTTATGATGGCATTTTTAGTTATTTGTGTATTGGCTTATTTGATAGGTTCAATTCCTTCCTCTGTTTGGGTCGGTAAAATCTACAAAGGTATTGATGTTCGAGATTATGGAAGTGGCAACGCTGGTGCAACAAATACTTTTCGAGTATTGGGTTGGAAAGCAGGTGTAATTGTTGTTATTATGGACTTTGTTAAAGGGTTTACGGTAACGGTTTATATTTCAAAATTAGCCATTTATTTTGGAGGTTTGCCTGAATATTTTATGGGTGAACATGAAGTAGTGATGAGTATAATTGTAGGGATTATTGCAGTAGTGGGGCATACGTTACCCGTTTGGGCTCAGTTTAGGGGTGGAAAAGGAATGTTAACTGCTGGTGGAATGTTATATGGTGTAGAACCTATTTCGATTACAATCACTATTCTTATGTTTATTTTGGTAATTTCAACTACTCGATATGCTTCTTTAGCATCAATTATGGCTTCATTAGTTTACCCAATCATTTTGGTTGTAATGAAATTCTTTTTAGGTTATACTATAAATCCACTGGTTTTAGTAATAGCCTTTTTGTTGTGTGGATTTTTACTATTCAAACACAAAACGAATATTACACGACTTTTAAATGGAACTGAGACTAAGGTCGGTTCAAATAAATAAGATAACACCTTAGATTTAAAATTTAAATTAGGAAATGACGTGAAAGTAACGGTAATTGGTGCTGGAAGCTGGGGAACAGCATTAGCAATGGTACTTGCAAGGGCAGGACATGATGTTCAAATATGGTCTCGTGAACAAGATATCACATTTAGCATCAATAATTTACACGAGAATAATTCGTACTTACCAGGTGTAACTCTTCCCGATTCCATTAAAGCCTATACCGATTTAGAAACCTGTTTAGATCATCGTGATTTAGTTGTTTTCGGAACACCCTCGCATACAACAAGGGAAGTTGCTGCTAGAGTAAAACCCTTTTTATCTGGCAAAGAAATTTGTATTACCGTATCAAAAGGGATTGAAAATGAAACCTATATGACCATGTCTCAGGTATTAACAGAAGCTTTACAAGGTATTATAATTGAAGATCATATCGGTGTTTTATACGGACCTTCTCACGCAGAAGAAGTTTCTCGTTTTAAGCCAACATTAGTTGTCGCCGCTGCAAACTCTAAATCAACGGCTAAATTCGTTCAAGATGCATTTATGACACCTATGTTTCGCGTTTATGTAAATTATGACGTAATTGGTGTAGAAATAGCAGGCTCAGTAAAAAACGTAATTGCAATAGCAGCAGGCGTTATTGATGGCGCCCAAATAGGTGATAATGCAAAAGCGGCCTTATTAACACGTGGTCTTGCAGAAATTAGGAGATTAGGACTTTATCTAGGAGCATCTCAGGATACGTTTTCAGGCTTAGCTGGAATGGGCGATTTAATAGTGACCTGTACATCACAGCACTCCAGAAATAGGTATGTTGGTTATCATATAGGTAAGGGTGAAAAATTAGATGATATTATTTCCAGAATGAATATGGTAGCAGAAGGGGTTAAAACGACGCGTTCGGTCTATGGCTTAGCTCAAAAACTGGGAATTTCTATGCCAATCACTCAATATGTCTATCGTGTTTTATTTGAAAATTTTGACCCTAGAGATGCTGTTTTTCAACTTATGACACGTGATCCTAAAGAAGAAGTAAACGCTTAATTCGAGCAATAAATTTCATGAAAAATAGTTTGTTCACGTTTAACTAATTTTACTGGATAGGTATGAAAGAAGTAAGACCGGTTCGTTCTTCAATGAAATTATCAGACCTAAAAAATCTGATAAAAACCGGAGAAGGATTATTCCTTGAGTTTAAACGGACGATTCCTAGTCCCGAAAAAATTGCTCGTGAATTATGCGCCTTTGCCAATACTAAAGGTGGAACGTTACTTATCGGAATTGACGATGATGGATCTATTATTGGCATGGAAAGCTTTTATGAGGAGCAATTCCTCCTAAATGATGCGGTTTTTTATCTGTGCGAACCAGAATTAGATATTAAAGTTGAAATTGTTGAATATAAGCAACGCGAAATTGCAATCGTTCTAGTAAAAGAAGCAAAAGAAAAACCTGTATTAGTTGATTTGGGTACCGAATGGGTAGGGTTTGTTAGAGTTAATGACAAAAGTATTCGCGCAAGTAAAGAAATGTTGAAGGTTTTAAAAAATCAAACTTCTGATGAGGGTGTAAGCTTTGTTTTTGGAGCAAACGAGCAAAAATTATTGCGCTATTTGAATCAATTTGAACGAATTACAGTTTGTGAGTTTAGTAATCTTGTGAATATAAGTACTCGCAGAGCATCAAGAATTCTTGTAAATTTAGTCGGCGCTGGAGTTCTGCATATCTTTACCCATGAAAAAGCGGAGTTTTTTACTCTAGCTCGTGCTTTTTAAGCAATAAAAAGGTTTAAATTCGTTTGTGACCAATATTTATAGCTTAATGACACTTTATTGAATTAGTTTAAGAATTAATTTTATGGTGCTAAAAAAAAGAAAAATATAAGACAAAAGAATTTATTTGTCTAACTGAGATTTAGAAATTCAACTTATCAAAACTATGTCTGATTTATTTGTATTTACGCCCGTTGCAGAACCAATTCTGATAAATGATTCCGCTTCAAAACAATTAAAAAAAGTGATTTCTCAAAACGCAGAAACGGATAAATTTTTACGCATTGGTGTTAAAGGCGGTGGCTGTTCAGGTATGAGTTATATTTTAGAAATGGATATAAAAACTGAATATGATGATATGTACACCGTAAATGAAGTGGAATTTATTTTAGATAGGCGACATTTACTGTATTTAGAAGGAACAGAATTGCAATTTAGCGATGGTTTAGATAATCGTGGTTTTCAATTCGTTAACCCAAACGCAAGTTCAACCTGTGGCTGTGGAACTTCTTTTAGTGCATAGTTGCAGCTTATACTAAAAAGATTATCTTTTACAACAATCTGAAATTTTTTAAAAATATGCTCAAGATTCAAAGTAGCACGTAGCGAGAATTTAACGAATAAATTGGCTTAGAACATTGAATTAAGCCCCATTTACAAACACTTAAAAGCAGAAATACTAGACCTCAATTAGATTATTTATAAACTTACTTCTAAATTTAAAAATGCTATTTCATTTATTTATTCATGAAATAGCATTTATTTTTGGAATAATTACAATAACGAAATCACTCCCGAAAGTCGATTTTTTTCGTTTTAACCCTTCTAAATCTTTCTAATTCTCCGAATATTTTGCAGAAAACTATTTTTCAGTGTTAGTTCAATTGTTTTGATTTCATTCTTATTCAAAAAGCAATGATAATAATTGAACTTATTTAGCGCTTATAATAGCTTTAACTTTGTTTGGCTATTCGGTAATAATTCCATCAACATTATATGAAATCATTCTTTCCATAACTTCAACTGAGTTTACAGTCCAAGGCACAACGTTAAAACTTTCTTTGTGCAAAACGTTAGCTAAAGAATCAGAAAGTGCATCATAATGTGGACTCAATACATCTGGATTAAGGCCTAGTTTTTCAACCGCTTTTAAAATTTCAGGGTTTCCACCAGTTAGTAAAGCAATTCTTTGATTTGGGTTTTAAAGCTCGTATTTCTCTAATGAGTTGCATCTCAAACGATTGTACCGTACTTCTCTGTTCAATAATTAAGTCTGCAATTTGTTTTGTTACCAATGCTGCAAAGAATCTAGGATTTGGAGTTTTATTCGCATAACCTTTTAACTCAATAGTGAATCGTTATTTTAGTATGCCTTTTTCTTTGGTAAAGACATAATTTCTTTTACCATGGCAGCAAAGATAGGCTAAATTGTTGCTATTGATTTTTGTTCAGGATAGTTAGGAGTCGAGCGGAGAGCGATATAAAATTGTGCAATTTCATTGTAATCCATATTCAAAAAACTATACAACTTGGTTTCTGAAGTATCTAATGGAGTTCCATCTGGCTTGGTTGTAAATATAGGATTAAACCGAGTCTCATGAGAGACAACTAATTGAGAAGCCTTGCTTACAACCAAATCTAATTCTAAAGCTTGTTTAAAAGGTGTAATCGTATTTTATGGAGCATAAGCACGAGTTCCACGATGACCTTGAAGATCAAATCTTGGAACAATAGATGAAGAATTTATTGAACAAAAAAGTAGCATTAAAAGAAACTAAAATGCAAAATGGGTTTGATGAATTTAGCAACAGTAATAAACATAATAGCAGATTATTGGGAAAAAAATTTTCCGTGAATTGTGAGCAAAATAAATCGGTAACGAATCTCTTGCATTGTTGAGATGTACTAAATCCTCAATTCTTTCCTTAAAACAACTTATAAATCAGACTAAGTGAAGTAATCGTATTTTAAAATAAGGAGAGGGAAATGGTAAAGCTGCATTTTGCCTAACAATGTACTACAATAATTTATAGGTAAACTTCAGCAAAAAAATTAACTTAAAGCGAATCGTAATTCTAAGTTCAATATGTGTCTATGAAAAATTACTAATAATCATTCTACTAGCAAGTGTTATTTCATGCACATCAACAACATCAAAAAGAATAAATATGCCTAAAAAAGAGTTTGCAATTGCTATTCACGGTGGTGCTGGTGTTATCTCAAAAACTATTCCAGATTCCATTCGCAAAAATTACGAGGTTGGTTTAAAGGAAGCATTAGATATTGGTATTGAATTGTTAAAAGAAGGAAAGTCAGCGATAGAAGTTGTAGAGCAAGTTATTCACAAATTAGAAAACAATCCTCTTTTTAATGCAGGAAAAGGTGCTGTTTATACGGCAGAGGGAGAACATGAGCTTGATGCTTGTATAATGGATGGTAAAACTTTGGCAACAGGAGCTGTAACGGGAGTGAAAACAGTAAAAAATCCTATTACACTTGCACGTTTAGTAATGACTGAAACACCACATGTTTTATTAATGGGCGCCGGTGCTGAAGAATTCGCAAATGAACAAGAAATTGAACGTGTTCCGAATACGTATTTTGATACGGAAAACCGCAAGAAACAATGGGAGCGCTCTAAACAAAAACACTCAGAGCTTGATCCAATGTTTAAGTATGGAACGGTTGGCTGTGTTGTTTTAGACAAACGAGGAAACTTAGCAGCAGGCACTTCAACTGGTGGAATGACCAATAAAAAGTTTGGAAGAGTTGGAGACGCGCCAATTGTTGGTGCCGGAACCTATGCTAATAATATAACTTTAGCTGTTTCTGCAACAGGAACGGGTGAAGAGTTTATTAGAAACACGGTGGCATCTAGAATAGCATCTCTTTATGAGTATAAAGATTATACAGTCAATAAAGCGGCAGAACATGTTATTCACCATATTTTAAAACCTGGTGATGGTGGGGTTATTTGCATTGATAAATTCGGAAATATTGCAATGCCATATAATTCAGTCGGAATGTTTAGAGGTGCTGCCGACTCTGACAGCGAATATCAAATCAAAATTTGGGAATGAGTCAGGTTTTGAAAATCAAAAAAACTAATTAGATTCTTGAGTCCACTCCAAAAAGTCGATTCTTTCGATTTTCACCCTTCTAAATCCTACGAATTCGACGAATAGTTTGCTAAAAACTACTTTTCGGGGTACACTCATTCTTGATATTCATAATCTTGTAAACCTTCTACAAACCAATAACTCATACTGAGGTCAATAGCAGTTTGAGGAAATTGAACTCGAATGGAATCAAAAGCATTTATCGCTTCAAAGAAATAATCAAATTCATGCATTTGATTCAAATTCGTTGCTTTATTAATGATATGGGTTAATTCAAGAAGTTTGGAATCCATAAGTGAAGCATAACAAGAATCAACGCGATTTATGATTAGCGCTTGCCCAACTAAATATTGATTCACTTTACCAAAATAATGCTGAGTTGAGTCGAAATGAGCGATTCCTGATTCCAAAATCGGTAAAACACCACTTTCAGTTTTTACAAAATAGGGCAAAATCGCAAATTTGAACATTCCAAGCATCCATTCAGATTGCGCTCGATGGGTATAAATTTCCACTTTTTCCGCTGTAGTAGTGAAATATTCAATCCTCTTCGTTTTGCTCCAAGCTTGATAAGAAAGAACGGTTGCAATATGCTTTAGAATTGAATCGGGATGTGCATTAAAAGGGCAAGAACCAATTCGTGCTAATTCGTTTTTTACAACAGAGGTTGAGTCCTCTAAATAGCGAGTTAAGGAAATGGGTTGAGCAAAGACACTTAAACTATGAAGAACAAAAAAACTAATGAATAAACTTGTTTTTAACATCAATTTGCGAGAGTTTCTGTCTTTGAGTGAACTAATCCACTTAGGCTTTTCTTTGCTAATAGTAATAAAACTAAAGCTAAAATAAACAATACAAGGGCAATAACGCCTAAGAGATACTGTTGCTGCCCAAAATTTTTCCAAGCAAAAATAATTAAACTGCTAAGAGTTACAGCAAACATAAAAAACATAGGAATTAGCGTAAACCAAGGGTTAATTCCCTTTTTAAACAACCAAACCGTAACGGCCAATAAAGCCAAAGCTCCCAAAAGTTGATTAGCAGATCCAAATATCGGCCATAAAACAGCAAATTCACCTGAAACAATTAACAAAGCAGAAATAGCAACAGTTATTAATGTGGATAAATGTCTGTTTTCACTTAGCATGTTTGCACCAGAAATGTTTTCGGTTTCAAAATATTCTTGAAGAGCAAATCGAGCTAAACGAGTACACGTATCTAAAGAAGTTAAAGCAAACGCAGAAACAGTAAGTGCCACAAAAGAAATTCCAATAGTTAAGGGGACTCCAAGACTTGATATAAATCCACCAAGACCTTCTGAAAACAAGGTAACTGGACCAACACTTGTTAACCTTGAAAAATAATCTTCTCTGCTAAGAACAATAACGGCAGAAATGGAAAGTACGGCTAAAAGAGATTCGATTAACATTCCCCCAAAACCAATTGCAAGTGCATTTTCTTCTTTATCAATTTGTTTTGAAGTTGTACCTGATGCTACAAGAGAATGAAAACCAGATAAAGCTCCACAAGCTATGGTTACGAATAAAAAAGGGAATAAATAACCTAGAGATTCCACTTCAAAACTAATGGCAGAATCCATTTTTATTGACGGATTAGCAACAAAAACACCAAGTATTCCAAAAAACATCATTCCATATAATAAATAGCTATTCAAATAATCCCTTGGTTGAAGAATTAACCAAACTGGGGTTACAGCTGCAAGGTAGATATAAGCAAGAAGAATTAAAATCCAAACGGTGTAAGAAAGGTTTAAAGGAAATAACCCCCCGATATAAATGAAACTGTACATCATTAAAACGCCTAATGTAGAGAGAATCCAAAAAGACAAAGTAAACCGACGGAGAACCCAACCAAAAACCATAGCAAGAGCCATAAAGCCAATAGAAGCAGATGCCGCAGATGGAACTTTAACAAAGGTTTTCGCTACAATATCGGTAAAAACGGCTATGACAAGAAGTAAGGTGGTAAAAGAAAAAATCAAAAAAAGTTTTTTGCCAAAAATGCCGATATAAGTCTCAATAACAACGCCAATAGATTTTCCTTTATGTCTAAGAGATGCGACTAATGAAGTTAGATCGTGTACAGCGCCAAAAAATATTCCGCCTAACAAAACCCAAAGCAAAGCAGGAATCCACCCAAAAGCAACGGCAATTATTGGACCTACAATAGGACCAGCGCCCGCAATAGAAGCAAAATGATGGCCAAGAACTACGGAAGTTTTACTCGGAACATAATCAATATTATCTCTATGAGTATGGGCAGGTGTTGTGTTTTCATTGCGTAATCCTAGTGTTCTTGCCAAAAAACGACCATAAAACCGATAAGCTAGTAGAAGAAATACCGATGAAAAAACTAGTAAGCTAATAATATTCATTTCCATACTCTTATAAATATCGCATTAATTTTAATAACTTTGAATAATGAGAAATTCTTAAAGTTCTATATAATAAGAAATCTGAAAAAATCTTCTCAAAGATGGTGATACGTAAATAAACTCCCAATTGAGTTTATTTACGTATGATAGCGCTTTTCGCTTGAAAATTCCCGATATTTGCCCACTTTTTTTAGAATAATGAAAGAACGATTGTATGAAATTGCCCTTTATTTTCGCTAAGCGTTTTGTAGCTGGTGAAACATTCGAACAAACGATTGCCAAGGTAAAAGACCTTAATTATAAAAAGATTAAAGTTTCTCTTGATTTACTTGGTGAAAATGTGAAAGATCGCAAAATTGCTGATGAAACTGTTGCGGCATACATAGATTTAGTAAAAGGAATTGAGGAAAACGGCTTAGATGCCACAATTTCAATAAAACTTACGATGTTAGGGTTAGATATTGATCGAGATTATTGTCGTGATAATTTGTTCAAACTACTTTCAGTAGCAAAAGCAAATAAACGCTTTGTACGCATCGATATGGAAGGATCGCCTTACACTCAGGTCTCTGTTGTGATGTATAAAGAAGCTTTAGCCAAATTTGGAAGTAAAGTAGTTGGTTTAGTATTACAAGCTTATTTGAAAAGAACAGAAGTTGATGTGAACGAATTGGCAAAATTGGGTGGCGATATTAGAATTTGTAAAGGTGCTTACAAAGAACCTGCAGAAATAGCTATTAAGGAAATGCCAGAAATTCGCAAAGCGTATTTGCGCTACGCCAAACATTTAATTGACAATACAGCTTATCCAAGAATCGCGACACATGACGATGAGTTAATCGATGCTGTTTTAGCTTATACCAAAGAAAAGAACATTTCAAAAGATCGTTTTGAATTTCAAATGTTATATGGTTTGCGTCAGAATACCTGTGAAAAACTTGCTGCAGAAGGCTATAATGTGCGTGTTTATGTTCCTTATGGTACCATGTGGCTTCCTTATTTTACACGCAGATTAGCTGAAAGAAAAGAAAATATTTTCTTTGTGCTTACCGCAATGTTTAAAGGCTAATACTTAGTTTTTGGTATGTTTATTGTCGAATAGCAAAATAACATATTATTTGATTAAATATCCTGCAATTAAGGTGTTAGTGCCATTAATTGCAGGTATTTTTGTTTCAAATTGTTCTGATTTTTCTCTTTTTATTGCGCTTTTCGTTTCTTTATTATCTTTTTCAGGATTACTCATTTTAGAGCGAAAGGGGATTTCGAAAATTGAATCTGTTTCGATTCCATTCTTATTCATTTTTATTGCTTGTGTTAGTTTTTTTCGTACCGAAGTCGAAGAGAAAACAAAATTAGCAATGTTTCGATTCTTTGAGAAGGTCGTACAATTCGCAGATTCGGTTTACCTATTTGGGGAAATAAATGAAGTAAAAGAAACCAATAGAGCGGTTACTTACACTATAAAACTCGATTCACTACAAGCAAATTATTATTCAGAATCTCTTCGTCAATTTAAATTTATCCCGAAATCTGAAGCTCAAATTCAGTTAGTACAATATGTTGATGACTTCAATAGCGATGAGAAAAATCTCTTGCTTTCGGGGCAAAAAATTAGTGCAAATGGGACTTTTCGATCAATCAAAGAAAAGAGAAATCCTCATCAGTTTGATTATGCCTCGTATTTATATTCAAAAGGAATCTTAGGGCAATTTGTAATTCAAGAGATTTTATCAACAAAACCGCCTAATTGGCTTTCAGAAGTAAAGAATAAATTTCACAGAGCTGTGGAATTAATTTTTTCTGAAAAACATACTGGATTGGCAAAAGCCTTAATTCTGGGGGATAAATCAGCTATTGACCCCGATACACGCCTCGCTTTTAATCGATCTGGTTTGGCACATTTAATGGCTGTATCTGGACTTCATGTTGGTTTTTTAATAGCACCATTTTGGTTTATTATTCCATTTTTTTGGACTCGTCAAATCGCTCGGCATATTAGCATTGGTTTATTGGCATTTACTCTTTTAGGTTATTGTTGGTTAACGGGATTTTCTCCTTCCGTTGTTCGCGCTTCCCTTATGGTCTTCATTTTTTCGTATGCTAAATTGTATGAACAAATTCGAACACCTATGAATATTGTTGGTTTTGCAGCAATTTGTTTGTTAGTCTATAAACCTAATTACATTTTTGATGTCGGATTTCAGTTATCATTTGGAGCTGTTTCGTTAATAATTACAGTGTTTCCTTTTTTTCAACGATTGATGGGAAAACAATCATTTTGGAAAAAAATACTTAGCTCTATTTTACTAGGAATTGTTGTTCAATTGGGTTTGGCTCCATTGTTAGTGTCTTATTTTGGTGAGTTATCTATCATTTCACCATTAACCAATTTGGTAGCTATGATTCCAGCCTCTATCATGGTATTAGCTGGATTACTAGGTACAATTTCGGTAATCATTTTTCCAAGTTTTGCCCCTATGTTGAGTTATCCTCTCAATTTTGTTGCCTTGAGTTTAGAGTGGCTTGCAAAATATTTTTCAACAACAGAATTTAGTTATGCCGTGTTTTCTGCACCTTCTCCCTTAGTTTTGATCATCTGGTTTTTCTTTCTTGGCACATTGGCAATTTGGCAAAATCACGAATTTCGGTGGAAATGGATTATTCTTACTTTAAGCACAGTTGCTTTTTTCGGTTTGAGTAATCTTTTAGAATCAATTCAAGAAAAACCATTTAAAGTCATAGTGTTCGATATTGGTCAAGGCGATGCCAATTTTATCGAAACGCCAGACGGAAAAACAATGTTGATTGATACCGGAATTTGGTCGCCGAATTTCAATTCTGGTACCAGAACTATTTTACCAGAATTAAATGCAATGGGTGTAAAACATATAAATGCACTTGTACTTACGCATCCTCATGCCGATCATATTGGAGGAACAAAACCCGTTTTAGAGAAATTTAAAGTAGATACCTTATTTACTGATTCCTCTTCTGTATTACATAAAAGTAAGATTTATGAAGAAATTCTAGCATTAGCAAAAGAAAAGAATATCCCAATCAAACCCGTATTTTCAGGTGATAAGATTGATTTAGGGAAATCAGTAAATGTGAGGGTTGTTTGGCCTCTGAGAAGATTTAGTTCAACAAATTTGAATGAAATATCGACAGTAATTAGACTGGATTACAAAAAGAATTCGTTTTTATTTACAGGTGACACAGAAGATGCTGGAGAAGAATGGATGAGTGAACAGTTGAATGAGGTAATTGATACCGATTTTTTAAAAGTTGGTCATCATGGAAGTAGATCGAGCTCACATAAGCCATTTTTGGAAGATAACACCCCAATTTTTGCAAGCGTTTCTTTGGCAGAAGTGAATAAGTATAAACATCCTCATGCAGAATCTATGTTAAGACTTCAGGAATTCACAAACGCAATTCATTTTACAAGTCTATCTGGCGCAGCTATTTATGAGTCAAATGGTAATGAAATACAAAAAATAGATTGGCGTGAAAAGTCAAAACGATGAACGCTATAAAATTAAAAAGAGTATAAATTTGCGAGTAAACCAAGCTATAATTACAGCCATCTTGTAGTAACTATTGAAATTGTGGATAACATGTGAATGAGATTGAATAATTTCAAATAAAACCGTATTTTAACAGACTGTACAAGAATTGTATAAACAGCTGTTTAATATGTTTGAAGATTTATCTGATAAACTTTCCGCCGCATTTCAAGGAATTAGCGGAAAGGCAAAACTTACCGATGTAAATATCGCCGAAACGGTTCGGGAAATCCGTCGTGCATTATTAGATGCCGATGTGAACTATGAAGTTGCTCGTGATTTCACAAATAAAGTGAAAGATGAGGCAATGGGCTCCGGAGTTCTTACTAGTGTTCAGCCAGGTCAGATGTTCACAAAAATCATTTATGATGAACTTGTTGATGTCCTTGGCGGGGAAAAAGTCGACATCAATTTTTCAAAAAACTCTCTAAGTGTTATTCTAATTGCAGGTCTTCAGGGCTCTGGAAAGACAACATTTGTAGGCAAATTAGCCAAATACTTAAAAGATAATAATAAAACCCCAATGGTCGCTGCAGCTGACGTTTATCGTCCGGCTGCTGTAGAACAGTTAAAAACACTTGCGGCACAGGTTGGGGTTCCAGTTTATTCGATTGAAGCCAAAGATGCCGTTCGTGTTGCCAAAGAAGCAGTTGATGCTGCAAAAAAAGCTGCTTGTGATGTTTTAATTATTGATACCGCCGGTCGTCTCCACGTTGATGAGGAGATGATGAACGAGGTGGCGAAAATAAAAGAAATTGTAATGCCATCTGAAACCTTGTTTGTTGTGGATTCCATGACGGGGCAAGACGCAGTAAACACAGCAAAAGAATTTCATAACCGCATTAACTTTGATGGTGTTGTATTAACAAAATTAGACGGTGATACCAGAGGTGGTGCCGCTCTTTCCATCAAAACTGTAGTAAAAAAACCTATTAAATTCGTAAGTACAGGTGAAAAACTCGACGCTTTAAGTCCGTTTTATCCTGATCGTATGGCGCAGCGAATTTTAGGAATGGGAGATGTTGTTTCCTTAGTTGAAAAAGCTCAAGAGCAATTCGACGAGAAAGAAGCACGCAAATTAGAGAAAAAAATTCAATCGAATTCTTTTACTCTTGAAGATTTTTATGAGCAACTACAACAAATCAAAAAAATGGGCTCGCTCACCGATTTGTTGTCTATGGTTCCCGGAATGGGGAAAACTCTCAAAGATGTGGATATCGATGATGGTGCCTTTAAACCAATTGAGGCAATTATTAACTCGATGACCCAACACGAACGCCAAAGCCCTGAAATTATTAACGGTTCAAGGAAACGCCGCATTGCGGATGGATCTGGTACAAGCGTTCGTGATATAAACGAGTTACTTAAACAGTTCGAACAGATGAAGAAAATGATGAAAACCATGTCGAAGTTTTCTAAGATGGGAAGAGCTGCACAAGGACTCAAAAACATGCCTTTCATGAAAAGGTAATTATTAACTAAAAAAAATCCAAAGCAGGAGATAATCTTGGTTAGAATTCGTTTACAGCGTCACGGACGCAAGAAAAAACCTTATTACCATATCGTTGCAGCAGACATTCGCAAAAAACGCGATGGTGGTATCATTGATGATTTAGGCCGATATAATCCGGTTGCAAACCCGAAAACAATAAGTTTAGAAACTGACCGTGTGATTTACTGGTTGCAAAATGGTGCACAGCCTTCAGAAGCTGTTAAAGGTTTATTAAAAGCTGAAGGTATTTATTACCGTTTGCACTTAATTCGTTGGGGCAAATCAGCAGAAGAAATTGAACAAACTGTAGCTGACTGGAAAGCTGGCAAAGGTGAGGAAAAAACTCTTTCACGCGTAGAAATTAAACGTGCTGCCCTGAAAGCAGAACAAGAGCAAGTAAGTGTAGCTCGTGCTGAAGCTGCTGCAACAAAAGCCGCTGAAGAAGCTGCCGCCGCCGCAAAAGCCGCTGAAGCTGCTGATGCTGCAAAAGCCACTGAAGCTGCTGCTGCTGCAAAAGCCGCTGAAGAAGCTGGCGCACAATCTGTTGCAGAGGAAGTTGCATCTGCTGCTCCCGCAGAAGCTGCTCCCGCAGAAGCTGCTCCCGCATCTGCTGCTCCCGCAGAAGCTTCAACTGAAGAATAATTTAAACGGATTATTCGGCCGTAATGACATCTGGATTTGAACAGGTCGGTAAAGTAATAAAAGTACACGGTTTAAAGGGTGAGGTAATTATTGAACCCAATGTAGCCGAACCGACTCAATTAGAATCAATTGAAGTGTTTTATGTGAAAAATAGACGCGGTGATGTGGAGCCCTACCGAGTAGAGCAAAGCAAAATTATTGAAAAAAGTAACCGCTATTCGTTCTTTGTCAAATTTGTTTCTCTTAACGACCGATCACAAGCCGAACATCTTCGAAATAAAGAAGTAATGATTCCGGCCTATGAATATGAGAATTTAGATCCGTTTGAATTTTCATTTCATGAGTGCATCGAATGGGAGGTCTTCACTGAACACGGTATCCATGTGGGCAAAATAATTGATGTAATGGATAATACGGTTCAAGAGTTGTTAGAAGTCAGAACACTGGAAGGTGTTGTGCTCATACCCGCAGTTGATGAATACATCGCGGATGTGGATATGGAAAATGAACAACTGATTGTGAAAGACATTAAATCGCTAATGGAGTTATAACCCAATGCGAATTGATGTTATCTCTGCTGTACCAAAACTACTTGAAAGTCCAATAGATCATTCAATTGTAAAACGGGCTCGAAAAGCTGGTTTAGCCGAAATTTTAATTCACGATTTGAGAGATTTCACTAAGGATAAGCATCGCAGAGTCGATGATACCCCTTACGGAGGTGGCGCTGGCATGGTATTAAGCGCGCAACCGATTTTCGACTGCATCGAGCAACTGCTCAGGCAACGCAGATATGATCATATTATTTATACCGCCCCGGATGGAAAACTCTTCAATCAAACTGAAGCGAACCGAATTTCCCTCTCCGAGAACATCATCATTCTGTGCGGTCATTATAAGGGTGTTGATCATCGTGTAAGAGAACAGCTAATTACAGCTGAATATAGTATTGGTGACTATGTACTTTCGGGCGGTGAACTTCCTGCTTTGGTAATGATAGACGCACTAATACGGTTAATCCCCGGCACTATTGGAGATGCCGAGAGCGCACTGGAAGATTCGTTTCAAAACGGACTTTTAGGACCTCCGGTTTATACAAGACCAGCCGACTTTAGAGGACATCAGATACCTGATGCGCTTTTATCGGGAAATCACAAATTGATACATGAATGGAGAAGTACTAGTTCATTGGAACGCACAAAACAATTACGTCCCGATCTTTTCCAAACCTATTTAGATAACCATTAACGCGAAAGGCCAATAAGGTTAACGCCATGAATAAATTAGACTTAGTCGAACAAACACAACTTCGTACCGACTTGCCAGTTTTCGAGCCGGGCGATACAATTAACATTCACTATCGCGTACGCGAGGGTGGAAAAGAACGCATTCAGCAGTACCAAGGTGTAGTAATCGCTATCCGCGGTTCAGGTGCCAACCGTACTTTTACTGTACGTAAGATTTCAAACAACATTGGTGTTGAGCGTATCTTCCCCTTTTCTTCTCCATTTCTTTCATTGATTGAAATCAAGAAAAAAGGACGTGTACGTCGTGCGAAATTATTTTACTTACGTAACTTACGTGGTAAGGCAGCTCGTATTAAAGACAAAAACAAGTTCTAAGGAACAAAAAAAGGGGTCATTTGACCCCTTTTCATTTTATATAGACATTGTACTGTAAACGTTCTTAGGGCTTAAATAAAATATCTATTTTCTCTGTGGGTGATTGCTCCGCATTTCTAATTGAAACTTGCTGAGCAACTTTTTGTGCCATTTCTGTTAAAGCAATTGCTGCTAGAGATTCTGGATTTCCAACAACAATAGGAATTCCTTCATCACCACCTTCTCGAACAAATTGTTCTAATGGTATTTCTCCTAAAAATGGAACACCCATTTTCGAAGCAAGATTTTTTGCTCCATCTTGTCCAAAGATGTGATACTTTTTGTCTAGTGCATCTGGTGGAATGAAGTAAGCCATGTTTTCAACAATTCCTAAAACGGGAACATTCACTTTTTGGAACATGGCAACGCCTTTTATAGCATCGTCTAAAGCAACCGTTTGAGGTGTTGAAACAATAACAGCACCTGTTAGAGGTACGGTTTGAACTATTGTAAGTTGAATATCACCTGTGCCTGGTGGTAAATCCATCACTAAATAATCCAATTCATCCCACATTACCTCAGTTAAAAATTGTTTAACTGCGCTTGATGCCATTGGGCCACGCCAAACAACAGCTTCACTTTGATCAACTAAAAAACCCATGGAGAGGAGTTTAACTCCATATTTTTCTAGGGGTAATAATTTCTTATGAGTGGTAATACTGGGTCTTTCTCTCATGTTAAACATGGTAGGAATACTTGGTCCGTAAACATCAGCATCAACAAGTCCAACTTTTGCACCACTTTGAGCTAAAGAAATAGCCAAATTAACGGCTATAGTTGATTTCCCTACTCCACCTTTACCAGATGCAACAGCAATAATATTTTTTACTTTTTTAAGTAATTCATTTGGATTGCTATGCCCAGCGTTTACAGGTGCAGTAACTTTAGAAGACATTAATGCATCAACAACGACTTCTTTATCTATTAAATGATGAATTGCATTAACACATGCTCGTTGAATTTGCTCTTTCATAGGACAAGCTGGTGTTGTTAAATTAACAACGAAAGAAACATGCTTGTCTTTAATTGAAATGTCCTCAACCATGTTAAGCGTTACAATGTCTTTTCCCAAATCGGGATCAATAACATTTGATAAGGCAAATAAAACCTGATCTTTAGTAATAGCCATATTGTTGTAAATATTTGAATAAACGATTATTTCTTAAAGGTACAAAGACTGAAAGCGTTTTTAATTACAAAATCTTAAAAAGCCTGAGGTCAATTTCTCCCTTATGAGTTTCAGGGTTCGTATATTACATAGCTTTTATAAGTACTTCAATTCATTCTGCCAATAACTCATATCAGTTCAAATGGTAGAAATTATAAAGTAACCGTTTACCAGTTTAAATTACACAAGGGAAAATAATGTTAAAACGTACTCAATTTTATCAAGCACATAAAGACTCTTCTGCAAAACTTATTGATTTTGGTGGATTTGAAATGCCTGTTAATTACGAAGGAATTAAAGCGGAGCACAATTGTGTTCGGGAAGCTGTAGGTGTGTTTGATGTATCTCATATGGGTGAGATTTTTATTAGTGGAAGTGATTCACTTTCATTTATACAAAAAATTACCATAAACGATGCTTCAAAATTAGTTCCAGGAAAGGCTCAATATTCAGCGATGTGTTACGAAAATGGTGGAATTGTCGATGATTTATTAGTGTACATGTTAGCTGAAAATGAGTACCTATTAGTAATCAATGCATCTAACATCGATAAAGATGTTGCTTGGATGACTCAATTTGTATTTGGAGATGTAATAGTTGACAATAGATCTGAAAATATGTGTTTATTAGCTGTTCAAGGACCAAAATCTGTAGAATTAATTCAGCGATTAACCGATTTAGACGTTTCTTCCATTTCCTATTATAGTTTTAAAATTGGCACGTTTTGCGGTATGTCGAATGTAATTGTATCGGCAACTGGCTATACAGGCGAAAAAGGGTTTGAATTGTATTTTAATGAAAGTGATGGAAATCCTATAACTGTTTGGAATACATTAATGGAATCAGGCGCTGATTTAGGAATAAAACCCACTGGTTTAGGCGCAAGAGATACACTTCGTTTAGAAATGGGATACGCATTATATGGAAATGACATATCTTCAGAAACAAACCCTTATGAAGCAGGATTGGGCTGGATTACGAAATTAGATAAAGATGAGTTTAATGGAAAACAAGCTTTAGTAGCTATTAAAGCGAAAGGAGTTACACGAAAATTAACAGGATTTATAGTTCAAGGTGAAAAACAAGTACCAAGAGCTCATTATGCTATTTGTAACGCAAATAGGGAAAAAATTGGAGAGGTTAGTAGTGGTGGACTTTCCATAACGCTGGGGACAGGTATTGGCTTGGGGTATGTCGATGCCGGCTATCTAAAAGTAAATACCGAGCTGTACATCTCAATACGTGGCAAACTAATAGCAGCACATATTACCAAACCTCCTTTTTTAAGGAAATAATAAAATAAACGATATGAATACTTTCATAGATGTTTTTGCTTCTGGGTCTTCCATTTCTGATGAAGACGTTAGGAATAAAATTGTAGTTGTAATAGATGTATTAAGAGCATCTTCAACCATAATTACGGCACTTCAAAACGGGGCGAAAGAAGTTATACCAGTTGAAGATATGTCTGCCGCTGGTAAAATCGCTCAAAACTTAGATGCAAGTAGATATCTGCTATGTGGTGAAAAAGATGGTATAACTATAGACGGATATCATTTAGGAAATTCTCCCTTTGAATACGTGGAAGAGGTTGTAAAAGGCAAAACGCTTATTCTAACGACTACAAATGGTACTAAAGCGATTACAAAAGCACAATTTGCAAAAAAAGTTATCATTGCAGGGTTCATAAATGCTGATGCCGTAATAGAGGAACTCAAAAAGTACAATGGAGATATAGCAATTATTTGTGCAGGTTGGAAAACAAGAATTTCACTTGAAGACCAACTATGTGCAGGTTATATTACTCGAAAATTGATGCAAGGAGTTTTGCCTGATAATGCTAGAGATGGCGCACGAATGGCGTTTGTACTCAGTGAGAAATATCAAAATCAGATTACAGAGATTGTTCACTTGAGTAATCATGCAATGAGATTAATCGAATTAGGTTATGAAACAGACATAGCTTATTGTTCTCAATTAAATACTACTACTGTTATCCCTGTTTTAAAAGAAGGAACCTTAATTAACGATAATGGCTCGGAAAAAAGTAACACCCTCAGATAAGGGCGAAAAAGAAAAACAATCATCTTCAAAACTAAATGTAAGCTCAACCAGAAAAATGGAAATTTTGGGTTTGAGTATTATGTCTTTAGGTGTGTTGATTGCGATCAGTATTCTGAGTTATTCAGAAACAGATGTAACACATTTATCGAAAATTACTCTTGGCACTATTTTCTCTGGTGAAGATGGTGCCGCTTTGCGTATTAAAAACTGGCTTGGACCTATTGGGGCTTGGCTTGCGCATAGCTTTGTATTTCTAGGATTTGGTTATGGATCAATTATATTAACCTTAGTTCTTGTGTTATATGGTTGGTACGTGTTTCGATCTAAAGCATTGAGTAATTTAAGTTTTGGAACGGTTTACTCGTTAATTATGATGGTGCTTTTTGCAACTATTTGTGGTTGGTTTATTCATGTGAATGGGGTACAATCGTACAGTTGGTCAGGTGTTTTTGGCAAAACTATCGCATCTGTTTTTGTGATTGCATTATCAAATATTGGTTCTGCTTTGGTTTTATTTGTATTAACAGTAATTGCGCTTTTATTTGCAGTAGATCGTGATATTCAGGTTACAATTGACAGGCTGAAAGAATATGCAAAAGATTTAAGTTTTAAGTTTGCTGAGTTACGTGAGCGAAAAGCTGAAGAGCGATTCGTTAAAAAGCAGGAAAAAGAGTTAGCTGAAAAACGTGTAACTACTCAGACCGTAACAACTCCACAAGTTGAGTCAAGAAAAGCAGAGCCTGTTCCAACTCAAAAACCTCATCTACAGATTCAAGAAGTCGAATCGGCAGCAGTAAACGCTGAACCAGATGTTGAAGATGTGTACGATCCTGAAAAAGTTCTTCGTGAATCAATGGAAAGAGATAGGGTTCGTCTTGAACAGAAAAAAGATTTAAAAACGGATTTAATTGGAAATAGAGCCTCTTTAGATAAGAGAGAATCAAAACCTGTTGAGGAAAACCAAGTATCAGACTTAGATGATTGGGACCCTGAGATAACTGTTTATGTGGGAGAAAATGAGACTGTGGCTAGGAAAAGTGATTTGAAAAAAATGCAGACAGCCTCTCTTGATTCGTTACCTCTTATAAAATATACGTTTCCAACTATCGATTTACTCGATTCTCCGCCGAATGAGGGAGCAGAAATCGATATGGAAGAAATTAATGAGAATAAACGTATTATTTTAGATAAGCTAAAGAGACATAATATTGACATTATTGCTATTGATGCGATTGTTGGACCAACCGTTACTTTGTATGAATTAACACCAGCACCAGATGTAAAGATTTCAAAAATCGAAAGCTATGCCAATGACCTAAAAATGGCACTGGCAGCAATGGGAATCAGGATTATTACCCCAATTCCTGGAAAATCCGCTGTTGGAATCGAAGTGCCAAATCAAACAAGAGAAACTGTATTTATTAAACAAGTAATCAACACAAAGAAATTCGTTGAATCGAAAATGCATTTACCAATTGCATTTGGTAAAACGATTGAAAACGAAGTGTTTATGGTTGACTTAGCTAAATGTCCACACTTATTGGTTGCTGGTGCTACGGGTTCTGGTAAATCGGTTGGTATAAATACAATTATTACTTGCTTGTTGTACAAATGTCATCCAGACAATTTAAAATTTGTTCTAGTTGATCCAAAAAAAATCGAATTAGCACTTTATAAAAGTCTTGAGCGTCACTTCTTGGCCACGCTTCCAAATATGGAAGAGCCGATTATCACCGATACCACTAAAGTACTCGAGGTACTCAATTCGGTTTGTAAGGAAATGGATGATCGTTACGATTTATTGAAATTAGCGGGAGTTAGAGACTTAATTGCTTATAATGATAAAGTAAAACGCGAAGTAGTTTCTCAAGAAGATGGTCATAGACATTTGCCATATATTGTTGTTATTATTGATGAGTTAGCCGATTTGATGATGACGGCTGGCAAACAGATTGAAGAGCCGATTGCTAGAATTGCCCAATTAGCTCGTGCAGTTGGAATTCACTTAGTTGTTGCAACTCAAAGACCATCAGTAAATGTAATTACTGGTACAATTAAAGCAAACTTCCCATCTCGAATTGCCTACCAAGTTGCTTCAAAAATTGACTCACGAACGATTTTAGATACAATGGGCGCCGATCAATTAGTTGGTCGTGGAGATATGTTATATTCTGGTGGTGGGCCCATGATTCGAGTTCAAAATGCATTTGTATCCACAGAAGAAGTGGAACGAATCAATGAATTTGTTGAAAGCCAAGGTGGATATAATACCCCTTATTACTTACCAATAATTGAATCTGAAGAGGATCAAGATTTACCAAGTTTAGACAGAAGTGACCGAGATACACTTTTTGATGATGCCGCAAAAGTTGTTGTTTTACATCAGCAAGGATCTGTTTCATTGTTACAACGTAAACTTCGCTTAGGTTATAATCGTGCAGGCAGACTTATTGACCAATTGTATGCAGCAAAAATTGTTGGGCCTTATCAAGGTAGCACAGCGCGTGATGTTTTAGTAGAAACAGAAGAGGAGTTGGATGAGATTTTACGCCATTTGGATTAATCATCTTATCATTCTTATCTGTTTAATTACTGCGCCAGCAATGGGATTTCAGACAGTAAAACCGACAAATGGTTTAGAAAACCTAAAAGCAAAGTTGAAATCTGGACAGGTTTTTCAGGCTACCATTACGCATTCGCTTATCGATACGTTTACGAATGACACTCTTTATACTGTTGGTAAAATTTGGATTTATCAAGATGGATATCGCTTAGAATCTGAAAATAGAATAATTTCCGTAAATGATAGTATATCACAAGTGTACAATTCGATTAAAGAGCAATTAATAATTTCTCCGTATGTTGCAATTGATGACGATTTTGCACCATCACGATTTATTCAAGCTTCAGAAACAGATTTTAATATCGTAGAAAAAGCAATCAATGATTCAACGCAATGGTTTATTAAACTTGAATCAAAAGAGGATTTTTCATTATTTACAACCATAGAACTAACATTAGATGAATGGTTCGGTCCAAAGTCTGTGAATGCAAATGACCAAAACGGGAATATAAATACAACTCTATTTACCAATGCAATTTGGCAGGATTACGATAAAAAAATACAGGAAATCGATTATCCTGATTCAACCGAAATTATAGATTTACGAGAGTGAAGCAAAACTGGAAAACTATTGCTGTAAGCATACCTATTGGCGGACTTTTCTTATGGCTGGCATTTAGAAATGTAGATTTAAATGAAGTATTAAGCTATTTTGGAAAAATTGAAAAAGGTTGGTGGATTTTTTGGTTTATACTAGTTTCCGTTAGTTCTTATTTAATTAGAGCAGAAAGGTGGATGTTGTTGGTTGGTGAAGACAGATTAAAAGCACATCGTTCAAGTTTTGTTGCAGGCACTTTTTTTGGTTACATGATGAATTACATAATTCCAAGACTAGGTGAAGTTTCTCGCTGTATGTACGTGAGTAAAAAAGATGAAATTTCAGCAGTCAGTTTAATTGGTACCGTAGTTTTGGAGCGCGTAATTGATACACTTATGTTATTATTTATGGTTGTATTTCTATTTGTGTATGTAATTACCGAACAAGAAACCGTAGTTAGACTATTTGGCACGGAAAATGCTGAATTAATGAATAAAATTGGTTCTTTCGA
Organism: uncultured Chitinophagales bacterium; assembly: GCA_964575925.1. Lineage (GTDB taxonomy): Bacteria > Bacteroidota > Rhodothermia > Balneolales > M1805 > M1805. Next base: position 43,280 of record CAZNTR010000005.1, read on the forward strand.
ATCTATACTCGTTGGTTTTGCGATACTTGTTGCAGTTTACTTTTTGTTTAAAGCAGGTATGACTTTACTTAAAACAATGGAGAAAAAAGAATCGGTGATTGGAAGTTTAGCTAAAAAAACTAGAGGACTGATTTCTGTATTTTCAACAGGTTTAAGTAATATTAAAAAGGTACATAATTGGCCCTATTTTATTGTTTTAACTAGTTTACTTTGGTCTTGTTACATTATGATGGCATACATACCATTTTATATGTTTTCAATGCAAGAAGTGTATCATCTTGGAATCGCAGATAGTGCCATATTAATGGTTTTAGCTGCCGTTGGAGTCGCCTTGCCTTCTCCAGGTGCTATTGGAACCTATCATTGGTTTGTTACGCAAACATTATTTGTTTTATATAATGTGCCAGAAACGGTTGGTTTAGCTTATGCTTTTGTTACTCATTCAGCCATGTTATTGCTAGTTATGGGACTTACACCGATTTTTCTGTTCATTAACACATTTATACTTAGAAAAAAGAACCGATAACAGGAACATAGTTAGTTAAACAATTGTGTTATCGATTGGTTTAAGTGTTTAAAAGGTTTTTTAAATGATTCATACAGCAGTTCTTGGTACAGGCTATGGAATTTCAACGTATGCACGAGCTTTGCAGGTGCATCCCATGTTTGATTTATATACTATTTTTAGTAGAGACGAGAATAAGGCAAAATATTTCAGAAAAGAAAATGGGTTTAAAAAATATTCCTCAGATTGGAAAGAAGTTCTTAGTGATCCAACTGTAAATCTAGTTTGTATTGCAACGCCGCCACATACCCATTTTGAAATTGCAAAAGCCGCGTTGTTAAAAAATAAGCATGTAATTTGTGCGTCACCGTTTTGTTTGAGTGTTAAAGAAGCAGAAGAATTATCTTATCTATCTAAACAACAGCAAAAAATAGCAGTTGTCGATCATCATTTAAACTATTTCCCAGCCAGAAAATATGCACAACGTTTAATTTTAGACGGTAAAATTGGTCAAATAACTCATATTGAGCGCATTTTTAGGGATAATCAATTATTTAATACAGATTCCCTTCCTCTTTGGAAAATGCAACGTCAACTTTTAGGTGGTGCATTTGGCGTTTTGGGAAGTCACGATATTGATTACTTACTTCGCATTGTGGGTGGTGTTAGAAAAGTTAGAACTTCACTTTTCACTGCAAGACCTTTAAAAGAAGCTCATGGTGGTGAATTAATCGAAAATAATGCTGATGATTCTTTTCAAATGGCCATTTCGTTTCATTCAGGAGTGAAAGCTCAAATTCATGTTTCTAGAACGTATATTGGAAAAACGCAGGATGAATTTATATTTCATGGTCATAAAGGAGCTTTGCAGTTTAGTAACAATACCGATTTAGTTTATTACGAAATAGGCACTGAAAAAAGAGAACGAATAGCGCTTCCTCCTGCTTATCAACTTGCAAATATTCCAGGAAGTTATCAAACGGCTGGTTTTTATATGTTACTTGAATTAACTTCATCAGCAATTTTTCATAAAACCCCAATTTCCCCTACCTTTGACGAGGCTGTTCACATCCAACGCATTCTAGATGCATCCTATCTTTCTGCCAAAACAGATTCAGGAGTTCTTGTAGGAGAGATAGAAACGGCGCCGGTTAAACCTAAAAGCGACGAAATAATTGTAAAGAAAATATACGATTAGACCGTCGCTTATCGTATTCAAATTCATGAAGTATCTATTTTCTTTACTCGTACTCACTCTTTCTTTTTCATTATTTACTTCGCTATCCGCTCAATCTTCGACTCAGACGCAAGGTTCTGATCTATTACCTGATATCAACCCTCAGGATATTGAAATTAAAGGTGATTACCGTACAAGATTTCCAGGATTACAGCGTCAGCCGATTTTAGGTTTTGATTCTAAACCTCGTGTGTTTCAGTTAGATCCCTATAGAATGCCATTTTTAGAAACAAACGACCAAGTTGTTGCTTCTATTCCCTTAACTCCTTTAGAAATACCAACGTCTCCAACTAAAAATTATCGTCGCCAAGTTGAGCAAAAAAACTTGTGGATACTTGGTGGTTTTGGAAATCGACTTTCTCCTGAAGCTGAATTGGGTTTTTCTGTTACCAATCCATCAAATTATCGTATTAGCGGTTTTTTTTCTCACTTATCAAGTGGAGATTTAGGCTTTTCGGTTCCGTCTTCGTTCTATGATTGGAGTAGTAATCTTGGTTTTACAAAATACCTGAGTAAAGGATTTAGCTGGACAACACAACTTTCTGCTGCTATGTTGAAAAATCAAGTTCCATTGAAGAGCGATTCTGTTACGGCTTCTGAAGTTGAGAAATTTGGTTTTGAAACACAGCTTAAAAAAATGACAAACCCTTATGATTATTGGACATTTAGTGGTAAGTATAATTTATATAGTCAAACCGTAACTGGAAAAGTATCGGGTGAACTTGAGCATCAATTTGGAGCTAAATTCGAAAAGTTTATTGCTTTATCTCAGCCTATGTCAACAGTAGGATTTGGAGCTTCGGTTTTAGGTTCTAGTTATGAGTTAACTACCACTTCGAAAAATTATTTAATTGCAAACGCTTTTGTAAAATATGCTCACCGATTTGGAACCACTCATACGCTTAGTAGTGGAATTGCCCCATATTATTCTTCTGATTCTGTAAAATCTGGTTTTTTTGTTTACCCAAATCTTGAATTTAATTATTTCGGATTTACATCGACCTTGCTTAAGCTTGGTTTAAGAGGAGAGGTTTCTAATGGAGGGCGATCTTTATATCAGACAGCAAGTCGTTTTTTGGCTGAATCTCAGATACTGCAAAATAACAGAGGCTACACGGCATTTGCCTATATGGATCGTGAATTAACAGCTTATGGTAATCTCTATTTTGGTGTAGATTTTAAATACTTTACCAATTTTGGATATATTGATTACATGCGAAATATTCAAACTACTAACCAATTAAAACATACCATTCAATATGATGCTGCTCATATAGCTAAAATTAAAGCTGGTTACAGTTATCGCTTTCCAATTCCAAAAGTGTCGATTCAAGGAGAAATTTGGTATCAAAATAATGCGTTATCAACTGGAAATATGATTCCTTACATGGAACGTTTTGGCGCAAAAGCCTCAGGTTTGTGGTATGTTACGAGTAAACTAAACCTAGAAACTGAATTGTTATTTCTAGAAGGTCGTGAAGGTAAAGTTACATCAACTTCATTTTTTGTTGCCAATGCAAAAACGAGGTATTCCTTCAATACAAATTGGGCAGTTTACCTTAAAATTGTAAATTTGACAGGTAGCACCTATCAATATTGGTCGCATTTTAATGAACTTCCACTCTTTTTAACAGGTGGTTTAACCTTAACACTCTGATTTTTTATGGACGATATATTCAGAAAATCACTAATTGCCGTTTTACGGGATCAGTTACATCAAAAACGTACAGTAGAACTGGAAGGTTTAGGTACTTTTAAATCAATTCATATTAAACAATATCAAAAACCTGAGCCGGATGGTAGAGTTGTGTTAATGCCACCAATCGATTATATCTTATTTACACCGGAGAAAAAAGACGCATGAAAATCACGAAAGAACAACTAATTGAACAACTAATTGAGCACTCACAACTACCTCGCGAAGTAGTAGAGAAAGAATTTGATCAATTTATTGCGGAGACCTCTGGTGTTATTAAAGGAAACCCGTTAACAATTGAAGAGATGGGTGTGTTTCGTTTAAAAAAAGGCAGACTTTCTTTTGAAACAGATCCGAAATTAGCCTTAGAAATAAATTACAAATATGCAGGAATGCTCCCAATTGAAGTAAAAAAAGGTCAAACTTCTTCTCAAGATGATGAAATTCACGATGAAGAAAACGCAACCAGTTTACTTTCAAAAAACGATGACAACGAAAAAGTGCAAATTGGAAAAGTGCGTGAATCTAAGAAAGAAGAACCTGTAAAAGCGGTAGAAAAAGAGATTATCAAAGAAACTTCAATGGAAGAAGTTAAAGAAGAGCAAGCTCTTACAGAAGAATCTTCTGATGGTAAAGCCCCAATTGAAGAAATCGAAGAATTAAAAGTTGATGCTACACCTTTAATTTCTGAGGAAGTGAAAAATCAGGAACCAGAAAAAACGGTTCAAGAAACCAAAGAATCTACGAACGCAGAGCCTAAAGTCGAAAATGTAGCTGAGGTGAAAAAAGATACCTCAACTAAGACATCAACTAAGACATCATCTAAAAAAGAAGATGATAAGACCATGACTTATGCTACAATTGCAGCGGCAGTTATCATTATTGCAGCTATAATTTGGTTTATGAATACTAAGCCAAAAGAAGTGATTCAGCCCGATAGTGAAATAACGCAAGTAAAACCAACTGTTAAACGTGAAGTTAAAACGGAGGAAAAGCTAGCTCCAGAACAGACAAGTATGGAAAAAGCTCAAAGCGAAAAACCTTTAAAAGAAACCAAAGAACAGTCTCAAGGTAAATCTGATGGTGTCTATAAAGAAGGTTTAAAAGATATTGATATCAAAAGCAGTTCAACAGCAAAACTGGATTCACAAAAAGAAGAAATCGTTCAAGATATTGTAAATCAGTTACAAGAAAGTGCTAATCCAGTCGTTGCAACTAAACCTAAAGTTTATTATACAGCAGTAATTTACACCTTAAGTTTTAAAGCACGCGCACATCAAGAAGTTGAATCATTTAAGAAAAAAGGATTTTCTGCTTTTGTGAAAGCATTTAAAAATAGAAATAATGAAGAACGTTTTTATGTTTGTATTGGTAAATTAGAGTCGTATAAAGACGCAAAAGAATTTGCTGAAACCAAACTTCCTGAGCCATTTAATTCATCTAAAAATTTTGCGGTAAAACGCTTAACAGACTAATAAAAGACTTCCATGAACCCATTTTTTCTGATTGCTTTTTTTCAGGATACCCTTAATGTTGCAGAAATTTTACCAGAAACTGAAAGCATGAATTTACTTTCTATGTTCAGTGATGGTGGTATATTAATGTACCCTATTTTAATCTGTCTGTTTATAACTGTTTATGTAATTGCTGAACGCTGGCGCTTTTTATCGAATTCATCTGTGGATTCAGATAAAGTGGTTGAAAGTATTGAAACCATGCTTACCAACGGTTCTCCTCAACAAGCTTTAGATTACTTAGAGCAATTAAATAAACCACTATCCAGAATTTTAACAAAAGGAATTCGCCGTTTAGGAAAAACAATTACCGATATTGAAGACGCTATTCATATTGCTGGGAAAAAAGAAATTTATCTTCTTGAAAACAAATTGGATTGGCTGGCAACTGTAGCCGGTGTTGCTCCTCTAATTGGTTTTCTAGGAACAGTAACAGGTATGATTTCAGCATTCCAACAAATTCAAGGTCTTGAAGGAAATGTAAATCCATCTGTTTTGGCCGGTGGTATTTGGGAAGCTTTAATTACTACGGCTTTCGGTCTTGGTGTTGGTATTATTGCTTTTGGTTTTTATAACTATTTATTAGCCAAAGTAAATCGAATGGTTTTTGATCTAGAAAATGCTTCAGCTGAGTTTATTGAGTTGTTGCAAAATCCAGCTAAAAAGAAAGTATAGCTGTATGAATTTTAGAGGTGATTCAGACCGAAAAAAACCATTGGCGATGTTCTCACAGTCTTCATTGACAGATATTGTTTTACTATTGCTCATTTTCTTCTTGTTAACATCTTCTTTTGTCTCAAATTTTGGAATTAAAGTAAATGTCCCTAAAGCTGAAACGGGCGATCCAAATGTGAGTCAACAAATAGTTGTTACTGTTACTAAAGACAAGCAGTTTTATGTGAGCGGAAATCTAACAGCAAAAGCTTCATTAGCGGCCTCAATTCGAGAAGAATATCAGAAAAATCCAAACAGAGCGTTGGTTTTACGAGCTGATAAAGACGCAAGAGTAGATGATGCCGTTCAGGTTATGAATATTGCGCAAGCCTTAGGCATTCGAATAATAATGGCTACCGAACGGGCAAGTCGTTAACAAACATCCTAAACAGCAGATAAGAAAACGTTCATGTTAAAATACTGGTCTCAAGAAGAACGGTTCGGACTTACGGTGGCATTTGTATTTCATGCCATTCTGTTGTTGATTCTATTACTCATCCGTTTGGATAAACCTGAAGAAAATCGTTCGGCATTTATTGAAGTGGATTTCGGGCAATTTCAGTTTGGATCACCAGCTGAATTTGCAAAAGAACAAAACAAACATGTTCAGACAAGTAAAGTTACTTCCAAGAATAAATCAAACGAAAAACCGATTGAGAACAAACCGGTAAATGAGCAGAATACAAGTAAATCGGTAGATAAAGCGAAACCCGTTGTTGCGCCAACTCAAGAACAAAATGTTGAAAGCGAAGATGTTGTAAAAACTCCAGATACAGAGAAAATCAGCCCAGATTTAACAACGAAACAGCAAAAAAGAGAAGAAGCCGTTGCGCCCGATGTGAAAAAAGCAGAAGATGAAAAAAAAGGCGCTGAAAAAACAGGTGATATTGAAGGTTTACGGGGTGAGTCGAATGTAAAACAAGGAACAGGAACCGATGAAAATAAATCCGCTCCGTTTTCATTGAAATGGGAAGGTGATATTGAACGAATTCCTCAAGTTCAGCCACTACCAAGCTTTTCTGAAGATTTAGAAGCTGTAATAACGATTCGTTTTCAAGTGCGTCCTGATGGAAGTGTGGGGCAAATGATACCTATCAAGAAGATGAATCCAGACTTAGAAGCAGAAGTGAAAAAGACATTACGTTCATGGAGATTTTCACGTCTTCCAAGTGGAGTTCCACAACAGCCACAATGGGGAACGATTACATTTAGATTTGTCTTAGAGTAAAAAATAGATTTTTTAAAAAGGGCTAAAAACTCCCCCTTTTACCCAAAACTAAAATGCTAAAAAAGACAGTAGATCTTTAAAGGGGGCTGGGGGGATTTTAAGAATGGCGAAAAAAAACTTATAGAAACAGTCTCATTTACAATTTACACTAAGTCGCAAATTAACTACCAAATCTTTGCAGAATGTTCAATCAATAACAGTTCCGATGTAAAATCCCCAAAAGCCCCCTTAGGCAAATTTTATGGGGCGAACGGCAACAGCCTTTTCGAAAGTGGGTGTTTTTTTGGAGAGTTTTGCAATTAAAAAGTCATATGTCTACAATGAATTGTGAATTTTATTAAACAGCAAAAAATGTCTGCGAAAAGTTGAAAAAATTGACGTTTAAACAAATAAAAGCTAGCAAATACATAATTAAGGTTCATTATTTCAAACTTCAATTTCAAAACGAAATGATGAACGCTTAGTTCAATATTTTACTAAATAACTATTTTTATTATATCTTTCTCATGTTGAAAAATTTTATAATGGGTTCAACTTAACAATATTTACCTAACAGCATTTAGAAATATGAAGCAAACGGATGAAAAAGCGCTCCCTTTTTTAAGACGATTTCTAATTTATCAAAAAGAACGTTTTCCCATTTTACAACATGGATTACTGATTCTTGTCTTCACGTTTTCATCTGTTAATTACTCGTTAAATGCTCGTTATTCTTCAGAAATACCCGTTTTGTCTGTATGGTTTATAGGCGGATTTACGGCTTTTCTCTTATTTTTCTTATTGCGTCTGTTTGATGAATTCAAAGATGCAGAAGAAGATGCACAATTCAGACCTTATAGAGCTGTTCCTCGTGGATTAATTAGTTTTTTTGAACTTAAAGTGCTTATTGGTTTCTCTTTAGTCTGCATAATTGGATTAAATACTTTTTTTCAGCTAGAAATTTTGGGTGTTGTTGGGCTCGTTTTATTGTACATGACTTTAATGACGAAAGAGTTTTTTGTTGTGAAATGGCTAAAGGCTCATCCTATTGTGTATATGATTTCCCACATGTTTATCATGCCTTTATTTGATTTATACACAACAGGTTTAGATTGGGTTTTAAAAAACGAAGACCCATCACCCTTTTTAATGCTATTTCTAATTATCTCTTTTTTCAATGGATTAGTTATTGAAATTGGAAGAAAAATTAGAGCTAAAGAACAAGAAGAAGTCGGCGTGGAAACGTATTCGAAATTATGGGGCGAAAAAAAATCCGTTATCATTTGGGCTGTTCAACTTAGTATTGTGTTTATTCTATCAATTCTATGCATGCTTGTCTTGTCCTACTCATTAGTCGAAATGGGTCTATTGGTATTAATTTATTTTGCAGCACTTTTTGTAGCTTTTCGATTTTTTAAACATCAAACTGAAAAAAACGCCAAGAAAATTGAAAACATTTCGGGCATTTGGACTTTATCTATGTATTTATTATTAGGAGGGATATCGGGAATATGGAGAATGATTCAATTATTTTAAAATCTACGGATGTACTTTCACCAAGTCTTGAACAAGCTGGTGGAAAAGGGTTTTCTTTATGGAAATTGCGAGAACAAGATTTTCCAGTTCCTCCGTTTCTTATCCTTTCGGCGGATTATTTTCGTCTGCAAAAAGGAAAAAGTATTTCAAGAGAAGTTCAAGAAGAAATTCTACAGACTATTCGTCAAGATTTAAAAGGATTTACTGAGTTTTCTGTTCGTTCGTCTAGTGTGATGGAAGATGGAAGTAATCTTTCATTCGCCGGTCAGTTTAAAACCTTGCTCAATGTTAAAGAAGACGAAGTTATATCAGCAATTATTGAGGTTTGGGAATCGGCTCAATCCGAAACGGTTCAGTCTTATTTGAATAACAATGCAAGTTTAAAAGAGACAGTTGATATGGCGGTCGTGATTCAAGCTATGGTTCCATCTGAAATGAGCGGTGTTGCATTTGCAATCGATCCCGTTACAGGAAATAGAAATGCAAAACGAATTTCTGCAACACTTGGACTTGGTGAACAATTGGTTTCTGGAGAAGTCGATGCTTTTGAATATGTTATAGAAAACGGAATCACAAGCTTACTAAACTCGGCAAAAACAGAGCAAGAAAGTAGAATTTTAACTGAATCTCAGTTAAATGAAATCGCAGCTCTTGTTGATAAATCAACAGAATTCTTTGGTTTGTACCAAGATATTGAATGGGCAATCGCTTCTGAAAACGTGTATTTATTACAAAGTCGGCCCATAACTCATGTTAAAGAATTAGCCGATACTTCAGATGAACTCATTGTTTGGGATAACAGCAATATCACGGAAAGTTATCCCGGAATGACAACGCCTCTCACGTTTTCATTTATTGAAGATATTTACAGAGAAGTGTACAAGCAATTTAGCCGAGTTCTTGGTGTTGAGGAATCTTTAATCATCAAAAACGAAGCTATTTTTTCGATGTTGGGGCATTTGAAATTCCGCGTGTATTACAATCTCGGAAATTGGTATCGGGTTTTATCTTTATTACCCGGTTACGAAATCAATGCTGGTTTTATGGAACAAATGATGGGAGTAAAGGAAAAACTCAACATCAAAATAGAAACCGTTCCATCCAATCAAAATAAATATGTTCGTCTTGTTCGCATGATTATTCATGTGCTGAGTCAGTGGTTCAAAATTGAATCTTCCGTTCAAGAATTTTATTACCGTTTTCAGAAAGCATTAGATTCAGCTCCTTCTGATTCCTTGAAAAACAAAGCTCCTATTCATTTGAAGACCGTCTATGAAAGATTGGAAAAACAATTGATTACAAAATGGGATGCGCCTTTGGTCAATGACTTTTTTGCCATGATTGCTTTTGGAATTGTTGTAAAACAATTGGAATCGCTCAACATTGAAAACCCTAAATCCAAAGCAAATACTTTATTGGCAGACGAAGGCGGAATTATTTCAACTGAGCCAGCAAAAGACTTAGAACGCATTGCTGATGAGATCAAAAAAAATGTTTCCTTAAAGGAAAAACTGCTAAATACAGAAAGAGAAAAAAATTGTATTAAACTCATTCACACAGATAAAAACGTTGCTGATTTATTTCAGAATTACATTAATCGATTTGGGGATCGTTGGGCGGAAGAATTAAAACTGGAAACCATTACCCCAAGTACGAATCCAGAATTACTTATTCCTATGATAAAACTATATTTGGCAACGGAAATCGCAAAGAAATCATCAACACTTCAAGATGAAAAAATCGAAACCTTAAAAGAAGTGGATGCTCTTTTTGGTCGCTTTTCTCCAAAAAAATGGCTCTTTAATCTTATGCTAAAACAAGCGAGAAACAG